>NZ_RDBW01000004.1:0-178687 GCF_003934235.1 Pseudoalteromonas sp. J010 | reverse complement strand
ATCAACAACAACAAAAACGCAATAACTCTATACTTATCCCAAATTAAAAACTCATTGCTTTTCAATACATTTAAAGCAGTTTGCTTATTACCATTCATCAAATTCTTCCTAACACAGCTCATTACCGAAAGGTGCAAAAGGTACTTGATACTAGTAACAAACATTTTTGGAGTATCAGGCTCCCTCGCTAATGTATCGAAATAGTAAATATGTGGAGAGAGCTGTACGCTCTCTGACGACTCAGATTTAGAGGCATTTAGGTCATACACAACGGCTAATTCTGGAGCAAAAACAAGCTGAGATTGACATGCTAATTTTCCCCACACCACCTGATCTTCACCAAGCTTTACACCAACTGGAAACATACCTACCTGCTTCAAAGACTCAGTCCTAATACATACAGAAGATGAAGTGATTGGAAGGTCTGCATTACAACAAGCGAGAAAATAATCATCAACTTGGCCATCTGTACTTGGCAGATGTGTATTTTTAGCTGGCTTTAACTCATCGCCATCAAAGAATTGATAGCCAGTAAAGAAAACTGATGCGTCCGAATACTTTTCATGCAAGGCTTCAATCGTTTCAAGGAAGTTTGGCAACCAATAATCATCGGCGTCTAAAAACGCAATAAAGTCACCTGCCGCAGCTTGAATACCTGAGTTTCTCGCTTGGGATACGCCTAAATTTTCAGGATGTCTGATCAGTTTAACTTGATTGCCAAACCCTTCGACAATATGGCAACTGCCATCCGTTGAGCCATCATCTACCACAATGACCTCAAAGGGTAATGCAGTTTGTGAGAGCGTCGACTTTAAAGCTCGTGCTATAAACTGAGCTTTGTTGTACAAAGGTATGACTACTGATATTTTCATTTACTTCCTGCTCTACAAGACTTGTAGATATCCATCCTTTGCTATCTTCAAAAGAGTCTCCCAATTAAACCTGAACAAATTGCTTTATTGGTTGATTTTGCGAACACGCAATTATAGGGTATTTTATGACAGTTTGGTACTGTTAGAAGTGTACTTATTTGTAACCTGTAAACCGCGATTATGCTCGTCAAGAATTACAATTGAAAATAGCCACTGCGGTGCTGTCGCGACTCTTGCTTAACTTATCATGGCTCATGCTTTATAGAGTGTGAAGATGCCCTTTTCTCTTCTAAATACTTATCAGGACACCGAGAAGTGTGTCCAAAAGGATTTATCTCCACGCCCGTTTATTTTCCATGAGTCTTTTTATAGACAGGCCTTTGCTGATTAAATAACCCACTAATTTTGCCAACCTGACGTATATAAAGGAGCCTTCCTTTCATTTTTTTGCTTGCAGAGACAAAAGGTAAATAAAAATAGGCAAGTCCTACTACTCCCCCTAGTACTATCTTGATACACTCAATGCTTATTCGCGCCAAGTGCTTATGATGCAGCAGAATAATTCTCATATCCGCAGCCCCAATCCTAAAAGCACGCTCAGTCGCCCACGCTTTAGTAGCCCTAGAATCGCTATAAAGTTCATGTGAGATTGCTTCATGGGCAACGGCAAATTTTACGCCCGAAGCTTTTAGCCGCGTAAAGTACTCTTTATCACCACCACCATAAATTGAATAGAAAGGATCAAATCTATGTTGGTCAAAAGCACAGTACACTTGCTTATGTAACAAAACACTGGCGGTGCTCTCTAACAACTCAATTTCTGACGTCGTGTTCGCTTGTTCAGGGAAGTAAATGGATAACTCAGTGGCCCAATCGGGAACTTCCTGAGCAAATTCAGCCTTAGCAACACCACCTATAACTTCACACCCCAATTTTTGCTGCGCCTTAACTAAAGCCTGTAACCAATTAGGTTCAACCCACTCGTCGTCATCTACCATTGCTAAATAATCTGCTTGGTGCTCTGTAAAAGCACAATCAAGTAGCGCATTTCTAACAAATGAAATCCCTCGCTTTTCAACGCGAAGTACTTTTAACGGTAAAGCATATTCATTTTTTATCGCATCAACTAACTTAGCACCTGCCAGTTCGTCACAATCATTCTCAGCGACAACAACGGTAACATCCAAACCAAAAATATTTAATTGAGTTACAGAATCAAGTAATTTTAGTAGCCCCTGAGGACGCTTGTAAGTAGGTATGCCTATTACCACTTTTTGTGTACTTATCAATTTTCTACCTTTTTAAATACCGCAAAGTAGCCCATTGGCATCGTATTACTCGTTTTTAACATAAATACCTTTCCAACTTTACTTCTCGCCCAAAACATAGCTAAGGTCTGGATGCACCAGGCCATAAACTTCCCCAAAACTGGGATTTTCGCTAGAAATTTACTCAATACATCAGCCACTATCTCTAGTGCACCACCGATCTCTTCAAGGATCACAACCTCTAAACCAGCATTGTTTGCCATCCTTTCCAATGCAAAACGCGTATAACGATAGTGATCATGAGGTTGTTCATGTAGCCAATACATAAAAGGCGTGTTGATGATAAATGTACCGTCAGGGCGCAATACCCTTGCCACTTCGTGCAAAGTTTTTTGTGGGTCGGTTAAGTGCTCTAATACATCTGAGCACAAGATAGAATCAAAGGAATTATTATCTAGCTCTAGCGGTTTGYTTAAGTCACAAAACTTATCTATGTAGAGGTTATCGTGTAAAGACTCAGCCCAATCTACACATGTTATGCTGTTTACATGCTGTCGATACGCTTCAAAAAAAGGGACTTTGCCACACCCTAAATCAAGTAGATCACCCTTCACGTATTGCTGCAAATGCTGCTGGTAATGTGCTGCAACAAGATCAATTGCCAACCAAGACGACAAACCAATATCACGTGCGTCCTTATTTACGCGTAATGTGCCATTTCGGTAAACAAATTTACTAGGCTGCCATAGCTCTTTATTTCTCATTGTTAACTTCCATGAAAAGTGACGCGAGTCGTGATCTTAGCAAAAATAGTGTACAGGCCATACACAGTAATAAAAACACCATATATAACACAACGCCTTGTGACATCGGCAAGTTAAAGTGTTGATAAAGTAACAACGAAGATAACATAGCAACCGTTGTAAATGACAAAGCAGGGAGTTGCGATTTAATGAAATTAATAAACTGTAAATCTGTAAAAGGTGTAACTAAAACCGGCCAGTGCAGCAAAAACACGATACTTTGCAATATGGCCAACGCGATAACTAACTCTTTTAGCCCGTGTTGTACCATAATGACAATAATCACAGCTCTTTTCACTGTGACGAGCAAGTTCCATAAAAATGAGCGCCTCACAGCACCAGAAGCTTGTAGCAAAGGCCCACATGGATTGATCAATGCTGTAAATAGCATTGTTATCGCCATAATCGAAACTATATCGCTGTATCGATACCAAGACTCACCAAAAGTAAGTTGAATTACAAATTCAGCATAATAATAAATACCAACATATAAGGGTATATTAATACAACCTAAAGCCAGCATTAGCTTTGTATACAGCGCCCCTCGCGCTTGTCTTTTTAATTTTACCAAAGAAGGAAAAGCAACACGATTTACTATTGGATTGATAAACTGAAGGGCAGGCTTGGCAACTAATTCCTTAATATAACTATAGACGCCCAAAACCTCGGCTCCCATCATCTTTGCCACCACCAGTTGATCAAATTGACGCCCAACAAAACTTAAGATGCTCTCTGCACTTTGATAAAGCCCATATCTTAGTGGCGCTTTTATGCTTTGATATTTAGGTATCGAAAAGCCAATATCTTTTTTACAGATAAATGTAGTCACGATTGCCATCACGGCAGCATTAACACTGTGCGCTAACAATGCTGCTGATACTCCTAACTTTAGATATAGCGCATATCCCAGAGCAGCCAACGAAATAAAAGCAGCTGAGACCTCTAAAAAAGCAATATTTTTGAACAATAACTGCTTCTGCATAATCGCCAGTGGCTGAGCACTCAAGGCTCGTAATAACAGTATCACTGCAATCCAAACTTGGTAATTTGCTAACCCTTCGATACCAAAAAATATTTCAATTTGAGGCAATGTGACACTGATAAGTAGGCTTATCAATACAATGATACCGAGCCCTAAGCAATATAATTGCTTTTTGACACTCAAGGTTAAGTTATCAAAATAGATCAACGCATTGGAAATACCAGCATCACTGAGCAATTGGGAAATACTGATCAATAGCGTAATAAATGCCACAATACCCAGCTCGTTTAATGATAGGGAGCGTGCCAGCAAAATAAAAACAGCAAACTGTATGACAGCCTTGATTATTGTTGCAAAGGCTGACCAAGAGAGCCCCTTTACCGTAGAGCGGATGGTTACCATTACTGCATTAGCTCTTTCAATGCCGCGTCCCATTTCGGTGCCAATGCAGATTCGGTAAAACTTTCGCGCATTAGCTGTACGTTATCTTCAATAACTCGTTTTTTTTGCTCAACTATCGTATCGACCGATAGAGTCGAAAATGTCTCAATATCAAACAACCTAAATCCTAACTGAGTTAAAGTATGGTAGGTCGATGTATACGTGTTCAGGTACATGGGTTTACCTTGTAATAGCATAGCGTAAACCACATACAAGCCTTGCTGACGATGATGTGCAAATAGGCTCATATCAACTTCACAAAGCAGCCTATCGTACTCCTCTTTTGTCATCAACTTGGTTATTGGGTAAAAACGAGCTTTTAGCTTTTCCTGCGCGTAGTGCTTGATCTCCTCAACGTACTCTAACGCGCCGCCGTAATTCAATGGGGCATATATATCTATATTAGGTAAGTTAACGTGGGCAAGTTGATCAATTAATTGCTTATGGTTATTAGCTGGATCTGCGGAGTTGCCCATCAGTATCTTAATTCTATCGCAAGGCGGTTTTATCTTGGTTAGGTTAAAGTCAATCAAAGGATATGGTAAAACGTCAACTTTACGTGTCATACGCATGTAACGCTTGACCAAGTCAGCATCGCCTGAGTTTAAGGTAAATACCCGTTTAACCCTATTCAACAGTAATCGATGTGCAAACCAGTTAAGCTGGTTTTTTATTCCAGATACCTTTTCATTACGATAAATTTCAGCTCCCCATAACACACAAATAGAGCGACTAAGCAATCGACTCAATGCAAGCTTTCGGATCAATACCGGAGAGAATAAACCATGGAATATAAAACGGCTTTTCTTTGATTGCCTCTGCAATGCCGCGAATAGCATCTGCTCAGTTGAAAAAAACAGGATCTTGCCTGCTTTGTCTTTTGCACTGCCAAGCACCCAGATTGCTTGCTCACCATCAAAGCAGCGCTCATAAAAGGCCATCATTGGCTGATAATGATGCGGCGTATCAGAAAAAATATGTACTAGCATTGTTCCTTGAACGCTTTTTCTTTATCAAGAAGTGCTCTGCTGCGGCTTTTGACAAAACGAGCTGGCGAGCCTGCCACTATTTTAAACTCATCGACGGAGCGCGTAACTAAGCTTTGGGCTCCCACGGCAACACCATCGTTGAGTGTAACGCCCGGTAAAATAATACTACCGGCACCAATAATACAATGCTTGCCAAGGTACACAGGCTTGCTAGTTACATTGGTAAAAGTTTCGTCTACCGTGGGGTTTGTCATCCACTGACCGCTGTAATCATCGCTACTGGAGTAGATGGTGACTCTTGCAGAAAGCCCCGCATAGTCCGCTAACGTGATGGCGGCGTCACCTATGAGTGAAGAATAAGCGCCAATATGAATATAATTTCCCAGTGAAACCCCTCCAGATCCCGCGGATAAAATACAAAAGTCGTCTATACGCACATGATCACCGAGAGATATTCTTTCTATGCCAAATAATGAAGCCTTCCTTGATATTAAACAATTATCGCCTACGGCTTTAATTCCCAATGCGACTAATTCAGCTTTGCTATAGTGATGCTTTTGTACCATTTACTTCTCTAAACCTTTTAAGTAAGGCGATGATGTTATCACAAATATAATCTACGTCTGACAATTGCAGTTCATAATACATAGGCAAACATAGGACGGTGCGCGAAATCAATTGTGAACAAGGTAAGTCCCTGTGCTCACAATAAAGATTAAGCTCGTTGAGGTCAGGGTAAAAATAACGACGAGTTTGAATGCCCATACCATCTAAGTGCTCACGTACATATAAAAGTTCGCGTTCATTGTTAAATAGTACCGTAAGATAAGCACCATTCGTGCTTGTATTGGGTTTCCAATGTTGAAAATTGAGAAAGTGATTGAGGCGCTCTTTATAATGATTAAATAACGCTACCCGATGGGCAAGAATATCGTCAACGTAATCAAATACACACAGTCCCATTGCTGCGTGCATTTCACTCATTTTTGCATTCGTGCCGATGAGTATAGGAACTTGTTGCCCATTTTGGCCAAAATTAATTATTTTTTTTGCTTTTTCTAAATCGCTTTTGTGCTTAAAAATAACCGCTCCGCCTTCAACAGTGTGGAACAACTTTGTAGCATGGAGACTAAGAGTTGCACAATCACCATACTTTAACAGTGACTCACCTTTATACTTACTGGCAAAGCAATGCGCTGCATCGTAAATGACTTTTAGTTGATATCGCTCAGCTATATTGTCAATTACTTCAACATCGCAAGGGTTTGCAAATACATGAACTGGCACCAAAGCATCTGCCCACTCTAAATCGGCGCTATCCAGTTTATTTGGGTCTAAATTAAACGTGTTTTGACAGACATCACTAAAGCGAGTCGCAATATTTTGCATACGTAGCGCTCCCAGTGTCGCGGCAAAGGTAAAGGGAGTTGTAATGGCTTTTGTGATCCCCATTACTTGGTATGCAATATGTAGCGCCATTGTGCCGTTCGCCACAAGCAATAAATGCTCAACACCAAGGTACTCTTTTAGCTTTTCGGTTAGCTTTTCTTCACATGGGCCTTTGTTAGTTAGCCGGTTTCTCGCAAAGATTTCTGTGATTTGCTGTTGGTATAAACCTATTTCAGGTAGAAAGGGCTGTACTATGGGGTATTTCACTCGGCACTCACATCACTGTAATACTGGTTAGCAGTGTACCTAATGCCTTAGTAGATAGAAAGTACAAAGTTTTATCTACTTTGTTATTAACACTTATTAAAGTGTAAAAATAAAAAGCGAGCCTAGGCTCGCTTTTTTTAGACTACTTAAAAGTTAAATTAGTTAACTTTAACGTGGTCTTGTACGTCTTTGTTGTAGTAAATAGCGCTTACTTCAATGTTAGCTTCTGGAGCGTTAGTAGTTACACGAACACCAGCAACACCAGTTACTTCGTTTTCAGCAGCTAGTGCATCAACAGCAGCAGTAACGTTAGTTACTGCGTACTTACCAGCAGTACCTACAGTTTTAGCAGCAATCATCTTACCATCAGAGTATAGTTCTACCATAATATCACCCTCTACTGTACCGTTATTAGTTACTGCAATATAACGGTTGTAAGTATCAGAGAAAGGCATGATTTCAACAAACTCAGAGTCACCGTTAAGAGACCAAGTTGATACAGTTGAACTGTCCAACACAACTGCTGACTTTGTAGTACCTTCTTTAACGGTAGCTGTAAGTTTGAAGCTTTGCGGAGCAGTTAGCGCTACACGTTTGTCATCTGCAGGAAGAACAAAGTTAATAGTCTCACCACTTAGAGCAGATGTGCCAGATAAAGTAGCTGTGCCATCTTTGATAGTGAACTTGTCAGTCGCTGCTGTACCAACATTTACTTCACTAACACCTGTGAAATCACCAGTAAGTTTTAGTTCAAAGCCATCATCAGAGATAGTAGAGATCCAAGAACCAGTACCTGACTTGTCAGCGAAAGTGAACGAAGGAGCTGGAACTTGCTCAGTAGTACCTTGTTTAACAAAGCCTTTACGTAGCTGAGCAACATCAACTGTACCGTTGCTAGCTGTTGGAATTACTTCGAACTGCTTAGCACCAACAAAAAGCTCTGCAGAGTCAGTATTTGTACCAGTAGCAGTGTCTAAAGTAATACCTGTAGAAGTTTTTGCTACAACTGCAAGAGTGATCTTTTGTTTGTCAGCAAGGTCAGCTAGCTTAAACGTAATGTTGTTGCCATTTAATAAAGCATCTTTTAGCTGAACAGTTTGACCTGTAGTAACAGTATTATCTGTGCGAGCTGTTACACGGAAAGTAAGTTCATTTTTTGTTGCGTTTAATAAACCAAACGTTACGTTGCTTGAGCCTACAAGGTTATAACCTTGAGTGTCAGCAAACTCAGCACCACTTGACAGAGTTAAAGTTACTGTGTCACCAACTGTGTATTCAGCATTTAGGTTAAGAGTAACTTCTGCAGACTCGCTTGTAGTAGCTGCTGCGTCAGCTGCTTGACCTTCAACTGAAACGTTGATTGAGTTAGCTACAGTAGTGTTTACAGCAAGAGCTGAAGTTGAAGCACCAACTAAAGCTAGCGCTAGTAGAGATTTTTTGAACATGTTTTCCATTCTCCAAAGTTTCATGAAACAAGAACAATGTGTGTTCCCATTTTTCTTATATTTGATCATTCAATTAGGCCGTCACCCAAGTGACATCCGATCAAATCCATGCTTAGTCTAACCATTGTCTCTGCATTGTCAAGCAGTTAACTTTGCAAAAACTAAGCGTTAATACAAATAACATAGCGCAGCCTGTAAGGTTGCAAAAAAAGCGCATTAAAATCAAAAGGGTAAACAAACAAGCCCCAGTAAATTGTTGTTTTTTTAGACATTTTCAATTGTAAAAAAAAGTACAAATTCCAGTTTTACCTTAAGCTCTTTAATAAAATAAGCAATTTTCATGTCAGTTTTATGACTATATTAGCGCAATATATCTCATCTAGTTAGATTTATTATTACTAAAATCTAGATTGCTTAAATTCTTCTTAAAAGCATCCATCACACCTTGCCACTGCTCAGACGCCTCAACCACCCTTGGAGTTACCATCACGACTAACTCAGTTTTGGTATTGGTGTCTTTTTTACCATCAAATAAGCGCCCAAATACAGGTAAGTCAGAAAAAAACGGAACGCCTGTATTGGTTAGATTATTATTTTGACTTATCAGGCCACCTAACATAATGGTTTGGCCATCTGCGGCTATGACTTCTGTTTTAATATTGCGGGTAAAAATCGTTGGCTGATTATCAGCTGCTTTATCGCCAGACGCTTGGTTACTGATCTCCTGCTCGATTTCCATCAAAATAACTCCCTGCGCATTGACAGTTGGGGTTACATTAAGATCAATACCGGTTTTACGGTACACCACTGAAGCACGGGAGCCATTAACAGGATCGGTAATAATATCACCTGCTGTTGGGATCTCATCCCCCACCGAAATGTTTGCTTCAACTCCATCACGCACCGCAATGGTTGGTCTTGAAAGCACGTTAACATTTTGATTTTTTTCAAATAGCTGAATATCTAACTTGCCTGTTAACCCTTCTAATACATAGTTAAGCCCAGTATCTGTATTACCAGTAAAATTATAGTAACCAGTTCTAGCGGAGCGGTTGTTGGCAAGCGCAAACTTCACACCTTGACTGAACTCATCAGTTAATGTGACTTCAGCGATAAGTACTTCAAGTACCACCTGCTTTGGCATCACATCCAAACGCTTCACTAATGGAAGTAAGTTGCGATACTCAGAGCCTGAGGTATGAAAAATGATTGCATTAGAGCGCTCATCCACAACCATACGGAGGTCTTCATTATTAACACTTACACTTGTATTTTGAGGGCTTGAACCGCGCTGTTCTTTTACTTCTTCCGTCGCAGACGTAGAGCGACTAATGGCTCCGCTATTTCCACCACCGAGTAAATTTTGCAAGCTTTGCCCCAAATCCACCGCTCGAGCAAACTCAGGTTCAAAAATAAAGTATTGTTTTTCGTTACCGTCTGCTGGTTGATCGAGTTGTTGCGACCAAAATTCAACTCGCTGTAAAAAACCTTCGTTATTAGTAAAGAAAATCAAACTGTTGGTGCGCTCAATAGCGACCATACTAACCGCTTGCTCTGTAGAGCCTGAAATACTGCTGGTTATACCTTCTTGTTTTAACAGCTCGCTAAGCTTTTTACTTAACTCTTTTGCAGGCATAAATACGGATTTATACATACCTATATGACGGTTTCTGAACGCTGGTTTGTCCATCATTTGCATAAATTCGAGTGCTCTAATCACTTCAGCACGCTTGCCTTTAAACATTATCGCATGCTGGTCAAACAAAGGTTGAGCTTCTACGTTTGTCATCTGCCGAATAGTATTTGCTAGCGGTGTCTGCATGCCACTGGTAAACGGCGCAATCTGTATGATGCTGCTCGGGGTGTTAGGCACATCTTCCACTTTACTACCATAGCCATATACCACATTACCACCTGAGGCATTTTCAGAGGGGTGTATATAAAAAATATCATCCTGCTCGCGAATGATAATACCGCGCTCGGTTAGCAAATCTTGACTGATGGAAAATAAACGACGCTTGCTCAACTGTTCTTTAAGATTGATCGTGATTGCATCGTCACTATTGGTGATTTCATCACCAATGATATAGTTAACACCGAGCAAATCGCCAAATACATAATGAAGATAGTCCTTAACTTTTAGACTATCCGCTGTCAATTTTACCAGCTCGCTACTACTAAATTGTTGTGACAAGTTTGGCTGACTGGTTTGTGGCAGTTTACCATCAGGTAATGCCGGTAAATATACTAACCCATTTGACTTTGCCTGTGGGCGGGCTTTGTCGCTTTGTGGAAGTGTCCCTGGATTTACTTTTTCATTTTTATTATCTGCTTGTAGGTACGAATCATTAACTGCAACTGAGTTAGGTACTGAATTACATGCCGACAGTCCCGCTGTGACAATAAAACCGAGTAAGATTTTCTGTGCTTGTTTCATAGTGTTTCCGTCGTTACTGATTGGTACTTTGGTACATAATAAGTGTGATGTGCTGTTCACCCTTGTTAAGCTCTACTTTTGTATTAGATTTAATCGTTAGTATAAAGTCTTCGATCACCTCACCATGATCTAACCTCTTTAGCTCATTTGCACCGGTTTTAACTGAAGTCATGTCTATTAGAGCGTAAGTCGACCCAGATGATTGCACCACAGCCTTTAAGCGCAACTCTTTATCGCGAGCAAAAACAGAGGTCAGTTCACCTGTTTGTTTTGCTTGCTCGTCTAGGCTCATGCCATTGTTTTGTGCATCTGGCTGTTCTGCTTTTTTTACCACCCATGTTTCAAGAGTTTGTTCAATATCTGTTTTACTTTGCTCTGCGAGTTTAGGTAAATAAATCTGCTGGGTATTATCTAGCCTAAACGGCTTACTACTCGCATCAACTTGAATTTGTAAGCGATTAACAGCGTCAATAGCAAAAAGCGTACATATAAACAGGCCAAGATAAACATATGCTTTACGCATCTTGTTCTCCTTCTTGTAAATAAAAGGAGAGCAACAAGCTAACTTCTGCATTACCCGTTTCTTTAGCGTTTAACCCTCGTATATTTAGATCAACATATTCGACAAGCACAACCGGTGATTGGGCTTCGAGCATCACTAAAAAGGCTGCAAAATCAGCTAACTTTCCAGAAATATTTAGCCTCACCTGCTCTTTATGGAGTCCTGCGGATTGATACTTTAAGGCTGGCTGCCAACCGATATTAACGGTGGACAGTTTATGTTCAGTGAGCAATTGGTTGAGCTTTTTTTGTGTATCAATTCTAAATTTTGAAGGCGCTTGCCAATCAAATAACATCGTTTTGAAAACACGTTCTACATCAGCAACCTGTTGTTTTGCTACTTCAATATCTTGAAGCTGCATCATTATCTGACTTGCTTTGATCTGGCGTTTTTGAATTTGAGAAATATGCTCAACTTGCTCTCCTTGCCATGTAACAAGAGGCACTATTGCAAACTTTATAGTGGCCAGCAAAGCAACCACAGCCAAGAGCACTTTATACTGTTTTAGTTGCTCAACCATGATCACCACCCTTTTGTTCCGTTACAGGTTTTGGTTGATAATCTGTTTTATAGGTATTGACAGGAATGGAATAGCTGATCACAAACTCCTCTTTGCCCCGATAGCTTCTAACAGGAAAATCAAACTTGGGACCTTGAACCCAATCAAACTCACTTAGCGACTCCAGCACTGCAATAGCATTTTCACTTTCGCCACGAATGACAAATCGTTCGCCTTTGTATTGTAAACTGTTGACTTTTGCTTTGCTGCGAATGCTATCGAGGAGCAGTAAGTTAGGAGAAATTTTTGGCACGCTTGCCATTACCGCTTGCCAACTCTCAACTCTATTATGATTTTTTTCGTAATCTGAAAATGTTAATAATGCTTGATTAATATTATCTTGATTTTTGTCCAATTCGGATTGAAGGTGCTCTTTCTTTACCACTAAATAAGCACTGCTCAACGCTAAATAAGATATACACACTACAGCACTAAATACCGCTGATTTTTTCGCATAAGCTTGATAAGCCAGCAACCCTTGTGGTTGAACAAAGTGCAACATTGAGCGTTTAAGTAAAGGAAAAATAGAGCAAACCAAGCGCTCTGTTAGGCAACTCTGTGAGTTTATCTCGGATACATTATCAAAGTTTATACCAACAGTGTTAGCAAATCGCTCTGGTGAATTAATTAACCCAAAACGAGCAGCTGAATATATCACTTGATTTCTTTGTGCAAGATAATACTCGTTATTGACTAAAGTTATGCTTGAGTTAGATTCACCAATTGCAATTAGTGCCGATTCAGGCACCACTATTAATGACCCTTCGGCTTTTTTATCGAATAGCCAACTGTTTAAAATAGAGGTACTTTCATCTTGAGCACGTATCTGTGTTGAGTAGCCCCCTGTGCTATGCTTCTGCTTGCGTAGCTTTAGCATACTATTTAATGCTTTACGATCAGTTACAGGTAGCTTGTCGACTTGTTCAATATAATGGTTTCTAGCTACTATTTGGATAAACTTTGGTGATGACGATTTAATTAAATGCCACTCACCCTTATCATAGTTAAGATGAAAGTGCTGGCTATCTTTGTAGTAACTAACCAAACTACAAATTAACTTCTTTTGCCAACCTCGCAGTGCTTGTTCACTCATTGTGTTATTAACCTTCCGAAGCCACTAAGTTTACTGGCTTTGACTTGTTTGGATCTAATAGGTAATAAAGCGTACGATTTACGCGCGCACCACCCAACTGAGTTTCAATTTTTATTTTATAGTTGCTGGACGGAAACAAAGTGATACTTTGGCTTTCGCTAACACCTGTGTACGCTGTAAATAAGGCAGGAGTTAACGTTTTGTCTTTACGCATCTTTATAAGCTGTTCTACTACCGGTGCATCATACAAGCTATGCAACAAACTATCAGGCGCTGTCATCGGATTAAATATACTTTTTTTGTATATTGTGGCGTTTTGCTCCAGATAGCTGCTTAACACTCTCGGTATATTTAAGTGCGATAGCTCTGACCAAGTCTGAATTACGCCATTTTTATAACCTGACTCAGGTAAAGAGTACCTAGATAACTTATCTACATCTTGCCAGTCTTGTATTTGACTCAACAGTAGCCGAGCATCATAGTCGCTTAGTCCCTTCTGCGTCAATATACGTAACCACCTTTGTTCCGATGGATAACGAATATTAAGCAGCCCTCTTAGATCTTGGAGGCTAATCGTTGCTTGATCACCATAACGAAAAGCTTCACCATAAAAATTCCAAACTTGCGTTAGCTCAGGAAGATCATTAGAAAAAGGTGAAGTCGGTGACTTAGACTCTGTTAATAACGCAAATAGCACCGTAGCTTCAGCATCATAGTTATTTACTAAAGCTTGTGCTCTGTTGTCGAATGAGCTCGCTATCTCAATTTGCTGCCTTGCGGTTTTGGTCATAAACAAGCCAAGTAAGCTGAGGACAGCGGTGATTAGCAAGACTTGTAGCAGGGCAATCCCTTGTTGCATTATAACATCCCACCTTCGCTAAAATGACCTTTCCAATGGCTAGGCTCCCTATCCAGCTGTGAAAAAAGTGTAAAATCATCAATCTTTAACTTGATGTACTCTGGCGTTAAACCACGCTCTTGGGAACGGTAGTTATTAAACCAGCTTGGTTTTGTACCTGGTATTCTGTTTGACTTAAGTGTCAGACTTTGCCACCCATAATAATTAAAATCAGCACCTTGAAGCCTGTTCAGCAACACTTTAGTGCTACTAAAATCCAATGATTGCTCAGTGGAAGTAAGTATGACTTTCTCCATTGCAATGGCTTGATATACCAATTGAAAATGGCTTTCTTGCTGCTGAAGAACCAGCCTAAACACTTCTGGCTTTCCACTAATAAGGCCATTATTTGTGACAGCTAATAGTCTCGACTCAGAACCAACGAAGAAAAATGTGGGTTTCCCTTCTTTATCCCTTACTACATAAGGAATAATGCCTTTGAGCACTTGTTCTAGCTGAGTGACCACCTTCGCTGTTTGAGCCTGCTGCTGAAAATCACCAAGCTCTTTATCCCAACGACTCGCAAGCTGAAAATAAGCAAAAGTCCCCGTAACCATCACTAAACTTAATAATGTAATGGCTATCAGCAATTCAACTAGAGTGAAACCTCGTTGCTTACCTGCCACGCCAATTCACCTCTTTAAATTGGTATTGACGGATTAAACCTTGAGCTTCAACCTCAAGTGATACTTGCCACAATTTATATCGATTGCTCGTCGTTTGTAATTTCATTGCAATATCAGAGCTGCCCGAAATAGAGTCGTTTTTTTCTTTGATTACTGAGGCATCCCAACGATACAACACCCCACCATTAGTGCCATTACCTTCCAAACTTGTTTGCTCGAATGGTGCGTGCCTTATTTCAAAACGTATTGTGTCTAATATGCCAGTAATTGCTGTTGAGAGCTGGACATATTTTGTGGCTTTCTCTGAGCTGATGAAAGCGCCACGATAGAGCATGGAAGTCGTGGTAATCACTGCAAGTAAAATCACAACGGAAACCAGCAGTTCTACAAGCGTAAAACCTTTTTTATGGTGCATCATTTCCTTGCAACTCTATTTGTAACGTCTGATCAAGGTATTGGGTAGTAATATTATCAACTGAGATCATACCGAAGCGATTAAGTGTTATTTCTTGCTTTGGGAACTGTAAGTATTTTAGCTGCTTGCTCTCGACTTCTGTATCACCTTGATACACGGTGCCGGAGTGTTTATCTAATACAACTAAGTAATCTCTTTGCTGCAAAAAAGCTTTATTTGATCTATTTCTTAGCCAGTTTTTTACTTCAACCAACTCCATTTTGGCATCTGAGCGATTAATTGCTTTGATAGAAAGCGGCGCTACCAACGACATGATGAGACCCATAATAGTGAGTACAATCAACAATTCAATCATGGTAAAACCACCCAGCTTTTTCATTTTTAGAAGCCAACGTCATTAAGCGAGATCATGCTCAGCATCATCACAACCACAACACCACCTACAAAAACCCCCATAAATAAGATCATGATAGGCTCTAGTAATGAGGTTATTCTATCGGTCCATGTTTCAAAATCTTGCTTTGAGCGACTTGCAATTTCATCAAACACTGTTTCTAGCTTTCCAGATTCCTCTCCCACCTCTAACAACGAGATGTAAAAAGATGGATAAAGAGAAGACTGCTGTAATGATGGCGTGAGCTGATTACCACGTTTAATCTTTTTCCTTGCGACTTCAAGCTCAGCAAATAGCTGCTGGTTTCGAATGTTACCTGTAGCAAGCGTTAGTGCCTTATCAATTGCAACGCCAGCTTTAAGCATTAAACTAAGACCCGTATTAAAGCGGATCCGTTCAACGGTTTTGACTGCTGTGCCAAAAATCGGCAGCTGCAACACAGCCCTGTGCCACCACGCAATAACGCGTTCATTTTTGCTGAGTAAGAATACCCCACCAACAGCAGCAATAAGCCCAGCAAGTAGAAGAGACTGATTTTGGTTAAACCATGCGCTTGTCCCAAGCATGGCCTGAGTATACCAAGGGAGCTGCTCAATGTTGGCAAACATATCCGCCATTTTGGGTATGATCACGTTAAATATAAATAAAATACTAAGCACGCATACAAAAAAGATGACTATCGGGTAAGTGATCGCGCTTACTATTTTCTTTCGTAAGTCACGCTTAAACTTTAAGTCTTGTGATAACCCCGCAAACGTACCTGCTAGATCTCCTGAAGCCTCACCCAACTCGATTAGGTTGCAATACAGGCTATCGAAAACTTTAGGGTGGGCTCGGCATGCCTGCGACAAGCTGTTTCCTTTTTTTAGACTTTGGCTCAAGTCCGTCAGTAGCTTGGCGAGCACAGGCTTGGCTTTTGTTTTGCGGATAATATCTAAACCACGGTCAATTCGAATTCCGGTCGCAAGAAGAAGGCTTAACTCAGACGTGACAAACTCCAAGTCAGCAAGGCTTACTTGCTCTTCAAATAGGCGAATACCTTCACGAGCGGTTTGCTGCGCTTTCAACTCATAAGGTAACAGCCCTTCTTTTTCGAGTTGTAGGTGCGCAGCTTCGATAGTTGGTGCCTCAATAATGCCATCGCATTTCCCACCCATAGCATCAAAAGCTTTGTAGCTAAACGACGCCATTAGCCAGCAACCCTTACTACTTCATCTATTGTGGTTTGCCCTAAAATGGCTTTGTATAGCCCATCCTCAAGTAAAGTACGGCGATTATTATTTGCATTATGTACTTTTGCTTTTTGGATAAAGTCAGCGTCTTTTGGGATCCCCTTAATAGTGTCGTCACATGCTAAATACTCAGTAATAGCTAGGCGCCCTTTATAACCTGTGTGACCACATTTATCACAACCTGATCCACTTCGTAAGTCGATTTTGTCTAGTCCAAATTTAGCTGCGATGGTGTTGAGATCGTATTGTTGAATCAATTCTTCACTTTGCGGATGCTCAACAGCACAATGTTCACATACTTTACGTGCTAGACGCTGCGCAACAACAGAGATAAGTGCAGCATTTAGCAAAAACTCTTCAACCCCCAAGTCTAACAAACGAGTATAAGCACTCGCGGCATCGTTGGTGTGTACTGTTGAAAAAACCAAGTGACCAGTAAGTGCAGACTGTAGTGCGATTTGTGCAGTCTCTTTATCCCGGATCTCACCGAGCATGATCACATCGGGGTCTTGACGCACAATTGAGCGCAGACCAGCGGCAAAATCAAAGCCTATTTCACTATTTACCTGAACCTGATTAATCCCTTCTAGCTGATATTCAACTGGGTCTTCCAATGTGATAATTTTGACGTCATTATTGTTGAGCGCATTTAAAAATGTATATAGTGTTGTCGTCTTACCCGACCCGGTAGGGCCGGTAAGTAATACAACACCAGCGGTCTTTTTAATATCATCACGAATACTCTGCTCAATATCTGATGATAGCCCCAGGACTGACATTTCGTATCTCACACTCTCCTTTCGAAGAAAACGCATCACGATAGACTCACCATCGTTAAGCGGTAAAGCAGACACACGAATATCAATATCCTGATTGGCAATTTTCATTTCAATTTTGCCATCCTGAGGGCGCCTGCGCTCAGCGATATCCATGCCAGAAAGAATTTTTAATCGTGTAACAATGGGGAGCTGTTTACTTGCAGGAATGGCCTCAGCCTCGTGTAATACCCCATCAACCCTAAATCTTGCTCTGTAGCGTCCTTCAAATGGCTCCAAGTGCATGTCTGAAGCACCTTGTCTCAATGCTCTGCTTATCAAAGAGTTCAGTAAGTTGACTGTTGGCGCTTCTGTTGCAAGCTCTTTTAGTTTTTCTTCTTCAGCGCTAAAAATATCATCATCAATCTCTTCGGCCGTATTAAATTTTGACTTAAGTAAATTAATATCAGCCACAGATGCTAAGACGATAGTAGGGGTTATTTTTTGTTGAAACAGCCATTGGTTCATGAAGACATTTAGCGGCTCAGATACCGCAAATCGCCAGTTGTCTTCTTGTATTTGCAATGGGACCCAACCGTGTTCTAAACAGGTATCAATTTGCGGCGAAGATGACAGCAACTCACTATTGAACTGGCTTAATTCCTCAGCTGTGATCACAGGCAGTTCAAGATAAGCTGCATATAGGTCTATCAGCTGATCCTCTGGTAAACTTCCCATATTTACCAATATTTGCTCTAATCTACCACCATACTTTTGCTGATAGGTTAATGCTTTGTCTATATCACTTGTGGTGACTTCAAAGCGTTCGGAAAGTAATTGACTAAGTTCCATGATGCTACTGATGAACTATATCTGCGTTTACTTCCTCACCACCCTCTTGGCCATCAGCTCCCAGCGATTTCAATAGGTATGGCGAGCCATTCTCACCAGGAACTTTATACACATAAGGATTTCCCCATGGATCCATAGGTAAATCTTTAGGTAAATAAGGACCATCCCATCTTGCTATATCACTACTTCTTAGCTCTTGTAAAGTCTTCGGGTAGTTTCCTACATCGAGCCGATAGGTATCAATAGCGGTCTCAAACGACGCCATTTGAGCGGCTGCAATCTTACGCTCTGAAGAACTCAACCTTTTAAAAAAGTCCGGCGCGACCAAGGACATCAGTAGTCCCAAAATTACGATCACTATCAGTAACTCCATCATTGTGAAGCCTGAGTGTATATGTTTTGTCTTCATATATTTTGTCATTGAACTACTCTTTAATTCTATTTTTGGTAAAGACGTATTTTCTTAAAAATCTTGCAACCTTCCACGCATGCTGAATACAAGCCGAATAAGCTAAGAAGATTGTTATAAATAGCACCAACATCAACCAACTAGGCACATCTGCCAACTCCCCAGCTATACCTATTGAAGCTAAAAAGACGGCTAATATTGATATAGTAATTAATGCTTTTCTTGAGCTGAAGCCAATACGCATAAAAACGTGGTGTAAATGATCTCTATCAGCCTTAAACGGCGAATGGCCTTTTCTAACACGTCGAATGATTATAGCCATCATATCCATTAGTGGTACAGCGATGATCCATAATGCCGTCACAGGGCTGAACGCATTATTTATTTCAGATTGGGTTGATATCATGAGTAACCAGATCACGCTCAAACCAATAAACATTGACCCTGCATCACCCATAAAGATCTTTTTGTTTCTATGCCCCAGCACCCCTAAGTTGAACGCTAGATACGGAACAATCGTAGCAATAATAATAAGCGGTAGTACCGTTAACTGACCGCCATTTATTCCCATCAACACTAAGATTGCAGCAAAAGTATTGATGCTCATTGCACCTGCCAGTCCGTCAATGCCATCTATCATATTGAAAGCATTGATTGCAGCAATTACTGCAACAATCGTAAAGGGGATCCCAAGTACACCAAGCTCGATAGTACCGAAACCAAACAAATCACCTAAATTGTGGATATAGGCATCCGATCCCCACATCATCAAGAGTGCAACCATCGCTTGCACACCAAGACGGATCTTTACACCAAGCTGTCGGTAGTCATCTACGACTCCTAAAAGCACTATTGCTGCTGCGCATACTAAGTAAACGATCAGTCTTTTTTCTAATGGCAAAAAAACAATTATAGAAGTCAGCACTGCGATAAAAATAGAAACTCCCCCAATTAAAGGGATGGAACCTACGTGCTTCTTCCGGCTACATGGTACATCAACCAAGCCAAAACGTTCAGCAACAGGTTTTATCATAAAAATAGTGAAATATGATGCTAAAAACGCAAAGAAAATGACCATAAAGATCCACTTGTTCCTATTAATTTACTCATTCAACGCGCTATTGTAATGGAAATTGGCTTGAAACAAAATTACCAATAACACTAAATAACAACTTCTTTACTGCTTGACCCGATTACCTAAAACAAAGTGCCTGAAAAGCACAAATGCTACAGCAAGGACTCCACCTAAAAAGGTCAAACCAATACAAATAAGCGCCCGCTTTGGTCCTGCTTTTTGGATTGGTAAAATAGCAGGGTCAATGGTTTTAAACACATATTGTGACTGTGTTTGTGCTAGCATTTTTGTTTGTTCTTGCTGCTCAATAAGCTGATAAAAGATCCTTTGCATATCAGCAACGGACGTATCTGCTAATGTTTTTTTCAGATACTCGATTTTTATGTTTGCTTCAGCAATAGCCTCTGTTTTCATATGTTCATTAATTTCGACAACGATATTTTCAACCATTGACTTTGCGACATAGGGTGAAAAGTGAGTCATTGCGACCGTCACGAGGCCTTTCTCTTTGTCTTCAATCACAGCTAAATTTTCAGATGTGACATGTTCAAACAACTCTTGAATACCAGGCTCCGGCTTAAATGGCGCATCAACGTTTCTAATCCATTTGGCATTTTCTGCATCATAAGTTTCAGGGCTAAAAACCAGCTCATTACTCCCAAGCATCCAGCCTTCGGTTGCCATTAATGTTGGCTTCAACTTGTACTTTTCAACAAAGTTATTGATAAAATAGCGACTCTGCATAACTTGAAGTGCTAAAGCGGCTTTGTTACTTTTCCCACCGCCTAAATTAACTCCAGCCATTGCTGCTAAGCCTCCGAACTCTGACTTTAAGTTAGACAGTACTCCCCCTTGACTATCTTCAACAGGCGAGAGTAATACCGTAGCTCGATACGTATTTGGCAGTGATAGCGCATAAAATACGCTGGATACGGCAAAGATTATAGTCGTTATCCCAATAATCCACTTGCCTCTCCAAATCGCGGATAGGATTTCGGTTAAATCTATTTCACTTTTTTTGATGATATCTGCTTCACTTAACTGCATTGTGTTATCCATTAATTATTAAGTGTTGCAATTGAAGCAGCAGCTAGACCCAGTTGATAAATAATCTGAGTTGCAGTACTCCATAATGTCAAACTATCAATATGTTGTGCATCTAGAGGCACGACTATTGTATCTCCCGGTGCGAGTTGACCTGCATTGCTGTTCACAGCAAACCAAGTACCAGAGCTTGGTAGCTCAACGGAACCATTTGCTTTAATTATATATATTCGCTCATCATCAGCTTTCTGTTTTAGGCCACCACTCGCCTTAATATAATCATCCACAGACTTAGATGGGTCGAACAAATGCGTTGCCGCCAGATTAACTTCCCCGATAACGCTAACAGAATCTTGCATTGCAGGAATGTACAACGCATCGCCATCTTCTAGTTGTAGCGTTTGCGTTGAGCGTTTATCTAAATTAACCACCAGACGCCCTAATGCCTCAACTTTTGAGAGATCTTTGAGGATCTTATCCATGTCCTCATAAGGCATTGAAGTATTAGCCGTCTCACTTTTTTGGAAGGTATTCGTAATAATATCGCGTCTAAGCTCTTGCGTTAGGCGTTGAATTTGCGAAGTTTCTTTACGCTTAATAGACTCTCGAGTGAAGATCGCTGCTTCCTTATGTGCGAACTCATTCAAGCCACCAACCCTCGCAAGTAGACTTTCCATCGTTTCGCCACGCTTGATGGTATAAGTACCTGGGAACTTGACCTCACCCACGACTTTTACTTGCAATCTATCCTGCCAATTTGGTCGTGGGAAGATATTGACCGTATCTTTACTCGTTAGTGCGTGCGTAGGAGCTGTGAGTTCATCTAAACCGTTAAATTGAATATGCTCAACTTGTTTACCATCGTTATATACAACGCGGGTCAACTCAACTTGCTCAAGGTACGCCGCTTCAAGAAAGCCACCGGCTGCCTGCACTGCTTTTTGGAAGTTCGCTTGCTTTGCTAGAGGATAAACACCTGGGAATTTAACTTGGCCATTGACAGCAAATAGCTTCGCAGGCTCAGTAGGCGTTGCTTGCCTTTGCAACTTAGCAACAATGGGGGTTAGTAATTTTTGACGACTAAATACCGCATAGTCTTCTTCTTCAATTTCTTCAGGCTCTTCAAACAGTGCATCAATACTGGTAATGAGTTTAACTTCTTCCTCAAGCTCAAATAACTCGTCTTCTTTCAAGCCAATATATTTTAGGAACTCATCACGCTCAAACTGCTCCCACAGCTTTACATTTTCACGCAGCTTCAATTGTTCTTTATTGTAAGCTAAATTGTCTAGTAACTGCTCTTCTTCTTCTCTTAGTTGATAACGACTAAAAACAACAATAGTGTCGTTGGAAGACAGTGCAATATCGCCAGATTTACCATCAAAAATATCTTGTAATGAGAATTGTAAGATGTCGATGTCGCCTTTGAAATTAACTTCACGGATGATAAGTGAATAACCAAAGTCTGCTATCGATAGTAAGTCTTCACGTGGTGCGCTAAATACATCTTTTAACGTCTTACCTTGGTGCCACTCATAGTGTCCAGGACTGGTTACAGCCCCCACTACAGTGACAGTATTTTGAAACCGTGTGGAAGCCGCATTTACGGAAATCTCATCACCATTTTGCGGCTTGTAACTAGTATTCTGAGTAAAGTTATAGTTAAGCGTAATGCGTTTACCATCACCGTTGTAGCGTGACACTACCACTTTTGATTTATTTGCATTCGCTTTAAAACCACCAGACATTGCTAGGACACTGTCAAGTGAATCGGAATCTTTAAGCTCAAAAATAGCTTGGCGATTTACTTCACCTTTAACTTTGATCTTTTTCGCAGCCGGTGGAATAAATACAACGTCACCAGGTTTTAGTACAACATCATCTGAGCTGTCGCCAAACAATAAGAGGTCATATAGGTCAAAAGTGGTAACAAGTTCACCAGCTCTTTTTACTTGAATTTTTCTTAATGAGCCATTATCACTCACCCCACCTGACACAAACAACGCATGTGTCACAGTAGCAAGAGGAGATACCGTATAGCTCCCCGGTTTGTATGCTTCACCAACAACCATGATACGCATAGGGTTTAGTTCACCCATAGAAACAAAAGCTTGTACGCCAATCATCTCTTCTGCGATTTTTTTTGAGATCAGTGCTTTTAGCTCTTTGAATGATAGCCCAATCACATGGATAGGACTTAAATTTGGGATAGCGAGGCGACCTTCTCTATCAATTTGAACTTCATGCTCTTCATTGGTTTTACCATACAGATTGATCTTCACCATATCACCTATACCTAACAAATAAGTATCAGGTATCGCTGCCAATTCTGATGGCATGAAGGTCGTTGGCTCTCCTGCAAAAAGCTCATAACCAAAAGGTTTTAATTCCTCCAGCTTCGGCTTGTATTTGTCTTCCTCTGTCTCTTCCTCCAGCAAATCTTTTTGATCACGAGGCAAAATGGAAGACTTCTTTTCATTTTTTTGTTGATTTCCTTTGGTTTTGCCATCCAAAGACTCTAAGTCAATGCCGTAACGTTTTGCAAGTTCTTCCTGTTGTGCTTTAGGAAGCTTTTTAAACTGCTCAATTTGTTGTTTGCTTGGTGTCATCGCAACAGACTGATGCGACATAAAAATGAAAATCGAAAGGAGTATTATTCTGAAGAACTTCACTTAAATCTCTTCCATTATGGATTTTTGTTAAACTTTGAGCATTCTACCGAAGTTTAACAGAATTGAAAGGGCACTGAGGTGCCCTTTGGCAAGATACTTGTTAGAAACTGTAAACCAACGTAAGTGAGGTTTCAGTGTCTGTATTTTCTTTTTCGTCTGCTACGTCAGAGTTATGAATAATGTTGTAAGCCACTTTCATCTGTAGCGAGCCGTTGATTTTAGTTAATAGTGCGGTCTCTGACGTTGTTTTGGTGTTTGTATCACCGTATTCTATCGCGATCAGCTGAGTAAAACGCGCGTTGTCAGAAATTTGCCATTGATAGTCTAGTTTACCGACACCGATAAACTCACTCTCAGATGTACCAGCTAATAACTCGCCATTATCATCTAGCTCTTTACTATCATCTTGGTGCTCAAAGCGCTTAACACCAGGACCAATTTCAGCATTTAAGTACATATCGTCATTTTCAAATAAACGCTGGCCATAACCCACAGAAGCCACAGCTTCACTGCGATACGCCCCAAAGTAGTCAGATACGTAAGAGCCAAATACAAATAAATGACTGTGATCTTCATTCAACTTGTAGTTACCTTGTACCGAAGCCGAATACTTTTCGTTAGTACGTGATGTGATATCTTCACCGGCATCATTTTCGCGTGTGTCTTCTTTATAAAAGCCATCCAGCTTGTATTCATTATGCCAATTTGTGAGGTTGTGCTTTGCTTTTATACCACCCTTCAGTGTGGTTGTTTCAGTATTACCACTGGTTATGATCGCGCCTACCTCACTTGTTACATCCCAAACTTTCTTTGGCTTTTTCGCTTTTCCTTCTGCCGCTGCTGTTGTGCTAACAGCCATAAGAATACAACAGGTTAAAACCTTTACTTTCATTTCAAACTAACCTTTTTACTGATCTTTGTGTAGGTGAACATCCATTTGCGGGAATGGAATCGTGATATTCGCGTCGTCTAGTGCAATTTTTATATTTTCCACTAGGGTGAAATAAGTTGGCCAATACTCTTGCGTTTCAACCCAAGGTCTCACCACAAAGTTAACGCTTGAATCTGCCAGTTCTAGAACTGCAACAGTGTACGCCGGCTCTTTTAGGATCCTTGGTTCGTTGTCGAGTACGGATTTTAATACTGCTTTTGCTTCTCTAAGGTCGGCATCGTAACCAACCCCTATCACCAAATCAATGCGACGCGTTTTTTCACGCGAGTAGTTAACAATGGCACCAGACATAATCGACGAGTTTGGCATCACAATTACTTTGTTATCTGGTGTACGTAACTCTGTCGAAAAGATCTCTATCTTTTGTACACTACCGGCCTTACCGCCTGCTTCAATATAGTCACCAGACTTGAAAGGGCGTAGCATGATGATCAACACGCCTGATGCAAAATTAGATAGAGAGCCTTGTAGTGCAAGGCCCACAGCAAGGCCTGCGGCACCCAAAATTGCGATAAATGAAGTGGTTTCTATGCCGACTTGAGATAGCGCCATCAGAAGTGTTGCAGCAAACACTATTGCATATGCTATGTTAGCAACAAAAGAGCCAACCGCTTTGTCGACATTGCGTTTACTAAATGCTTTGATTGTGAGCTTCGCACTGAGTTTGGCAAGCTTCAAACCAATAAAAAAGATAATTAGCGCAATCACACCTTGAAGTGCGTAGTGCAAGATTAAGTCTGAGTTTTCGTTAACCCAATTCCAGATAGCTTCCATCCCCATTCCTCTTGTTATTTGTGTTACACAGTAGTAGTTTGTATCGACTGAATACTTGTTGCTCTCATGGTTTGACGCTAACTGCGTCGACCCCTTCTTGTCTAGAGCAAATTTTACCATCCCACTGGAACGCTATAAGTACAGCAGCGCCAGCTCCACGCTAAAACGGAGCCATCGATGATAGTCATCACAGCGAGCAATGAGTTAGATTACTTCTTATCTAAGCCTCATGTGAGTCTGGTCAATTAGAAATATTATTAGATCGTCCGGATCATACATAGGATATATGAATATTTGCTGTATGCAGAATTATTATGCAAAAAAATCTTTTTCTCCGTTTTTTTGCATATTTCGCTTTGCTTTTTTTAAAAACTTATGTATTATGCGCGCCACACCAAACGAGGTGTTCAATTCTTTTTGTGGCGGCTGTAGCTCAGTTGGTAGAGCCCTGGATTGTGATTCCGGTTGTCGTGGGTTCGAGCCCCATCAGTCGCCCCATTCTTTCCTACATCAAGGTAATTCTTACCTTACTAGTACTTAAGTCATCCTAATCAAACCGTTTTTTACGCCATTTGCTGCTGTTGACTAAATTGTCTGGCTGATTTGAAAAAACGATTGGTTTTAGCTTGCCGACCACACCGCTCTCACACTTTAAAAAACATCGATATCCAATTATCTAAATTAAGTAGTCTACTTTGAAGCGACAAAATCTTGTCGATAACTCCGCTACCGCGTCCCGCTCTCTCTAAGTTACCTACGCTCTGTAGGCAAGGCGAATATACGTGCCAATAGCCGGCTACTGGAAGTAAATTCAACACAGTTAGCGCTAGAACTGGCTGCTAGAAAGGCATTAATTATCCAAAGCTCAGATTATTCAGTTGTTCTAAATAAGAAATTTTTAACGCTGTTAGCGTCAGATTTACACCTTTAAATTAAGCAAGTAGTAAGTCTATTGGTATAACCACACGGCCTGATAGGTATAGAAATAAAAAATGCCACCTTATTCAGGTGGCATCACACACGGGATTATTTCTACATACATAGAAATACTTTACGTTATTTTGCTACGCCTTCTTTCYGAGCTTATGGCCCTTTACAGCATAGAAAATAATAAATAAGTAACAAGGCAGCATTACAAGGTGCGCTATTTGCTGTGACTCTACTGTACCAGACGTACCTTTAGCTAAACCTAAGAATACAGGGCCAAACGCACCACCTGCAATTCCCATAACCAATAACCCTGAGCCTACACTGGTTAGCTTGCCAAGTCCAGATAATGCGAGGGGCCAAATTGCAGGCCACATGATAGCATTAGCCAAGCCGAGTATTGCAACCATTAATAGGATATCAGGTAACGCTGACAAACCAAATAGGTTTGAGATAATGAACGAATCGGGGCTACCAAATGAAATTGCCAGTGTCAGTAATACACCAAGAATAGCAGAAGCGGTTAGAGCCTTTTCTTGAGAGATCACTCTTGGGATTAATAAAATACCTAATATGTAACCGGCAACCATACATGCCATGGTATAAGAAGTCATAACGCTATACTTCTCAACTCCAAGCGCTAGTGCGAACGAGCCAATCGTGTCTCCAGCAATTACCTCAACCGCAACGTATAAAAACAGCGCAATGACGCCAAGTTTTAGGTTCGGGTGCTGTAATGCTTCTCTTACTGAACCGTGCTCTTCCTCACCTTCCTTCTCAAGCTCTGGCAGTGGCGCAAACTTGATACCTAAAGCAAATATGCCAATAAAAACAGCTAAACCAAGATAAGGGCCTACTAAGCCATTCGCCATCGCGTCGATATCGGCCTGAGTTAAGTCTTTACCTGCCATATCCGTAAAATTACTTAACACTAAGGCTGTAAACACCAATGGCGCAACAACACCAGCTCCTTTGTTCAAAATACCCATGATGCTCACTCGCACCGCAGCTGATTCTTCAGGACCAATACGAACCACATACGGGTTTACCGCAGTTTGCAATAATGTTTGACCAATTCCCATGGTGAACTGTGCAAATAAAAATAGTGCAAACATTTGTGTTTTTGCAGCTGGAATATAAAGTAACGCGGCACACATCATCATTGCAATGGCGATAGCCATACCGTTTTTATAGCCGACCTTTCTGATAACGAGTGCTGAAGGCACGGCAGTAAACGTGACCGCAATATAGAAAGAAAAAAGGATAAATGAAGATTGGAATGGAGTGAGTTTTAACACTTGTTCCAAATATGGCATCAAAGACCCGTTGAGCCAAGTCACAAAGCCAAGAATAAAAAACATGGCGGCGACTATCGCCATTGGGATAGCATTACTTCGTTTTGTTGTATTCGACACGGTAGCTTCCATAAACATTACTCATCGTTTATTGTTCGTTTGGCTTTTGCCTTTTTATTTTTGCTTTTACAGTCTTTCTTTTACAAAAATGACAGCGCTGACATTTAACTTTACGTTAAAATCTGTTTCATTTCCAGATAGATTTTGAGCAAGGCGCTCAGCTACATCCAGCTTTTTGTATGTAGAAGGCTGCGCTTTACTCTTTTTGCTCCTTTAACTGTGCGTTAAAGCTGTTAAAAGCACATTATACATTTCCCCACTGCGCTACAAACGTTACGAGTCTACATCCATATAGACTCGCTAAAAATTTTACACTCAATTGTTCTAATTGAATATTTTTATTGAGTTTGTAGCAGCGCGCCAACCTAAACAGCGCGCAGTGGTTCAAAGTGAATTAATTTAACCCCGTAACGCGACTGACATTTTTGTCACCCATTCGTGTTCTGAGCAGCACTTTACTTTCATCAGTAATACTCATCTGTCCAGTATATCGTTGCCAAGACTCGCCATTATCCAAACTCACCTCGATAGGAAGAAAAGGAAATGCACTGTTAGCTTTCAGCTTTCCAAGTACCACTTTGGCACCTGGTACAGGTAGGTTTGGATTAACCCCATCATTTTGCAATTTAGCAATTTCTTTCAGTGATAGTGCGGCTGCAAATAATGAAAAGTCTTTGTCTAACTCCGCTTTATCTATTTTGTGTCCTTCCCAATCGGCTTTATGCCATGCACGCTCGGCGACTGAGAGTATACGCGGGAAGATTAACCGCAACACTTGCTCTTCAGTACGGATTGTTTCACTCCATATCTGTCCTTGCATCCCAATTATATTTTGTGGCTTTTTCAACGGTGGTAGCGCTCGACCAACCAATGCTTCTAAGTTTTCAATCGGCTCTCTGTTTCGGGTAAAGTCAGCATTTGCATAAACATTATCCGGCATGTAAGAGAAAGATTTTTTAGTATCGGTGTAGCGAGTCGCCCAATAATAACCACGCTCTTGCGGGTGTGCCTCATACGGATGGTCAAAGTACAAATGAGTGCCATGAGATAAAATAACTTGATAGTTATTGTTGGCAAAGCGATGCGCGCGATCTGCAACCCCCCACTCCCAAATATTATCCCATGTATTTACTAAAAACTGTGGATTCGGAAATTCATCACGCTTGAAAGTTGTCGTGGTATTATACATGAGGCCATCTTCCCATGCGCCCGGTGTGATCCCTCTTTTAGCAAGTAATTTTGCAACTCGCTGAGTGAAGTAAGGCTTAAGATCGTTAGGCCCGGCAACACCATTATCTGCTTTTGCAAATAACGCATCACAAGCTGGTGACTGTGTCCAAGACCCCTTACCGACTTCATCTCCACCAAAGTGCACCGTATTTAAGATAGTTCCAGCTTCACGGTACATATCTTGGAGCTCATATACAACTTTCTCCATAAAAGCGTAGCTTGAGTCTAAACACACATTAATCGAGTTGTCTTTATAAAGCTGTACCGTTAAATATTCAGATTTATCATCAATATCTGTCAACAAATAAGCTTTTGCTTCATCGCGTTTACCTGCGGCCATTAACTTATGGTAGCGTGCTTCCATAGACTTAATAGCTGCCCGAGCATGTCCTGGGCTTTCTATTTCCGGGATGATCTCAATATGACGTGCTTTGGCAAATTTAATTAACTCTACAAAATCTTCACGAGAAAGGTAACCATTACCCGTTCCAGATTTAAAAGGACCAGTGCCCAACTGCGTTAGTAAACACTCACGTTCTTCTAAATCAAAACAGCGATACGCTCCAACTTGAGTCAGCTCAGGAAGATCTGGAATTTCTAAGCGCCACCCTTCATCATCAGAAAAGTGCCAGTGGAACTTGTTCAGCTTATAACGCGCCATTTGCTCAACTAACTTAAATAACGCCTCTTTACCGTGATAGTTACGAGCATTATCATAGTGCATACCGCGCCAGTCGAAGCGAGGAGAGTCTTTAATCTCCACATGAGACAAGGTCACTTCATTTTTGCTTCCTGCAGGAAAGAGTGCGAGCAAGCTTTGGATACCATAAAACACACCCGCGTTATCAATTCCGACAATTTCTATGACATCGTCGTCTATTTCTAGGGTGTATGAGCCGGCTTTCTTGTAGTCATAGTCTCGACCTAAGCTTTTAGCAACTTTCAAGCGAATAGTTGGTAAGTTACCTTCAGAGATATGATTTGGCTCAGCCTTTAGGTTGAGGCCGTATTCCGACAAGTCCTCTTGAAAGACTTCAACCTCAGACTTTAGCCGTCCAGCATAACGGATTTGCCAATCGCTATTTAAGGTAATCTCACCGCGATTAAAATCAATAAATTCTGGTTTGGGAATGATACGTTTAAGCGCATCAGCTTTTGCTACGTCAACATTACTTTGATTACGTTCATAGCGTAATTCAGCTGTGGCTATTTCGGTGTAGTCGGTTGGTGTGTTGTATCTTTTAAGCTGGTTTTCACGTTCAAATGGCGCAACAAACTGGGTCATGTCTTCAGTATCTGTGTTGGCAAATATCACTGGCTTATTACTACCAGACACCATAAAAGCACGCGGCATAAAATCACTGTATGCAGCAACCCATGCACTACCATCGAATAAAAGCTGTAGTTTTTCGCCTGATTTTAATCCTGCAAATAATGCTGTCGGTGTTATACGGTGAAGATCGCCATTAATATGTTCAAATCGTAATCCGTTTGAAGACTCGGTTGAAATATGACGTACAGAGTGGATATAAATTTGCCAGTCACTTTGCCCTTTAGGTAGATCCACTTTTGAATTATTAGTCAATGTAATAGAGCCACTGAACCCCTCAGCTCCGTTGCTGAAATTATTTTCTACGGCAAATTCAAAATGTGTGTCAGTTGCAAACTGCGTGAGTTGCTGCTGAGTCAATGATGCTTGTGTATAGAACGCGCACCCAGCAATCATCGCCCCAAGCAAAGTCGTTTTTATTTTCATCTTTTGCTCCCAGTCTTCATGTCCAATTCAATATGAACAGCATTTAATCACTTATTGTTCCCAAACATCATATAAAAGTTAAAATGACAGCGCTATCATTATTTTTTAATCTCTTTATGCTAAGCAAATGTAAGCTACTCGCTTTTGTCACAAAAGCAATCTTATTTTTGTAGGTAGGGTGTTGTTCTACTGAGGTTATTTGAAAAGTTAAAGCGTAATGAGAAGAGCGGATTTACTCTTTGCACTGAGTAAACCCGCCATAATAGACGTGTGCGAAATTACCAGATTTTTACTCTGTCTTCTGGCTTCAGGTACATCTTATCACCYTCTTTCACATCAAACGCTTGATAAAATTCAGGCATATTTGGTAATACACCAATGACTCGGTAATGACTTGGCGAATGCGGATCTGTCATTAGACGATTACGCAGCTCTTCATCACGGTATTTACGGCGCCAGATCTGTGACCACCCCATAAAGAACCGCTGCTCACCCGTATAGCCATCAATAACAGGCGCTTTGTTGCCAGCTAAAGAAATCTGATAGGCTTTGTAAGCTACCGTTAATCCACCTAAATCACCAATATTTTCACCAAGCGTCAGCTGGCCATTTACCGCTGCATCCTCAAATGGTTTAAAGCTATTGAACTGCTCAACTAATTTTTGACTACGCGTTTCAAACTGAGCTAAGTCAGACTCACTCCACCAGTTTCTAAGGTTACCATCACCATCATATTTAGCGCCTTGGTCATCAAAGCCATGACCTAACTCATGGCCGATAACCGCACCAATTGCGCCGTAATTTACAGCATCATCAGCTTCTAGATTAAAAAATGGCGGTTGTAAAATGGCCGCAGGGAATACGATTTCGTTGTTTACCGGGTTATAGTAAGCATTGACCGTTTGTGGCGTCATAAACCATTCACCACGATCAACAGGCTTGCCTAACTTGTCAATCATCTCCTGATTAGCAAACTCACTATAACGAACATAGTTTCCTACTAAGTCATCTGGGCTAATGTCTAGTGCCGAGTAGTCTTTCCATTTGTCTGGGTAACCAATCTTAGGAGTAAACTTATTGAGCTTCTCTTTTGCTGCGACTTTGGTTTCTGAACTCATCCACTCAAGGCCGTCAATAGCTTGGTCAAAACCTTTGATCAGGTTGGCTACCAACTCTTCCATTCGTGCTTTAGCTTCAGGTGGGAAGTAAGACTTAACGTAAATCTTCCCAAGCATTTCACCAAGGACTGAATTACTCGCATCAACGGCTTTTTTCCATGTTGGTGCTTGTGCTTCAACGCCACGTAACGTCTTACCAAAGAAACCAAACTTAAGATCAACCACATCTTTGCTCAATAGCTCTGCGTAGTCATTGGTAAAGTGGAAAGCAAAATAGTCTTGCCACACCTCTAAATCGGTACTTGCAATTATTTTAGATAATGACTCAAAAAAGCTCGGTTGACTGACGATCAATGAGTCCGTTTTGATCCCTAATGCACGTAAAAATGCTGCGGCATCAAAATCTGGCATTGATTTGTTAAAAGCTTCAACGGTTAATTTATTATAGGTTTTGGTTGCATCCCGACTTTCTACACGCGTCCACTGTGCTTCAGCAATTTGCTTCTCTAGCTCTAGAATATTTAACGCGGCTAGCGCTGGATTTTTATGCCCAGTTTTGGCCATGAGCTGCTCTATATATAGCTGATATTGCTCACGGATCTTAGTGAACTTTTCATCATCTTTTAGGTAGTAATCACGATCTGGCAAGCCTAAACCCGACTGGAACATGTATAGGGCATTTTCACTTGAGTTTTTGGCATCATTATTTACGTACCAACCAAAAGGAGTATGTGCGCCAGTTAAACGCATTTTAGCAAAGATAGTTGGCAGTTCTGACTTACTTTTCAGCGCTTGGATCTCACTAAGATAAGGCTTGATAGGCGTTAGCCCCAGCTCGTTTCTTGCACCCTCATCCATATAACTTTGATAAAACGCACCCAACTTTTGCTCGTCTGATCCCGCTTTTGCAGTGCTATTATTGGCTGCTTCTTCGAGTACTTTGCGCAATGCCTTTTGGGAGTCATCGTACAGTTGCGTGAATGAGCCATAGTTGGATTTGTCTGCTGGAATAATCGTATTTTCGAGCCAATGTCCATTCACATGATAGTAAAAGTCGTCTTGGGGACGAACTGATTTATCTATATTACTAAGTTCAATACCCGAGCTTAGCGTAACTTCTTGTGTCTTAGGCTGCTCAACTTGTTGTTGTGTTTGCGGTTGTTCGCTACAACCAATCAACCCCAGTGCAAGCGCAACACTTGCAGCGGTCAATGATAATTTTTTCATGTAAATTCCCCTGATAGAGTTTCGTCGTATGACGACCATACACTAGTCTACTGATGCTCCATATGGATGACTATCATTCAAGCTTGGTATTTAGTAACAAAGTTTGTCACTCTTTTTGTGCCGCTTGTAACCGTTCCACAATGGCTTTATTTGCCGCTGGGAAGTCTAACTCGTGTAAGTTCGAAATCGCTATCCATTGTGATGGTTGCCCCTCAGCGCCATGTGCTTCTCCTGCGAACTCAGTAACCATATGAATATGTAAGCACACCGCTTTATCAGGATAATCGTGTTCTATCTTCATCAACTCAGTAGAGCTGTGTATATCAATCCCGATTTCCTCTTTTAACTCACGTTTTAAGGCAGAGAATACGTCTTCTTCAGCTTCAACTTTACCGCCAGGAAATTCCCACAGCCCACCTTGGTGTTGATCTTTGCTGCGCAAGCAAACAAAGATTTTTTGGTTTTTTTCAATTACCCCAACAGCAACTTCTACTCGTTTTTTTTCCATGATTTTCCTCATAAAAAAAGCGACTGTTCGTCGCTTTTTTAAAGTTATACCAATTTTCTTAATAAAGTGGTCTATTTTGAGGTGAGAAAATCTTGTCGATAACAAGGCAAAAATTTTGCTATTTAGTTGTTCTAAATAAGAAATTTTTAACGCTGTTAGCGTCAGATTTACTCCTTCAAATTGAGCAAGTATTAAGTCAAATTGGTATTAAATAATGATTATTCAATTATTTTAGCTTGCCACAACACTGCTTATATTTCTTGCCAGACTGACAAGGACATGGCTCATTACGGCCCACTTTTGGTTCAGTGCGGTCGCTCACTACAGCGCCCTGTGGTGCTTCACCACCTACGCGCTCAACTTCTTCGTGTTGATATTCGCGTGGTGCTTGCTCACTCTTACGATGTTGCTCTTCAACTTTCTCAACATCTTCCTCTGCACGAACCTGTACTTTGCTCAGAACACCTACAACGTCAATTTTCAAATTCTCAAGCATTTGTGAGAACAGCTCAAACGATTCACGCTTATATTCCTGCTTTGGATTTTTCTGCGCGTAGCCACGTAAGTGGATACCTTGGCGCAGATGATCCATCGCCGCTAAGTGATCTTTCCAGTGCTGATCTAGACTCTGTAACATCACTGCTTTTTCGAAATGACGTAGTACATCCTCACCCACCATCTGCTCTTTTTGCTTGTAGGCGTTATCTACTTCTTCAATAATGCGCTCACGAAGTACTTCTTCGTAAAGCTTGGTATCCTCTTCGAGCCATTTCGCAATCGGAAGCTCAACATGGAAGTCATTTTTCAAACGCTCTTCCAACGCTGGAACATCCCACATTTCAGCCAGGCTCTGTGGTGGAATGTATTGATCGATAGTCGCATTCAATACGTCTTCACGAATAGCAGTGATAGTTTCAGAGATATTACCTTCTTCGAGTAGCTCATTACGCTGCTCATAAACTACTTTACGCTGATCGTTTGCCACATCATCATATTCAAGTAGTTGTTTACGAATATCAAAGTTGCGTGCTTCAACTTTACGCTGTGCATTTTCAATAGCGCGGTTCACCCATGGATGCTCAATAGCCTCACCACGTTGCATGCCAAGTTTGCGCATCATGTTAGTCATGCGTTCACCAGCAAAAATACGCATTAACGCATCATCCATTGATAAGTAGAAGCGGCTTGAACCTGCATCACCTTGACGACCAGCACGACCACGTAACTGGTTATCAATACGACGAGATTCATGGCGTTCTGTACCAATGATGTGCAAACCACCTGACGCAAGTACAGCATCATGGCGAGTTTTCCATTCCTGTTTAATTTGGGCAATTTGCTCTTCAGACGGATTTTCAAGTTTTTCAACATCCGACTGCCAGCTACCACCAAGCACAATGTCAGTACCACGACCCGCCATATTCGTTGCGATAGTCACTTTTCCTGGCAAACCTGCATCTGCAATGATATCAGCTTCTTGCGCATGGAATTTAGCATTCAGTACGTTGTGTTCGATTTTTTCTTTACGTAAGAAGTGAGAAAGGTATTCAGAACTTTCGATTGATACTGTACCAACGAGTACCGGTTGGCCACGTTCTTGGCAGCCTCGAATATCTTCAAGAATAGCCTCAAACTTCTCTTCTTGAGTTAAGTAGACTAAATCTGCACGGTCATCTCGCACCATAGGTTTATTGGTTGGGATAACAACAGTATCTAGACCATAAATTGATTGAAACTCAAATGCTTCCGTATCCGCCGTACCTGTCATACCTGCAAGCTTGTTGTAAAGGCGGAAATAGTTCTGGAAAGTGATTGAAGCCAACGTTTGGTTTTCATTTTGAATTCGAACGCCTTCTTTTGCTTCAACAGCCTGATGTAAACCTTCAGACCAACGACGCCCTTCCATCGTACGACCTGTATGTTCATCAACGATGATAACTTCGTTGTCTTTAACAACGTAATCAACATCTTTTTGGTACAGTTTGTGAGCGCGAAGCGCAGCATAAACATGACTTAACAATGAAATGTTGCCAGCAGAATAGAGCGAATCACCTTCTTCAATTAGATTACGCTCAGTAAGTAGCTCTTCGACCTTAACTTGACCACGTTCAGTTAAATGAACTTGTTTGCCTTTCTCATCAATAGTGAAGTCGCCATCACCTTCAACGCCTTCTTCATCTTCTTTTTCTTGCTGCACAAGTTCAGGAACGATTTTATTGATTTCAGCATATAATTCTGAGCTATCTTCAGCTGGGCCTGAAATAATAAGAGGTGTACGCGCTTCATCGATAAGGATTGAATCCACCTCATCCACAACAGCATAGTTCAGAGGACGTTGAACACGCTCTTCAACGCTAAATGCCATGTTATCGCGCAGGTAGTCAAAGCCAAACTCGTTGTTTGTCCCATAAGTAATATCAGCGCCATAGGCTTGCTTTTTCTGTTGCGGCATCATACCTGGTACGTTACAGCCAACAGTTAACCCTAAAAATTCAAATAGTGGGCGGTTGGTTTCAGCATCACGTTTCGCTAGGTAATCATTCACCGTGATCACGTGTACGCCTTTACCAGAGAGTGCATTCAAATATGCAGGTAGCGTCGCAGTTAATGTTTTACCTTCACCCGTTCTCATTTCTGAAATGCGACCTTGGTGCAACACCATACCACCTATCATTTGCACATCGAAATGACGCATTCCAAATACGCGCTTAGATGCTTCTCGCACCGTAGCGAACGCCTCTGGTAATAAGTCATCTAAACTTAATCCCTGCTCAACACGCTGTTTGAATTCAGCGGTTTTGGCTTTTAATTCGTCATCGCTTAATTTGGTATACTGCTCTTCTAAGGCATTGATTAAGGCGACTGTTTTTCTTAAGTTTTTGATGGTGCGATCATTACGACTACCAAAAATTTTGGTAAAAATATTAGCTAACATGTTTGAACCGATTCACTCTGTGTATTGGCTGACCCATACTTCTAAGCCAGTGTTATTAAGACTGGGTCGCGCTTGTCCTGCTGGCGACAAAAGCGTTCCTAAATTCAAGTTGCTAGATTGCCAATTTAGGAGTGAGCATTTGTGCATTGCCGAATTAAAATTATGCCCTATCATACCAGACTCTTTGCTTCTGCAAACCTTATTGAGCAAATAATACCGGCCTTAATTGCAAGAAATCTTTACTGTTAGGCGTAAGGTTACTATTGCACGTTATCAAGTTTTATTGACACATCACTCTAAAGCGCCTCACCGATTTGGTTTGACTGGTCATATAACCTGAGCAACGGATAATAAGTACCTTTCGCACAGCCAGTTTTTCACACAAATTGACCAAGCGCACGGCTGGTAATAGCTAACACTATCTTGCTCAATACTTGTTCAATTTAGGGTGTAAACTGACAGAAGCTCACTTTATCCATACAGATAACATGACGAAAGAAGGTAAATAGCCTGGGCTTCAGATAATTAATACCTTTCTAGCAGCCAGTTTCGACGCTAGACAATGAGATAAATTAAGCTTTTCCTTAACAGCAAGTTAGGGCACGCCTTATCAAACCCTCAGGGTAAATACGCTAGATGAGTTTTTTAAGAAAATTGGTATCAACTCGCTTATTTCTCAAATCCCAGATTTGTATTCACACAAATATTAGTACTTATGGATTTCTCAATATCGAGTCTCTGTTATAATTCAAAGAGACTGAGAAACGACAAATACGATACGTCATGTACCTGTGCTTGTTGATATGGCGGTTATTTTTTATTTTTCAACCTACGGGAAGTAAGTCATTGGCTAAAAATCGCTACAATCCAAAGCCATTGGATGAAGTTATGGGTGGGTGGTCTGATAAACTCAATCAGTATGGCCAAAAAAGTGCGCAGGCCGCACAATTACAAACTTGCTTAGTCGAGACGCTCGGACCTATTTTGAGTAAGAAGTGTCGAGTCGCGCATTATCGAGAAGGCACACTCACAATAGAGGCCGCTTCAGCGACCCTAGCCACACGCCTCAACTTTTTAAAAATGGATATACTTAGCGCTTTTCGAAAGGCGGGTATTCATGACTGCGCTTTAGTGAAAATCACAACAAACCCTGAGGCACAACAGCGGCTAAATAATACTGTTGAGTCACCATCCACAGCTTACAAAGCTAACCGTAACATGAGCCAAGCAACTGGCGAGCAACTGCTGGCATTAGCAGAGTCGGCACCACCTTCATTGAAGGCCAAGCTAGAAAAATTAGCCAAACACGCAACCACAGCGCAAAAAAAATGACGCCTCAGCGTCATTTTTTTATTAATACCAATTAAGATTTTTAAGCAGTTGCAGTATTGATACCAGCTTCCATACCTGGTGCAGGCATGCTGACCGGCTCTTCAAAGGTTGCCCACTCCCATGCTGATTCTGTCGCCATAATCTCGCGCAGTAACATGTTGTTAAGGCCGTGACCTGATTTGTAGCATGAAATTTTTCCTAGAATGTTGTGGCCCGCCATAAACATGTCGCCAACACAGTCTAAAATTTTGTGCTTTACAAATTCGTCCGCATAACGAAGCCCATCAGGGTTCAATACTTTAAACTGATCCAGCACCACTGCGTTATCCATGCTGCCACCTAGTGCAAGATTGTTGGCGTGCATGTACTCAATGTCTCGCATGAAACCAAAAGTACGCGCTCGGCTGATCTCTTCAGTAAAGCTTTGTGCAGTGATGTCTAAACCAATACGTTGGCGGCTCGCATTTATTGCAGGATGGTTGAAGTCAATTTCAAAGTCGATATGAAAGCCGTCGTAAGGCTCTATTTCAGCCCATTTGTCGCCGTCTTCAACACGCACCTTCTCTTTAATGCGAATAAAACGCTTAGCAGCATTTTGTTCTTCAATACCGCCTTTCTGAATTAAGTAGATAAATGGCAATGCACTGCCATCCATAATCGGCACTTCAGCGCTATCTAATTCAACAATTAGATTATCAATCCCAAGTGCAGCTACCGCAGCAATCAAATGCTCAGTAGTAGACAAGCGAACACCGTCTTTATTCGTTAAACACGTACACAGTTGCGTGTCGCCCACAGCTTCTGGCGTTGTTTCAAAGTCAACAACTGGGTCTAGATCAACGCGGCGAAATACAACACCTGTATTCACACCAGCTGGTCGGAGAGTGATCGTGACCTTTTCACCTTTGTGTAAACCTACACCTGTGGCTTTTACGACTTGTGCAATCGTACGTTGTTTAATCATATATTCGCCCACTTAAATTTCAGATAGGCGGCGGAGTATAACATAGTTCCGCCAGACTGCCAATCTCTGTTTAATTTTTATACCAACTTTAGTCTGACTGCTTACGCAAGAAAGCAGGAATATCGAAGTAGTCGCCTTTTTCCTTACTATCATTGCTCGCATTTGTGGCCGGCTTCGGTGCTGCTTTTTGCTCTTGCACTTGAGGAGCTGGCGCTTCAGCTGGCTGTTCCGGCTCAGCTGATGACGTTTGTGGCTGTGTAAAACTTGGTACGTACATGCTAGTTTGTGAGCTTGATTGTGTGCCACCTACCGCATCCGAACCTGACGCTTGCTTGAAGCCATTGTCTACAATACCAAACTGAGGACGACGATCTCCACCCAAGCCAGTAGCTACGACGGTAACTCTTAGCTCTTCACTCATTTCAGGATCAATTACCGCACCAACCACAACTGTCGCATTTTCTGACGCCAGTGCTTTGACATGATTACCAACTACCTCAAACTCCTCGATAGTGATATCCATACCCGCAGTAATATTTACCAAGATACCTTTTGCACCAGTTAAATCAACATCTTCTAGCAACGGGCTAGAAATTGCAGCTTCAGCAGCTTCTTGTGCTCTGTCTGGGCCTGTTGCTGATGCAGTTCCCATCATAGCCGTCCCCATTGCTGACATCACCGTTCTTACATCTGCAAAGTCAACGTTGATTAGACCTGAGCGAGTGATCAGCTCTGCGATCCCCTGAACTGCGCCGTAGAGTACATCATTCGCTTTAGCAAACGCATCTAGCAGTGTAGTCCCTTTACCAAGAACTTTAAGCAGTTTGTTGTTCGGAATTGTAATAAGTGAATCTACAATTTCTGACAACTCGGCAATCCCCTGCTCAGCTGCCGCCATACGCTTTTTGCCCTCTAGGTCAAATGGGCGCGTAACTACAGCGACAGTCAAAATACCTAATTCTTTTGCCGCGCGAGCAACCACAGGTGCAGCACCAGTACCTGTACCACCACCCATACCTGCGGCAATAAAGACCATATCGGCGCCTTCTAGACTACTTTTTATAGTCTCAAGGTCTTCTTCCGCTGCGCTTTTACCCACTTCAGGGTTTGCGCCAGCACCTAAGCCCGAAGTAATTTGTGTACCAAGCTGTACCGTAACATCCGCGGATGAACGGCGTAGCGCTTGTGCATCAGTATTCGCAACAATAAAACGAACACCTTCAATTTCTTGATTCACCATGTGTTCTACGGCATTACCACCACCGCCACCAACACCGATGACTTTAATGACAGCTTCTTCGCTGTGCTGTTCCATAATATCAAACATCTTCACTCTCCGACTTGAGTATTAAAACTCGCCTTGGAACCATTTTGTAACACGGTTCCACCAACTCCCCTCTACATCTGCTTTCGACTTCTGTGCATTCATCGATTGCAGCGATCGACCATATTGTAATAGGCCAACGGCTGTTGCATATGCAGGGTCATCCACATAATCAGTTAATCCTTTAATACCAATCGGTTTACCTATTCTGACTGGCATTTGGAATATATCTTCAGCTACTTCTTGTGCTCCTTGCATCTTGGCGCTACCGCCGGTGAGCACAAGGCCAGCCGCAATTTGGTCTTCAAACCCAGAACGACGAATTTCGTCTTGCGCTAATTCAAATAGCTCTCTGAATCTAGGCTCTACTACTTCAGATAATGTATGACGCGACATTATCCGTGCAGGTCGCCCACCCACACTTGGTACTTCTATGGTTTCTTCACTTGAGGCCATTTGGCTTGCGGCATACGCATATTGTACTTTCAGAGACTCGGCATGCGAAATAGGTGTTCTAAATATTTTTGCAATATCTCCCGTCACTTGATTTCCAGCAACAGGAATAACCGCGGTATGACGCAATGCACCATTAACATAAATTGCAATATCCATGGTGCCACCACCGATATCTAATACTGCAACACCCAGTTCTTTTTCATCTTCCGTCAGTACCGAGTAGCACGACGCCAGTGCATTAAACGTTAACTGATCAACTTGTAGACCGCAGCGTTCAACACACTTTTCGATGTTTTTAGCCATATCATTCGAGCATGTAATAATATGAGCTTTTGCCTCCATTCGAACACCGCTCATGCCTAGTGGGTTTTTAATTCCCTCTTGCATATCGATGCTATATTCCTGTGGCAATGAATGCAGCATTTTGCGCTCAGCAGACATAGGCACAGAGCGTGCAATATGGATAACATTGGCAATATCATCATCCGTCACTTCCGCGTTGTTAATTGCGACTACACCACTTTCATTTTGACATTGAATGTGTTTGCCAGAAATCCCCAAATATACCGAGCTAATTCGACAATCTGCCATTAGCTCAGCTTCATCTACGGCACGCTTGATGGATTCAGAAACAAGGTCTAAGTCATTCACTCCGCCTTTGTCCATTCCGTGAGAATCTTGGCGCCCAACACCGACAATACTAAGTTGATTGTCCACAGTGATTTCCCCAACCGTGGCGACGACCTTTGATGTGCCCACATCCAATCCAATCACTAAGTTTCTTTCTGCCGACTTCGTCATGCTTCACTCTTGTTATTTTGTTGTTCTTTCTGCTCAATGGGTTCTTTCCAACTCACTGCCAGTCCCGTGTCGTATCTTAAATCAATCACGTCTATCACTTTGCCTTCAGGGCGCTCCATGCGAGGATATACATCTATAAAACGTTGTACTCGTTTTGCTTTATCTTCTCGTCCCAAATTCAAGCGGATGCCGTTATTTAGCCATAATTGCCAAGCAAAACGTTCAGAAAGCGCGAGACTCTCCAACGTAAACTGGTTCACGGCTAGTAAAGCTTTAAACTGCTTAAATGTGTGCCAAGCTTCCTCAGCACTGCCTTCAGGGCCATATAACTCCGGTAGCCCTTCTGGTAATTTGTTGCTTATCGCTTGAAATACTTCACCATCACTATTGAGTAATAAGTCGCTATTCCAATGTGCAACGGGTTTATGCTCCACCACATATACTTGCAGTGTATCCGGCCATTGTTTTCTAACCGATACCGTGGCAATCCATGGAAGCGACTTTACGGCCTCATGCACCGCTTTTACATCCAATTTAAAGAAACTCGTTAAGTCGGTCGTTTTTATCGCCGTTACAATGTCATCTTCATTGGTAAAATAAGGCTTACCAAGTACTTTTAGCGTTTTTATCTGTGCATCATGATGCACGACTAACCAATCGCTTACCCAGTATGTACCTCGTATCAATGTAAAAATAACAGCAAAGAAAAAGCCCAGTCCCCAGAATAGGGGCCAGTTCACTTTGGAACTGATAAGCTTTGCCTTCACCAAAAATGCTCGCATCTTAAAGGGTTTGCTCCAAAATGCGAACAACTAATTGCTCAAAACTTACACCCGTTGCTTTTGCAGCCATAGGCACGAGAGACTTTTCTGTCATGCCGGGAACGGTATTGACTTCCAATAAATAGAAATGCCCCTGCTCATCTTGCATTGCGTCAACTCGCCCCCACCCCGTCGCGCCAACCAATTCAAACGCGTGTTTTGCCATCACCTGTAATTGTTCAGTATGCGCTGCGCTAATCTCTGCAGGGCAATAGTATTGAGTGCTATTAACTTGGTACTTAGCTTCGTAATCGTAAAACCCACGTGGGGTACGCATTTCAATAACGGGGAGCGCATTTTTACCTAGCATAGACACCGTAAATTCCCGACCTGTGATCCATTGCTCTACTAAAACTTGGTCGTCAAATTTGAAGGCGTTATTTAGTGCTCCAGTGAGGCTTTCTTCGCTATCGGCTTGTGCCATACCAATACTAGAGCCTTCGTGGCTCGGCTTGACCATAACTTTACCAAATTGTGCTATGAGTGCCTTAGCATCAAATCCCGTTTCTTTGCTTACGACAGCGTAAGATGCAGTGCTGAGCTTTGCCGACTGAAATAAGTGCTTGCAGCGAACTTTATCCATCGCAAGCGCGCTACCTAATACACCGCTGCCTGTATATGGGATCCCCATAAACTCAAGAGCGCCCTGAATCGTGCCATCTTCGCCACCACGACCATGTAGCGCAATGAATACGCGTTCCACACCGAGTTCTTTCAGTTCCCATAAATTACGCTCTGCTGGGTCAAAAGCAATTGCGTCAACACCTTGGCTAACAAAAGCATTTAATACCGCATTACCAGACTTAAGCGAAACCTCTCGCTCAGCTGAACTGCCACCAAGTAATACTGCTACTTTACCAAACTGACTACTCATAACTTACTCTGTTTTAATTGCTCTATTGATAGCCCTGTTGCGGCTAGCTGTTTTACGATTTGGCCAATATTACCAGCCCCTTGCGTTAACACTAAATCCCCATCTTGTAGCGTGGTTGCTAATACTTGCGCAAGTTCAGCATGATCGCTGATATGAATAGGCTCTACGCCACGTTGACGTAAGCTACGGCACAAACTTTTACTATCGGCACCAACAATTGGTGTTTCACCAGCACTGTAAACATCCAACAGCAGTAACTTATCAGCATCACATAGTACTTTTACGAAATCTTCATATAGGTCTCTTGTGCGGCTATAACGATGAGGCTGATAGATCATCACAAGGCGCTTATCTGGCCAGCCAGCTTTTGCAGCTTGGATGGTCATAGCGACTTCAGAGGGATGATGTCCGTAGTCATCAACTAACATCACTTCTCCAACTTCGTTTTTAAATGCACCATAATGTTGGAAACGACGACCAACGCCTTCAAAGCTCGCTAATGCTTGATAAATCGCATCATTTTCAATGTTGTGATCTTTAGCAACAGCTATCGACGCCACAGCATTGAGAGCATTGTGCTTACCTGGCATATTGAGTGTAACCTCAAGCACCTCACCTTCTTTTGTTTTTACTTTAAAGTGTGATTCACTCTGTGTTTGTGTGAAATCAAATAACTGATAGTCAGCGTCCGCCGCTTCGCCATAAGTAATAGTGGGTCTTGCAAAGCGAGGTAGTAGCTCTTTTGCTACAGGGGAGTCAATACAAACAACCGCTAAACCGTAAAACGGTAAATTATGGATAAACTCTATGTAGGTGTCTTTCATTTTTTCAAAGTCACCATCATAAGTATCCATATGATCTGCTTCGATATTTGTAACTACAGATACCATTGGCTGCAAGTGTAAAAACGACGCATCGCTTTCATCTGCTTCCGCAATAAGGTACTCACTGCTACCTACTTTGGCGTTGCTACCAGCACTATTTAATAGACCGCCAATGATAAAAGTAGGGTCTAACTGTGCCTTGGCAAAAATACTCGCAATCAAGCTTGTTGTTGTCGTTTTACCATGCGTTCCAGCGACTGCTATACCGTGGCGAAAGCGCATCAGTTCGGCAAGCATTTCTGCACGTCGAACAATCGGTGTTCGATTGGCAAGCGCAGCTTGGATCTCTGGATTTTGCTCATTAATTGCGCTAGACACTACAACCACATCTGCGGTTTTTACATTATCGGCATGGTGGCCTATGAAAACCTCAGCGCCCATTTTGCTTAAACGCTCAGTCATTGCACTGTTAGCAATGTCTGAACCTGTGATACGGTAACCTTCAAAGGCCAGCACTTCGGCAATACCACCCATACCAGCACCACCAATTCCAATAAAGTGGATGGTGTTGATACGTCGCATTGCTCTTCTGCTTGAAGCTTCCATTTACATTCCTAATTCGATAATTCTGTACAAATATGGGCAACTTTAGCCGTTGCCTCCGACTTACCGCATTGTCTCGCTTTAGCCGCCATCAGTGCAATTTTTTTCGGCTCAGTGACTAAGGGCAATAATATCTGCGTGAGTGTTTCAGCGCTCAACTGTGATTGCTGTACTAGCTGTGCAGCCCCCGCTGAGACTAAAAACTGAGCATTCGCTGTTTGGTGATCATCAACAGCATGTGGGAAAGGCACAAATACTGCCATTTTTCCAGCAGCCGCGATTTCACTTACAGTCAAGGCGCCTGCCCGGCAAATTACAATATCTGACCAAGCGTATGCGGTGTCCATATCATGAATGAACTCGCTGACTTCAGCATTAACACCCACATTTTCATAATATTTTTGCACGTCATTTTGATTATTTTTGCCACTTTGATGGCGAACTGCCAGTGATACATCAGGTGCTTGTTGTTGTAACTGAGCCAGCCCTTCAGGTACCACTTCATTGAGTGCACGTGCGCCAAGCGAGCCACCCACTATCAATATGTTTAACGGTACCGAAGGCGATTTTTCTGTTATCTCAGCCACACTCGCTCTCACAGGGTTGCCTACGACATCAGCGAGCTTTTCACTAAATGCTCCTGGAAACCCTGCCAATACTTTGGTGGCAATTTTAGCCAATAGTTTGTTACTCATTCCCGCAACTGCATTTTGCTCGTGGATCACCAAAGGGATCCCAAGCAGTTTTGCAGCCACACCAACAGGCCCCGTCACATAGCCTCCCATAGCCAAAACCACATCGGGCTTGCGTTGTCGCAATATCTTTTTGGCTGCAAGTATGGCCTTCAGCACCATAAATGGCGCGGTAATTAAGCGTTTTATACCATTACCACGAACCCCTTTCACGGCAATAAAATCTATCTCAAAGCCGTAACGTGGAACCACGTCGGCTTCCATTCTATCGGCAGTCCCAACCCAGCTCACTTGCCAGGCTTGGCTTTGTAGAAACTGTGCTACAGCAATACCAGGAAAAATGTGCCCTCCTGTACCGCCCGCAACCACAAGAAGACGCTTTGTCATCGCCTACCTCCACGGGATGTTGCTTGCCTTGTCGACATTTTAGTTTCAAAATCAATACGCTGTAGAATAGCAGCCGCAATTGTCATCACCCAAAGACTCGAACCACCATAAGAGATAAATGGCAGAGTGAGGCCTTTGGTGGGCAAGATCCCTGCACTTGCGCCAATATTTACAACGGCTTGAAAAGCAAACCAAATACCAATCCCCAGCGCAAAGTACCCCTCATACTCCTTATTGGCCTTCAGTGCTTTTTGACCAATAAAAAGCGCTCGAGTCACTAACACACCCAGTAAAATGATAATGCTGAATACACCAACAAAGCCGAGCTCTTCAGCGATGACAGCAAAAATAAAGTYGTTATGCGCCTCTGGCAGGTATTGTAGTTTTTGGATGCTATTGCCCAAACCTTGACCAAACCAGCCTCCCTGTCCATAAGCCATCAACGACTGTACTAATTGATAACCGGCACCAAATGGATCTTCCCAAGGATTTAAAAAACCGACTACTCGCTTCATTCGATAAGGCTCAATGATGATGAGTAACACCACCAAAGAAACCCCTGTTAACATCAAAGTGAAAAACTGCCATAACTTTGCGCCTGCTAAAAATAACAAACCAACCGTTGTGACAAACATGACCACTACAGTTCCTAAGTCAGGCTGCATTAAAATTAAAAATGCGTAAGCCGCAAATACTATCATGGGCTTGGCGAAGCCTTTGATATTCTCTTGTACTTCATCACGTTTGCGTACCAAATAACCCGCAATATAACTAAAGAAAAATAGCTTTGACGCTTCAGCAACTTGCAGACCAAACGGCCCCAACGGGATCCATCGTCTCGCGCCATTCACTTCTCTGCCGATAATCAGTACTGCAACCAATAATATCAGTCCAAAAAGTAACAAATATGGATTGCTCCGTTTCCACCAAGTCATCGGAATATTTGAGGTAAACCAAAACAGTAAAAAAGAGCCGACTAAAAAAATGACATGCCGAATAGTAAAGTGCAGCGGATTATCAAACAGGCGCTCAGCAACCGGCATTGATGCACTCGTGACCATCACAAACCCCACTCCAATAAGCATCAGCATGCAGTACATCAATGGCACGTCAAACAAGCTTTCGGACTGGCGAGGCGTTAAAGCCTCTCTTAGGTTTGTGATACTAAACAAGCGTGTGTTCCTCCACTAACTGAACGAACTCATCACCGCGAGCCATATAATTTGGATACATATCTATGCTGGCACACGCAGGCGCAAGCAAGACAATATCCCCAATGGTAGCAATACTCTTTGCCGCAATAACCGCTTCTTTAAGATTATTGACTCTATGGCTGTTGCGCAGCAGCGGCATAAACTGCTCACCGTCCTGACCAAAACAAAATAATGCTTTACAGTGTGCGTTTAGCGGTGCTTTCAACGGTGTTAAATCGGCACCTTTGGCATCACCGCCGGCTATCAAGATAATATTTCGCTTAGTGTTTGCTAATGATTCAATCGCAGCCACCGTTGACCCGACATTGGTGGCTTTCGAATCATTGAAATAGCGCACGCCAGCAACATCCGCAACCAATTGACAACGATGAGGCAAGCCACGAAACGCTCCAAATGCAGTGGCAAATGCACTAGTTGGCAGCTGCATCGGCGCCAATAATGCCAACACGGCTAAAGCATTAAACTGGTTGTGTTTACCCACCATCGCAAGCGAGCTTACTGGCAATAATGGCGTTTGCTTGTAGGCAAAATAAGGTTCATGTGCCACCTTCATCAAATGATAATCCCCTTCAGTGAGGGATACACTGCTGCCTTGACCATGTTCTGCAAAGGTATGTTGATCTTCAGCATTAAAAACAATATGTTCAACATGCTGGTAAATACGCTGCTTGGCTTTAATATAGGCCTGAAAATCTGGATACCTGTCCATATGATCTTCTGTAATATTCAAGATCATCGCAGACAAGCAAGCCAAGCTGTGGGTTGTTTCTAGCTGAAAGCTAGATAGCTCCAACACATACACATCGTGTTCATCATCGAGTATTGACAGTACTGACGTGCCAATATTTCCGCCAAGTCCAACTTTTAACCCTGCGGCTTTGAGTACTTCTGTTGCCAGACTCACCACTGTCGACTTGCCATTTGACCCAGTTACAGCAATAACTGGGCGAGTGTTCAGTCGAGCAAATAATTCAATATCACCAATCACCTCCACTCCCTTAGCAATAGCCTGTGCCACGCTCTGTTCAAAAAGCGGGATCCCTGGGCTGATAATGATAAGGTCGGTCTGTGCCAAAGCGGCATCTGCAAGGTTGCCAAATACCGCCTCACAATCCGGTGCATTATGATTCAGCCAATCTGCACAGGGAGGAACCGGACGGCTATCTACCACCTTTGGATTGATACCGTGCGACAATAAAAAACGCACAATCCCTTGTCCTGTGACGCCAAGCCCCAGTACGGTGATATGTTTTTTTTGTAATTGTTCAATATACGTCATTATCTAATCTTCAACGTGGCAAGACCTGCTAGCACCAAAATGATTGAAATGATCCAAAAGCGCACGATCACGCGAGGTTCAGGCCAGCCTTTTAGTTCATAGTGATGATGAATAGGTGCCATTCTAAAAATTCTCTGTCCTCGGAGCTTGTACGAGCCAACTTGTAAAATAACGGACAGTGCCTCCATAACAAATACGCCCCCCATAATGATCAACACCAATTCTTGGCGCACCAGAATTGCAATAATACCAAGTGCACCACCAAGGGCTAACGAGCCAACATCCCCCATAAACACTTGTGCGGGATACGTGTTAAACCATAAAAAGCCAAGTCCAGCACCAACAATTGCAGTACAGACCACCACCAACTCACTTGTTAGTGGTAAATGAGGAATATGAAGGTAGCTTGAGAAATTCGCGTTACCAGTCACATAAGCGATAATGGCAAGAGCCGAAGCAACCAAGATAGTTGGTACTATCGCCAACCCATCAAGACCGTCTGTAAGGTTAACGGCATTTGAAGTGCCCACAATCACAAAATAGCTCATCACCAAGTAGAACAAACCAAGTTGCGGTAGGACATCTTTCAAAAATGGCACAACTAGGGTTGTTTCAGCCGCATTGGTTGAGGTGAAGTATAAAAATGCAGCGGTAGAGATTGCGATCACTGACTGCCAAAAGTATTTCCAACGGGCGATAAGGCCTTTACTGTCTTTTCTGATCACTTTGCGATAATCATCAACAAAACCCACAATACCCAAGCTGCCGATCACAAACAGCGTTACCCATACATATTTGTTACTCAAATCTCCCCAAAGTAACGTGCTGGTAAAAATAGCTGCAAGGATCAAAATCCCGCCCATGGTTGGTGTACCAGATTTAGAAAGATGAGATTCAGGGCCATCATCGCGTACTGTTTGTCCAATCTGCATGCGCTGTAGTGCCGCAATAAGTTTTGGACCGAAATATAAAGAGATCATCAAGGCTGTTAAAATACCTAAAATCGCTCTTAAAGTGAGGTAAGAAAAAACGTTAAACCCTGAGTAGTATTGGGTAAGATACTCGGCTAGCCAAACTAACATGTTACTTCTCCTGTCTCGCTATCCGACTGGCCAGCGTTTACTAATTCTTCAACCAGCAATTCCATCCGCGCGCTACGTGATCCTTTTACAATGACAGTGCATCGGCCTGATTGCTCAGCCAACACTACTTTTAACGCCTTCATCAAACTTTCTCTTGTGGAGAAATGACGATTTGGTTTTTCAAATACATTACTGGCGCTACTACTTAGCACCCCCAAAGAAAACAACTCATCAATGCCTTGCTGTTTCGCGTACTCGCCTACTTCTTTGTGATACTCACGAGCCCCTTCACCAAGCTCAGCCATATCACCTAGCGCTAATACTTTATAGCCTGACATCGAAGCCAGTAAATCAATGGCGGCGTTGACCGATTTGACATTGGCATTGTAAGTATCATCAACAACTCGTAGCGTATCCGACACTTGGATCATGTTGACCCGGCCTTTCACTTCAGCCATCTGTGCAAGACCCGTAGCCACTTCTTCAAGGCTGGCACCTAACTCAGTTGTTAACGCCGCAGCAATGAGCGCATTACTGACATTGTGTTGTCCTGAAAGTGGTAAGCTAACCCTGACACTCTGGTTGTCTCGGCATAACTTAAAGGTAGGTCTAGCCAACTCGTCTAGCACCACCTCGTCCACCCATATGTCGAGCTGTTCATGTAAGCTATAACGTTTAACATTCGTGACAGTTAGGTTTTCTTGCCACATCGCAGCGTAATCGCTATCTGCGTTAATCACAGCGACACCATTTGCTTTTAGGCCTGAAAAGATTTCCCCTTTGGCTTTACCTACACCATCTATTGAGCCAAACCCTTCAATGTGTGCAGGTGCAACGTTACATACAGTGGCAACATCGGGACTCACGAGCGCTGTGGTATAGGCTATTTCCCCTAAATGATTAGCACCTAATTCAACCACCGCATATTGATCTTCTTCAGTCAACCGCAGCAAGGTTAAAGGAACACCTATATCATTGTTAAAATTACCTTTTGTTGCTAACACTTTGCCTTTTTGCGCTAAAATAGCAGCGCACATTTCCTTTACCGTGGTTTTTCCAACACTGCCGGTGATCGCAATGGTTTTAGGCGCCACAGTGTCAATCACAGCTTTACCAATTTGACCTAAAGCAATACGGGTGTCATCAACGACAAACTGCACTAAATCAATATCTTCATCAGGGCAAGATACAATAGCCGCTATCGCGCCCCGCGCCTTAGCCACTTCCAAAAAGCGATGGCCATCAAAGTTAGGCCCTTTAAGCGCTAAAAATACTTCTCCAGACTCAATGGTTCTGGTGTCCGTATTGATGTTGGCGACTGCCAAATTCTCCCCGTTGTAAGAGGTTTTTAAGACTGCTGCAAGCCAAGAGAAATCCATCTTGATCATGCCTTTTCCCCTTTTAAAATCGCTGTAACACATTGCCTATCGCAAAAATCAATGCGCTCAGTACCTATAATCTGATAATCTTCATGACCTTTACCCGCGATCAACACCACACTATTTTTATCAGCCAGCGCTATCGCGTGTTGAATGGCCAGCCCTCTATCTGGCTGGCAGACAGCATACTCAGGGTTGATGAGTCCTGCCTTAATATCTGCAATGATTACATTAGGATCTTCACTGCGAGGATTGTCACTGGTGATCACCAATTTATCCGCAAACTTTTCCGCCGCTCGGGCCATCTCAGGACGTTTGCCTTTGTCTCTATCACCACCACAACCAAACACACAGATAAGCTCGCCTGGGACATGTGCACGTAATGCTTGTAACGCTAGCGCTAAAGCGTCGGGGGTATGGGCATAATCGACAATACAAGTTGGCTTTTCTGGTGCACTATAAGGCTCCATACGCCCAGCTACCGGCGATAATTTAACGCAGGCACAGGCTAGTGTTTCGAGGCATTCTCCTTGAAGGAGTAAGCTGGCAAACGCAGCAGTTAAGTTATACAGGTTAAACTCACCATAGAGTGGCACGTTAATTTGACACTCACCCCAGCTGGTTTTTAATGTCGCGCTCAAACCATGCGGATGTGTTGATACTGCATCAAAAAACACATATTGCTTGAACGCATGTTTTGCATCCCAGCGCCCATAAGCTACGAGAGTTTCATCATTGAGGGCATGCGCCCAGCTAGCACCAACCTCGTCATCAATGTTGATGACCTTGTGCTTAGGCGCACAACGGGTAAAAAGTAATTTTTTGGCTTCTGCGTAGCTTTGCATATCACCATGATAATCAAGGTGATCACGAGTCAGGTTAGTGAAAATCGCCACATCAAAGTCACACTCATCAACGCGCCCCTGAACTAAACCGTGAGAAGAAACCTCCATAGCTACGTGCGTAAAATCGCGGCTCAACGTAGCGAGAATACGTTGTAAGTCGACATTTGATGGCGTGGTATTTGCCAATGGAATAAGTCTATCAGGATGACCAAAGCCAAGAGTCCCAACCACCGCTCCTGCACGGCCAACTAAAGTGGCTAAATTAGCAATCATGGCAGTAGTCGTAGACTTGCCATTGGTACCGGTCACCCCTGTTAATTTCAGCTTTTTGCTTGGCTGGCAATAAAATTGGGCAGCGATAGCCGCTAGTTTCTCAGTTAGGTTATCCACAAAAATAACCTGCTCTGGTGCCACATTTGGTTCACTTGCTGTTTCAGCTAATACGCACTTAGCTCCTTGCGCAATTGCACTGGCAGCATATTTAGCGCCGTTTTGGGTATGCCCCTGTAACGCAATAAAGCAATCTCCAGGTTCAATCGCTCTACTATCAATTCGTAAGTTCTTAACTTCAATAGTGTGAGTATTGACTCCAAATTCACTTAATATTTGAGCCAAATCACGCATCATTATCGGCTCCTGAAACATACGCTACACGCCCTTTATCTGGCGCTACATTTAAAATTCTTAGTGCATTGGACATGATTTCTGCAAAAGCCGGTCCCGCAGTTTGGCCGCCGTAATAAACATCACCTGCAGGCTCATTAACCATAACAACCACCGCAAGTCGCGGATCGCTCACCGGTGCGACCCCCGCGAAATAACCAACATACTCATCACCATAGCCGCCTGCTACTGCTTTTTCTGAAGTACCGGTTTTCCCCGCAGCGCGATACCCATCAACTTTTACGTTATGGGCGGTGCCGCCACGCTCAAATACAGATTCCATCATTTCCACTACAGCTTGAGTATCTTGCTCGCTAAATATACGTCTCCCCTCTGGGACTTCATCTTGCTTCACTATGGTCAAAGGTCTCAATATGCCTCCAGCGCCAAACATGGCATATAACCTTGCCATTTGTGCCGTACTCACAGAAACCGCGTAGCCATAAGACAAAGTTGCAATTTCGAAGTTAGACCAGCGGCGGTTTGGATAAAACAATCCTGCACTTTCACCAATCATATTGGACCCTGTTGGTTCGCCAAAACCAACTTGTTGATAAAGATTGATGAACGCTTCTTTCGGTAGCATTTGCGAAATTTTAGCCACCCCCATGTTACTGGAGATTTTAAGAATTTCTCTGAGGCTTAGCTCACCATTATTACGTGTATCTTTAACCAACCCACCACTTAGGTTCATCCAACCTGGGTGTGTATTTATCATGTCATTAGCTTGAATTGCGCCATAATGTAGCCCTGCTAACACAGCCAAAGGCTTCAGCGTTGAACCTGGTTCAAACAAATCTGTCATGGCGCGGTTACGACGTTTATAGGGCGCTGCCGTGCTAAGATCATTAGGATTAAAACTTGGGCTGTTGACCAAAGCTAAAATTTCACCTGTATGGACATCTACCACCATTGCTGAGCCAGAAGTGGCTTTATAGCTCAAAACTGCGGATTTTAGCGCTCGGTACGCGATGGCTTGAATACGTAAATCAATACTTAAGTACACATCTTCAGGCTCAACACGTTGTTCTTCAGATAAAACCTGAACCTCGCGGCCTTGAGCATCCTTACGGATTGTACGTTTACCAGCTGTGCCGGTGAGCGCAGAGTCAAACATCCGCTCCACACCTTCAATACCTTTGCCGTCAATATCGGTTACACCGATCATATGTGCCGTGACTTCACCACTTGGGTAAAAGCGCTTGGACTCATCAAGCAAGTGAACGCCTGGTAGGCGCATTTGACGAATATAATTAGCGACAACGGCTGTCACTTGCCGCTTTAAATAAACAAAACGACGGCTTGGGTCTCCCCGAAGCCGTTCATCGACACTTTGTGGTTTTAGCCTGAGCACATCGGCGAGTTCTTTCCAGCGGATTTCATCGTCATACCAAGCTTGTTTTCGCAATGTCAACTCAGGCTCGTTTTGTGCCAACGCTTTGTGGTCTTCTCCCTCTTTACGAGCTTTACGAAGTACCTTTTTTGCCAGCGCTTTATCGATAGCTAAAGGATCAGCATACACACTTACCACAGGCACGCTTACCGCAAGCTCTTTGCCATTTCGGTCAAAAATCATCCCGCGCTGAACATTTAACTTTTCAACACGAACTGTACGCTTTTCGTTTTCTTTAATCGCTTTATCAGGCTCTATGACTTGCAAAAATGCCGCTCGTGCGACCAAAGTCATAAAAACCATAAGCATCACGCCACATACCAGCGCAAAGCGCCAAGTGATGATTGATTGAGTCTTTTGCTTTGGCTTATTCATGGCAGCACAATCACCTGTTCGTCTTTACTTGTTGGACGTTTCATTTCTAGCTGCATCTTGGCAATCTCTTCAATCCTTGCATGCTGTGAATAAAATTCCTCTTCAACAACGAGGTAACGCCATTGCAGATCTAATTCATCACGTTGCTGTAATAGCTCATCTTGTAGTATTAATTGTTGCCTAGTTAAATGTGTGATCTGAACAACACAAAGTGCAGAAATCAAGATCGTCAGCAGCAACAACGCCGTTAGCTTATTAGAAATTAAGAAGTGGCTAATTTCGACAAACAGATTCGGTTGGCGTTGCTTGCTGGCATTCATTAGAGCTTCTCCGCCACTCGCAATACCGAGCTGCGAGAACGTGGGTTCAGTGCAATCTCTTGATCGCTCGGTTTAATGGCTTTACCCACTGCCTTTAAGGTGAGATTTTGTTTAAGTTGTTCATCCGTTAAAGGCAGACCTCTGGGTATCGCCTCTCCCTTACTCTGCTTCTTGATAAACTGCTTTACGATACGATCTTCTAAGGAATGGAACGAGATCACCACTAACCGCCCACCAGGTTTTAATACCGCTAGGGAGGCTTGCAATGCCGTCTGAATTTCTTCTAACTCACTGTTAATATAAATTCGAATAGCTTGAAAAGTACGAGTTGCGGGGTGCTTGTGCTTATCTTTCACAGGCACAGCATCATCAATTAATTGTGCTAATTGCGCCGTGGTGGTAATTGCGGTGTGCTCGCGTGTTTCGATGATTTTACGTGCAATACGGGTGGCAAACTTCTCTTCACCGTATTTTTTTATCACAAACACCATTTCTTCTAGTTCAGCTTCAGCGAGCCATTGAGCAGCACTTCGACCCGAATCAGGATCCATCCGCATATCCAGTGGCCCGTCTTTCATAAAACTAAAACCACGATCGGCATCATCAAGTTGAGGAGAAGATACGCCTATATCCAGTAAAATACCGTCGACTTGACCTAAAATCCCAGCCTCTTCAGCGACTGATTTTATTTCTGAGAAACGACTGCGCGCGATTGCAAAACGCGTATCATCAGCAAACTTCTGAGCAGCTTTGATCGCTTGAGGATCCTGATCAATCGCTTGCAAACGCCCAGAGGTTAATCGCTTGAGGATTTCGCCTGAGTGCCCACCTCGTCCAAATGTTCCGTCGATATAAATACCTTCGGGATTGATTGCTAGAGCATCTAATGTTTCGGCCATTAACACCGAAATATGCTTAAACTCTTCGCTCATTAATTTATCTACCCCTACAAGGAAAAGTTTTCCAATTCAGGGCTTTCCTCAAAGTTTCCTGAATGTTCAATTTCAGTATCTGCTTGCATTTGCTGATACCAGCGTTCTTCATCCCAAATTTCAAATTTATTTAGCAATCCAACTAGCATAATTTTTTTCCCAAGCTGTGCATGTGCTCGTAGTGCCGGAGCTAATAAAATTCTGCCGTTTTTATCTAGTTGGTATTCTGTAGCATGACCGAGCAACATGCGTTGCCAGCGCCTTACTCTGGGATTGGTGTTAGAGATGCGACTTAATTTGGTCTCAATTTCTAGCCATTCGGTGAGTGGGTAAAGCCACAAACAAGGTTCATTGATCGCAATAGTACAAATAACCGTCCCCTGAGCTTCAGACAGCAGCGGTTGACGGTACTTGGTTGGTACCGCAAAGCGCCCTTTGTCATCCAAAGCTAGCGAACTTGCACCTCGAAACATGAGTGACCCTATTTATAAGTTGGCTGATCCAGTTTGATCCACTAAAACCCACTTTTTACCACAGAAGAACAGTCTAGGGCTTGACAAGCACTTTTGTCAAGCTAAGTCGGTACCTTTAACACCTTTGCAAGCCAGAAAAATCGCGGGATTTGTGGAAGATCATGAATTTGGTGGAAAAAAGTGGAGAACAGAAAAAACACCAATAATTTTGACTTGATAATCATCTCATACTTTAAAATTAGAAATTAAAAATTCCTAACTTCAAGGAGAGCGTGACAGTCCCAAAAACAGTGAATTATTTATGCAAATTTGCTTGGTTGTCCCCTTTGGATTCGGTATCATTCGCGCTCTTTGATCAGCTCCACAGGTGGGATTATTCTAAATTCTTCAATAAAGTTTCGATTTTATCGCTTACTTGTTCTACTCTGCTTGCCATGTTTGATCATTATTTTATTCTTATTATGTGAGCAACGTCAGCAGGCGTTAACACAACAGTCACAACAAGCTTTACATTATGCTAAGCAGGTTGCGGCTATCCAACAGGTAGAGCTTGCCGATACAGAACTTGTGTTGCAGCAATTATCGACTCGTATTGACCACCTTAAAGTAGACAATGGTAATTGTCCTGCCCTTTTGTATCATGCGATGCTACTCAGCCCAAATTTGGCGAACCTTGGCWTAGTCAACGCCCAAGGAGATGTTCTCTGTACCACGCACCAAACCGGACAAGGAGCCATCAATATTGCTGACAGAGGCTATTTTAAAGCAGCCATGCGCACCGCCAAATTCAGTGTCGGTGAATATCAGATAGACAGAAGTATGCAGCGCGCTACCGTGAACTTTGCGCTGCCTATTTATGATCAACAACAGCAGTTTTTGTTTATGCTCGTTGCCGTAAAGGGCTTGACTCATTGGAGTCAAACCCTTGCAAAACTACCTTTGCCTGTTGGGACGCGCGTTATGATAGCTGATGCAAAAGATCAGATCATTGCACAATACCCAGCCTCTAAGGCTGAGCTTGGTCGCGCTGTAAGTACAGCTTGGCCTCGCAATTTGCAACAGCAAGCGACCTTACTTAAAACGCCACAAGGCAACCGCTTAGTCTATGTTAAACAACCTTTAGATAGCAGCGGCCGCGCTTTACAAATTTATTTTAGTTTTGATTTTGAATCTCAGTTAAGCAAGATTGACAACCGCTTTGCCATATTCTTGGGGATTTTCTTTTCGGTGGTCGCCCTGTTATTTTGGCAAACACATTGGCAGCTAAAACAGCAACTGCTTAAGCCATTACGAACTTTAACGCACGCCATTGCCAAATTAGAATCCGGTAAACAAGACTCTGATTTTGAAGCTACAAAAGTACCGAGTGAGTTTGAGCATATTGCTGAACGTTTTGCACACATGGCAAGAACGAGGCTAGCCGCAGAAGATAACGCCAACCACAGACTCGCGGTAGTCAGAGCGTTAATTAATGCCTTACCAGATAGTTATGTACGCCTAGACCAACACGCACAAATCTTGTCTCGATATGGTGCTTACACAGATGGTGCTCACACCCTAGAGGCACTGTTGCCCGAGCATATATACAAGAGGATCTGTGCAGAGCTCGCGATGTTAAACGATGACACCTACGTACAACTGGAGTTTTCCCCCACAGCCAATCAAGTTGTTGAGTGTCGCCTATGTGCGATTGAGTCACACCCTCAAGCCCTGCTTATTTTTCGTGATATTAGTCAGCGTAAACACCAAGAAGAAGCCTTAAATCTGGCGGCGCTAGTTTACAATAACAGTAGCGAGTGCATGATAATTACCGACGCTAATGGCTTTATATTAGACGCTAACCTTGCATTTACTAAAGTGACAGGATACACCCGTGCAGAAGTATTAGGTAAAYCAACCTCCATACTAAGCTCTGGGCAGCATGATCACAGCTTCTATAAACTTATGTGGAAACAATTAAATGAACACGGTCGCTGGCAAGGTGAAATCGTTAATCGCAAGAAAAATGGTGAACTGTATACCGAGTGGTTAACCATCGACAGTGTCTATGACAAGAATCGAGAGATCTACCGTCGTGTTGCTATTTTCACCGATATTACAGAAATAAAACGAAAAGATGCGCTAATTTGGCGACAGGCGCATTTTGACGAACTCACAGATCTGCACAATCGCGTTGGCCTAAAAAAGCACCTGAAAAAGCAAGTTCATAGTAGCAAACGACGCACGGCTGTATTACTACTAGATCTCGATAATTTTAAAGATATTAACGATACTTTAGGTCACTATTACGGTGATTTATTACTAAAATCCGTGGCCGAGCGGCTCAAAAAAATCTCGCCACAGGCGTTTTTATCACGTATTGGTGGTGATGAGTTTGTGTTTGTCCTACCTGATGATGAGAATAAAACCGAGTGTAAGGCACTCGCTGCGCAAATTCAGTCCGCATTAAAACAGCCATTTGAGATCCAAGATGAGCAGTGCCACATTACTGCGAGTATTGGAATTGCCGCGACCCCAAACGATGGTAATGGCGCTGAGTCATTATTAAAAGCCGCCGACCAAGCAATGTATCGAGCGAAGCAACAAGGCCGCAACGGCTATGTCATCTTTGATGATACTTTGCGAAAAGTAGCAGAATCAAGAATGCAAATGCTTAAAGGTATCCGAACAGCGCTCAATCACAGCCAGTTTGAAATGCACTATCAGCCGATTGTGTCATTGCATGACAACCATATTGTAAAAGCAGAAGCACTGATACGATGGCGTCATCCTGAGCAAGGTATGGTAAGCCCAGCTGAGTTTATTCCCTTAGCTGAAGAAACCCAATTAATTCACAATATTGGTGATTTTGCTTTCACACAATCACTGGATACTCTGACTCAGTTACAGCACTTAGGTCATGATACCCAAATAAGTATTAATGTATCTCCGGTACAATTTGCCGCGAAAAACTGCACACTTGCATCTTGGCATGACAAATTAACCACGTTAAACATCGCTGCAAAGCAAGTCGTGCTCGAGGTTACTGAAGGTATGATGCTGCATAATGATAGTCGTACTAAGCAACGTGTTGAGCGACTAAAACAACATGGTTTTCAATTTGCACTTGATGACTTTGGCACCGGTTATTCTTCTTTGGCTTATTTACAACAATTAGATTGCCATTTTGTAAAAATAGATAAGCGCTTTGTGGACAGTATCGCCACTAATGAAGACGATTTAACACTTTGTGAGATCATCATTCTAATGGCACATCGATTGGGCTTACGTGTTATTGCTGAAGGCGTCGAAACAGCCACTCAACATCAACTGCTAAAACAAGCAGGATGCGACTTTGGTCAAGGCTATTACTATTCAAAGCCGCTACCACAAAATGAGTTTCTGGCCTTAATGACAGAAAAAAGCCACATTGCTGTGGCTTAATGAGTTTTCGGCTTGGTTTATTCAGTTAAACCAAGCGCAGCCATCATTTTATTGGCAATATCAACGTGATGCTGCATCGTTGAAAATTGCTTAGTTACCCCTTGCGGGCCATAAGCATAAACAGGGACAGGGGCAGCGGTATGGGTGCCCGTGCCCCAAACAACGTTTTGCTCTGACGCAAGCGCTCGTGCAATTTTACCTGTATAGTCTTCTTTCGCATACACATAGAAATCACTAAAGTCTTCAAACGCAGGGATCATATCCGCGCTATTTTCATCGTATACGCTCTGACCAACTTTTGCCGCGTTATCTAGCGTCACTGTATACGCTGTCATATCTGCAATTGTTGCTTGCCACGTTGAGCCAGACACATTCTCATAGGCTTCATCTGGAGCTGCTGCCGCTAGAATATCGAAGAAGGTGCCTGTTTGCGCGTAAAGCTTGTCTAGTTGCGCAAGCGGGCCAAAGTTAAATTTAGGGTGATATTCTTTAGCAACCCCATTTACATACATACCATCGCCAGACAGGGTCTGTGCTTCAGGACGCTCATGCTTAGAGTAACTAAAGCCAAAACTGCCCGTTTCATGGTCTGCAGTCACAACGACTAGTGTATCGTTACGGTCTTTTACCCATTCATGCACAGCTTCAACAGCTTCATCAAATTTAAGCAGCTCGTTTAACATCCAACCCGCATCGTTTGCGTGACCCGCCCAGTCAATTTGACCACCTTCAATCATTAAGAAAAAGCCATCTTCATCTTTAGATAAAATATCCAAAGCCTTAATTGTCATTTCTTTTAATGAAGGCTGCGAACAGCTGTCGTTTTGTTGACAAGCTTTATAAGCAATTGCGTCATTCATACCTGAATTTGCAAATAGGCCAAGTACTTTCTCACCTTCAAAACTATTTAGCTGTGCTTTATCAAAAGCAAGGCCATAACCGTGCTGCTCTTTTGCTTCAACAACGAGATTCGTTTCATCGCCACGCTTTGATTTTTTATATACACTACTTGGCATACCAAGCGCATCAAACTGAGCTTTAAGCTCTGCATTATCTGGTGTACTTTTTGGTACAAATACACGTGCACCACCAGATAGCATCACATCAACATTGCCTGAACGTACCAACTGTTCGGCGATTTCTGCTTCATAAGAACGATGCGGCATATGTGCAGCAAAAGCCGCAGGTGTTGCATGAGTGATACGGGTGTCTGACACAAGACCTGTTGCTTTACCAGCTGCTTTAGCTTTTTCTAAGATAGTTGCAACTTTATTACCTTCGGCATCAAGACCTATCATTTCAGAGCCAGCTGCAATGCCCGTAGCTAACTGTGTTGCAGAACAAGCGGAATCAGTCACAAGGCTGCCTGTTGCCCCATGCGGCGCATTAAGCGATAGACCCAAATGACCACCCGCAGCAAGTTTAGAAAGCGCTGTTTGGTTGCCTTTATTTTTATAAGTAGAGTTTGGCGCGCGCTGAGCGTATTCTTCAAGTAAGCCAACTTGCTGTGGCCCCATACCGTCGCCGATCATAAGGATCACATTCTTTACTTGTGTCACTTCTTGCACTGGTACTTCTTTGATGACTTCAACTTCTTTGATCACCTCAACGGTTTTAGTGTCGTCATCACACGCGGTAAGTAATATTGCAGAGATAGCAACTGTAAGTAACTTTTTATTCATTGTACTGTTCCTGAAACGTAATATTTGTCTGTAAGGCAGGCACAGTCTAGGCGTGTTACATGACTTTTTTATTTCAGCAAAGTGACAAAAATTATATTACTTTACAATGAGTTATAATATAACAATACAATTTTAGTGCGAAGTTACCCTGTATAGTTTGCATGATGTGGAGTCATCACTCTCTACCTAAAGCACTGGTAAATAATTTAGAAATGGGTCGACTAGATAGCCCAAATACAAAAATGCTCAGCAACACCGTTGCCATCGCCACTTGGGTAATTAGCAAGCCATTTGGCAACTCTTCGCTGAGTAGCATTAAGGTTAGCACCACCGACGCCAAGCCTTTAGGGCCAAACCATGCTAAAGTAAAACGCTCTTTGGTTGTCAGATCACCACCTAATAAACAAAGGTATACCGGGAGCAATCTAAATAAGGCGGTCGCCAACACTGCGTACACCCAAACCTGCCACTCTGTGACTGCCAAAAGCACCACACTGGCCGACAAACCAAACACAATCCAAATGATAAAAGCCGCAAATTCAGCGAGGTGTTCCCCTTCCTCGATAAGCTGATCTTTAAACGCATCACGATAATATTTATCAAACAGCAAACCGCTGACAAATGCAGCAATAAAACCGCTGCCATGCAAAGCTTGGGTTACCGAGAAAACTAAAAAAGCGATGCCTACAAAGAGAAAAGGGCTAGTTTTAGACGCAAAGTAATGATGTTGATAGGCCCGTTTAAGTAACCAAATGATCGCCCCGGTCAGTAACCCCGAGACAACAAGTGCAATCCCTACTTCTCGAATAAAAATCCAAGCAAATGATTCAGTCGTCGCTTGCATTCGCTCAGCCAATACTCCCAGTAAAAACAGAAATACCGGAATACAGAGGCCATCATTCAAGCCACTTTCTACATTAATTGCCTCACGTAATCTGGAGGGCACAGACTTATCCTGAATGAAGGTTTTGCATAAAGTGGCATCGGTTGGAGTGATTATTACCGCAATTAAAAAGCAAGCCAACCAAGATAACTGAAACAACTCATGAGCCACCCAAGCGCCAAATACCATAGTTAATGGCAGCCCGAGCAATAATTTAACCGGTAACTGAAAGCTGTGAGATAACACCCGTAATCGCGTTTTTGCAGCATCGGAAAATAAATAAATCGCAAGCGTCAGCTCAATAACTGGCAGCAGTGTTTGTAGACCATCAATATCAACAGCGAATGCCTGCTGTCCATCCTCAGTATTACCAAGCGCTAACCCGATAACTCCACCGGTTAGCATAAACCACATCGGGGCGGTGAGCTCCGCTCTATCTAGTTGTCTAGCTGTGATGCTATAGATAAAAAGAGAAAGTCCAATCGCCGCAATCAAAGCATAAATCACGTTGCCATTCCTTTACTGAAAACCTGTTGCTGATAACGCGAGTATGACAAACCTTATTCAGTTAAGCCAAACATCTAACAACAACCTCCTATTTCCTATAAAACGAACCAAATATTCAAGAGCAGCCGGCGCTAGTTAATTTTTAATCTTTATGTCATCGGACTGTAAAAAACCGTCATTACTCTATTTGCAACAAGCTGGACTAGACCAGAAAATTTAACCCAAACTTTTGAGAAAAGAGCAATGAAAAAACTCACCCAAATCGCAGCTGCCGTGTTACTCACCACCAGTCCCAGCTTATATGCTGCGACAGGTAAACTCGTTGGTGTGGTAAAAGACCCACAAAGTAATCTGTCTGGCGCTGTTATCTCGGTCAAAGGCCAAGATGTTTCCACTGTATCTGATTATCGTGGTCGCTTTGAACTGCCAAAACTGGAAGCAGGTCGCTACACCCTAGTGGTGAAATATATGGGTTATCAGGAAACTGAACTTCAGGTTGAGGTGATTGATGGTAAAGTTACTACCTTGTCTCCAATCTTATTAAACCAACAACAAACGATGGAAGAAGTGGTCACGGTTGGGCAAATCTTCCGTGGCGCAATGGCCGCAGCAAATAACCAAAAAAATGCCAGTAATATCAAAAGTATCATTTCTGCCGATGGCATTGGTAAGTTACCAGATAGAAATGCCGCAGAAGCGGTGCAACGTATTCCAGGTGTGTCGATAGAGCGTGACCAAGGTGAAGGCCGGTTTGTTGCAGTGCGTGGTTTACCGTCACAATGGAGCTCGGCCAGCATCAACGGTAACCGTCTTCCAACCGCAGAAGAAGAAACCACCAGCCGCGCCACTGCGTTCGACTTTTTTCCAAGCGAATTGATTGAGTTTGTGGAAGTGTCTAAAGCTATCACTCCCGACATGGAAGGTGATGCGATTGGCGGTAATGTTAATTTCGTGACCAAAAAAGGCGCTGATGATTTTATCCTCAAAACCAACTTTGCTGTGGGCCAAAACGAACTGGCCGATGGTACAAATTATTCTGCCAATGTGGTGTATGGCGACCGTCTACTCGACGACAAGCTAGGTTTTATCATTAACGCCACAGCGTGGCAGCGTGATTGGGCAACCGATAACTATGAGCCGCGCCGAGGTAACGATGGCTTAGGCATTTACCGTTTAGAGCTGCGTGATTATACCGGAACCCGTGAAACTTACGGCTTAAATGGCTCGCTGGAATATCAACTTGAAAGCGGCACGCTCAGCGCCAGCGCGCTATATGGCACACTGATTGACAATGAAACTCACTATAAGCACAGGCTGCGTTTTGATAAAGACCGTGCTGAGCTACAGCATATTCGCAACGAACTCATCACCGAAATGCAGGGCTTTGAAATTGCAGGTGAACATGACTTTGGCTTTGATAAGACGCTCTCTTGGCAACTAGCGACCTACGAAAATGAGTTCCGCTATGGCGACAAACCCAACAGTGAAGACAACAGCTATTTTGTCGCCCGTTTTGATCAAAAAAATGTGGGATATGTTGGACTTGAAGACCGCGATACCGGTAAAAATTATGCCTACAACCAAGTAGACGGCGGCAGTGACCCTTGGAACGCCATAAGTAATCACTTCCCCCCGGGCTTTGCAATCGATCCAAGCAAAATGGAATTGTCTTGGGTTGAGCTATACAAGGTCTACGTCAACGAAAAAGACAGACTTGTGGCAAATGCCGACTTTGACTGGCAATACAATAACCAGCTAGCCGTTAAGTTTGGGGCAAAATACCGCGATAAAGTCCGTAAAGCTGACTTTGCCGACGAGTTTTACGCGTGGGACAGCGAACAATATGGCGTAGCGCCAACGCTTGCAGACTTTGCCTTAAGCGATCAACCCGGTCGCAGCGATTACCTAAGCGAAGCCAAGTTTGATTATCGCACGCAGCTGTCACAAGTAGCTTCCACCGATGCTCTTGCTCAGTTTTGGACGCAAAATCGCTATAAGTTCAAGCTAGATGCGGGTGAATCAGCACTCATCAGCAACGGTGGAGCGCTGGGCAGAAACTTTGATGTTGAAGAAACCCACACCTCGCTCTACGGTATGGCAACTTACCACGCCAGCGACAACTGGGAAGTATTAGGTGGCTTACGCGTTACCCGCACCGATACCAAAGTGTCTGGCTACACCTACTTAGCCGACGAAGACAAAGTTGTTGATACCACCAACAGCAATGATTATTGGTCAATTTTACCTGCACTACATGTTACCTATCGTGCTAATGACGATACCAATTATCGCATAGCACTCACTCGCACCTTTGCCCGTCCTGACTTTGGCTCATTAACACCAGGGGCAACTTACCTTGAGCAGGACAACCAGCTTAACTCAGGCAATCCAGCGCTCGACCCTACCTACTCAAATAACCTCGACTTGATGGTGGAACATTATTTTGACCGCGTTGGCTTGGTCTCTGCGGGGGTATTCTACAAAGATATCCAAGACCCAATCTTCCAAGCCACCAGCGTTGGCAATTACAACAACAAGCAAGGCGTGACCATCATCCGTCCTGAAAACGGCGATAGCGCTTGGCTTGCGGGCATTGAACTGGCGTTTAACCGCGACCTTGGTTTTATTTCTGACAGGTTGAGCAACTTTGGGGTAATGACCAATGCGACCTTTATGGATTCTGAAATGCAGATCCCAGAGCGCACAGAAAAGGTGGCCATTCCACGTCAGGCCAATGAGCTTTACAACTTTACGCTGTATTACGACGACACCCGCTTTGCGGCTCGAATAGCACTTAATCATAAAGGTGCCTATATCGAAGAGCACGGCGGCGATAGCCAATCGGATAGCTACTATGGCGCCAATACCAGCGTCGACTTTACAACGTCATACCAACTTAACGAACAAACGTTAGTTTACCTAGAGCTAAGTAACCTCACCAATGAAGCATTGCAGTACTACCAAGGTGAGGAAGGTCGCCCATTACAGGTGGAATACTATGGTATCCGCGGCATGGTCGGCATTAACTACCAATTTTAATACCAATTCACTTGATTAAGCCGATTGGTATACACCGGTTGACGGGCAATCCACAAAGGATTGCCCTCGAATTACCGAGGATCCTATGATGTTGCAGATCACCCTATTTAACACCCGCCCGCGCTGGTTAAAGGACGCCCAAGGTATCGGCTTTGTGCTATTTGCCGCGACCAGTGCGTTTATGACTTACTTTTGTATGTACGCCTTTCGTAAGCCATTTTCGGTCAATACCTATGAAGCCTTTGATGACCCGAGCTGGGTTGTTAGCTTTAAAATTGCTCTGATCCTTTCGCAAGTATTTGGCTACCTATGCGCGAAATTTATCGGCGTTAAAGTGATTGCTGAAATGCAGCATCATTATCGCGGCCGTGCGATTTTGGCCATGATTTTAGCCGCCGAGCTCGCACTGGTGCTATTTGCCATCACTCCTACGGGCTGGAATCTGGTTTGGCTGTTTGCCAATGGCCTCTCCCTTGGCATGATTTGGGGTTTGGTTTTTAGCTTTTTAGAAGGTCGTAAAACCACCGAAATCTTAGGTGCGGTACTCAGCGTAACTTTTATTCTTGCCTCTGGATTGGTCAGAACTGTGGGTAAATGGCTGGTGAGTGAACTCAATGTGCCTGAACTGTGGATGCCAGCGGCAACCGGAGCGATTTTTCTACCGCTGCTTGTACTTAGCGTTGCTTGTCTTAATAGTATTCCTGAACCGACACAAGAGGATGAACAATTACGACAAAAGCGCGCGCCAATGGATGGCAAAGCCCGGATGGCGTTTTTTAAACAGTATTGGTTTGGAATAACCGTACTGGTGCTTAGCTTTTTACTCTTTACCGGCTTTCGTGACTTTAGAGATAACTTCTCAGCCGAGATTTGGCAAGCCTTAGGGTATGGGCAAGAACCCGCGATTTTTGCTTATGCCGGGATCCGCATCGCCTTTATCGTACTCATTGCGCTTGCCGCATTGGTGTTAATTAAAAATAACCGCATCGCATTTTTTACCAACCATGGCTTTGTCTTACTCGGGGCTACACTGCTGGCTGGCAGTACGTATTTATACCAAACCCAAAGTCTCGATCCTAAAACGTGGATGGTGCTGCTGGGGGCTGGTCTTTACATCAGTTATATCCCCTATAACTGCTTTATGTTTGACCGCATGATCTCAGCAGTTGGCTCGACTGCGAACGCTGGGTTTTTGATTTATCTGGCGGATTCGGCGGGCTACATCGGCTCAGTGGGCATTTTGCTCTATAAAACTTTTGCCACACCTGAGCTCAGCTGGCTGCACTTTTTTACCATGGCTTGCTATTGGGTAGCGTTTATCGCAAGCGCCCTCGTAGTGAGTTCAATTATTTATTTTGCCGTGAAATTAAAGCGACCACGTAAGTCGTCAACGCAACTACGCGCCACGGCACTTTCATCACATATTTCCTAGCTAGGAGTCTTAGCAACATGAAACACATTGAAGCGTTAATTTTGGATTGGGCAGGTACTGTGGTCGACTATGGTTCGATTGCCCCCACCAGCATTTTTGTTGAAGCATTTAAGCAGGCGTATCAATTTGATATTTCCTTGGCTGAAGCACGCGGTCCGATGGGAATGGGCAAGTGGGATCACATTAATACTTTGCTACAAATGGAGAGCGTTCGCACCCGCTGGATAACGCAATTTGGTCAGGCACCGAGTACGGCTGATGTTGACCATATTTATCAAACCTTTATGCCGCTCCAACAGGCAAAAGTCGCCGACCGAGCTGCCCCAATTCCGGGCGTGCTTGCGGTGATCAAACGATTACAACAACAAGGCATTAAGATTGGCAGTTGTTCTGGGTATCCCAAGCCTGTGATGGACGTACTAGTGCCTGCCGCTGCCGATTATGGTTATCAGCCAGATTGTGTGGTTGCCAGTGATGAATGTGCAGCTGGCTCTCGCCCAGGCCCCTGGATGGCGTTAGAAAACATACAACGACTTGGCATTAACCGCGTGTCTGGGTGCGTAAAAGTCGATGACTCCGCGCCGGGAATAAGCGAGGGATTAAATGCCGGCATGTGGACCGTAGGACTTGCTTTAACAGGTAATGCGGTGGGGCTTAGCGAAGAAGAATGGGCTGCGCTCAGCCACGAAGAGCAAAGTGCACGTTCCCTTAGTGCTTATCAGCAACTCGGCGAAGCCGGTGCGCATTATGTGATTGATTCACTAGCCGACATCGAAATGGTCTTGGTGGATATTTCTGCTCGAATTGCACGTGGAGAGCGCCCGTAATGCGTTTTCAGCCTTTTTGGTTTGACGAAGCAATCACTCAAGCCGATATTGAAGCCGCAGCAAGCGCGCCACCTCATGGCGCGTTGGATACCCAAGTTTGTATCATAGGTGGCGGCTTTACTGGCCTTTGGACAGCCATAACACTGAAAAAGCAAAAACCTGAGCTGAATATCGCCATTATTGAAAAGGATCTCTGCGGGCAAGGCGCTTCGGGTCGTAATGGCGGAGCTATGCTGACATGGTCGACTAAGTTTGCCAGCTTAATTAAAGAGTTTGGCCTAGAACAAGCCTGCTTTTTGGTGCGCCAGTCGGAGCAGGCCGTTCATGACATTAAAGCCTTTACCAGCAAACACGGGATTGAATGTGATTGCCGCGTTGATGGTACTTACTATACGGCTTCAAATCTCAGCCAGCGCAATGCCTTTGGCCCCATTACCACCCTACTCGAGCAACACCAGCTTAATGCGTGGAAAACACAAAGTAAATCGCAGTTACAAGCAACCGGATCTAATGCCAACCTTGCAGGAATTTACTCCCCCCACGGGGGTAGTGTTCAACCCGCCAAGCTTGCGCGTGGACTGATGAAGGTGGCAAAAACCCTTGGGGTCAAGGTATTTGAACACACCCACTATCTAAAGCACCAAGGCCAAGACACACTCACCATCACCACAGACAAAGGCGAGATCAGAGCCAATCAGCTGGTGTTTGCGGTTAACGCTTGGCTGCCAAGCCTATTGCCGCAGTTTTCTCGCAGTGTGGTGTTAGTTTCGAGCGATATGGCGATCACCACACCTGCGCCTGAAAAGCTTGCAGCAATGAGGCTGAACCACGGTGCTCCGGTGATTGATACGCGCATTTTTGTGAATTACTACCGCACCACCTCAAGCGGTCGATTAATGCTCGGCAAAGGCGGGAATTATTTTAGTTTCAATAACCAAGTGACAGACACCTTTCACCGTGCTAGCCGCTATCAAGCGATTCTTGAACGCTCATTTAGCCATTTCTTTGCACATCACCAGCTCGAGATAGACAGAACCTGGACCGGCCCCTCTGATAGAAGTGTCTCTGGCATGCCTTTCTTTGGTCATTTAAATGGTCAAGCTAATGTGTTTTATGGCAGTGGTTACTCAGGCAACGGCGTGGTGCAATCCTATTTAGGTGGGCAAATCTTAGCGAGTATTCTGCTTAATCAACATAACGACTGGCGTCACTGCGCCTTGGTCAACCAAACGCTTAAACAGTTTCCCGTCGAGCCATTTCGCACCGCGGGCGCCTTAATGGTGAGAAATGCTATTCGCCGTAAAGAAAGCGCTGAGGATAACAACATGCCACCGCATAAACTCGATGTTTGGCTAAGCAAGCTCAGTGGCAGCGCAGCAAAATTAGACCCGAACGTGAAGCAGGAGTATATAAAGTGAATGCCATTGCACAAATAAAACAGCTATTTGAGCAATATGGTCATGCCACCTATGACGAGGCATGCAGCCAAATTTATCATGCTGAGCAATGCGCCACCCTCGCGAAAGAAAGTGGTTATGATCAAGCGACCCAAATCGCTGCATTTTTGCATGATATTGGCCATTTTGTTGCTCAATCTCAGCATAACCCGGACTTTACCCCACAAGGATATAGCAATCATGGCGATTTAGGGGCAGATCATTTAACTCAGCTTGGCTTTGACCGAGCAGTGACAATACTGGTGCGCAAACACGTAGATGCGAAACGCTATCTGGTCAGTATGGATGAGAAGTATTACCAAATGCTCTCTCCTGCCAGCCAATTAACACTAACAAGACAAGGCGCAAAGATGAGCAGCGTAGAACTTGCGGCATTCTCCAAGCTACCTGAATTGGACGCCATTATCGCGCTGCGTCGTTTTGATGATTTAGGAAAAGATCCAAATTTAACCGTTTTGCCTAGCAGTTATTGGTTTAGCCAAATAGAAGCCTATTTGGCGAGTTAGGCCAATCTGAGTTTACAAGTCTCAAATTTTAAATATTTATCCTGTCATAAAACGATAGTAAGCTTGTCACAAAAGGTTTTCTCGACTCAATTATGCTGCTTTATCAACGTATTCGAAACCATATCCAAGCGCTGCTCGCCGCTGGCAGCATGACGCCCGGTGCCAAATTACCTTCAGAGCGCGCGCTGCAAGAAACATTTAGCTCAACACGGATCACCGTCCGTGAAGCCCTAGCACGACTAGAAGCCGAAGGACTTATCTTTAGCCAAAAGCGTCGCGGCTGGTTTGTCACGCCGGAAAAGCTCAAATGGCACCCCGCTAAAAAAGTAAACTTTAACCACCTTGCCATTGAACAAGGCTTTGCACCAACAACTCAAGTAGTGGCAATTAATGCCCCTTCCATAGAGCCTGAGTTTAGCCACTCTCATTTTGACGGCCAGCCGGTGTATGAACTAACTCGAGTACGCGCGTTAGATGGTCGTGCAATAATGATGGAACAGATCTATTGTGCAGCCGAACGTTTTGCCGACTTACACAACCAACCACTGGATGGTTCTATTACGGAAGTGATGTCAACTCACTACCACGTTGACGTCAGCTTTGAACAGTGCGTAATAAGCGTCACAGTACTACCCGATGATGTTGCCGACAAACTAGAAAAGAACAACGGTGCTCCTTGCTTAAAGGTACTGCGCGCCCGCTATGACGCCGAACAAGTCTTGGTGGATTACAATATTGAATATTGGCTTCATGACGCCATAGAAATGATCGTCGAGGGCGTCTAACGCCGCAGCCTTTGCACATTAATCACACGATAGACACTATCATTACATTGAATATCGATATCATGAGGCCATCGAAATGAATGATCTTTGAGGGGGTCTAACCCCTTAGATCAACTTTAACAACGCAATCTTTCCCATTAAACATCATATATTTATTCCACCGAATACTGGCTCTATAACGCCATCGAGATGCTCGTTGAAGAGGCAACTTTCAAAAGGTCAGAACATAGATATATTCTTCCTTTCGAATTAGCGCCGAACAACAGGACTGTTTTGTCCCCAAAAATCAATATCAGAAAAAACTAAAAATTACTATTGTTAATTTTTAGTTTTAAATTATTTCAATCAGACTTTTTAATCTTCCTAATTACTTGTTAGCAACAAGGCTGAATCTAGAGTAAAAATTCTAAGTAAAAGCTTATTATCTTTTTTATATAATATTTGTACCCACACCAGCCAAATCAAATAAAAAATAGGAGTAAAACCCGGGCGACACCAGCGCAAAAAAACAATTAAAAAACAAAAATAAAACAAACCAGCAACATAAAGCCATCAAAATTAATTCAATTAAAAAAACAAACCCAAAAACAAAATAGTATACGTACAAAGTTGTTCCTTAATTGACCGCAACTCCAAGGAACAACAATGGAAAATAAACAACAAGAAATAGTCACAACGGTGTACCGATCCTTATCGGAAATAGAGGAACAAAAGTGGGATTCTGCAGGAAAATCGACAGGGTTAGATCACAAGTTTTTAAACATTGTCGAACAGTCTAAACTCAATAACCTTGCTCACTTTTATATCCATCATCAAAGTCATGATGCCTCAGCTAGAGCTAATTGCTATGTCGTTGATTTTGACTTTGCAACCACAGATCAGAGTCTTAGCGAGATAATCACCCCTATCAAAACTTGGTTCCCCAAGTTTATGGATTTCAAGGTATTTGAGCTTGGTTTATTTACTATGATAGGGGATGGATTTGAGAGCACCTCAAATGCTGAATCGCCATGCAGCGCTGAGGCGTTTCTTATCAAAACCATAGAATCCATGGAAGTACTCGGCAGAGAATGTCATAACGACTTTTTTTTAATTAGAGATATTCCCACCTCACAAATAGAATACCTCGCCACACTGCTCAAACCATACGGCTACTTGCCCTGCTCAGGCTTTACAAATGCCGTACTGTATAATCAATGGTCAACTTTTGATGCGTACCTTGATTTTCAAAATAGTAAAACAAGAAACAAAATGAGATCGGCTTTAAAGCTAGAAGAGAAGTTTGGCATCAAAGTTGAGGTAACCAAAGACTTCAAACACCTAAGCAAGGAAATGGAGCGGCTGTGGCAAAACGTAAATAAAAACTCGAAAGACTACAGTAGAGAGCAGCTAACCGCTGATTTTTTTCTACAGACCCAGCTAAACTGCCCAGAAAACAGTGAAGTGATCACCTTAACCTATCAAGGTAAATTAATCGCCTTTATGTATAACTTAATCGGCGATGATGACTATATCATGCTTGATTGGGGTGTTGATTATAACTTCGAACATTATAAAGCAGCTAATTTATACCGGGCGGCGTCGCTGCTGAGTATAAAGCGCATGATCGAGCTGAAAAAAGCACGTCTGGAACTTGGTATAACCAATTATACGCCTAAGTTATTTCTAAGCGCGACACTCGAGCCAAAGGCATTTTTTATTAAACACAAAAATGATCCAGAGTTATCTGAAGCCCTAGCAAGAACCCTCACGGATAATATTCACCACGCTGAGAAGTTAAGCTTTACAGATCAAGCGGGCAACGAGAGTGAAGTAGATGAACAATACTGGCGTGATTATATTCATCAACTGCTTAATGGTGTTACACATACAGATGTACTTCATAAAGCTAAGCAATACAGCGATAATCTACAACTCAAACTTGCCGGTCTTTATGGCTTTTACCCTGAGTTTTATAGTGGACAATATTCCACTATAAAGAATGAAAAAAATGAAGACATTATATTACTTGGCACTAATTCATATTTAGGTCTTAATACTGATCCTCGCTTAATTGAAGCTGCAACCACTGCGACCCAGCACTATGGCACAGGTTGTTCTGGCTCCCCCTTACTCAATGGCACGCTTGATTTACATACAAAACTAGAGAAGTCATTAGCAAACCTGACAAATAAGCAAGCTGCTTTGCTTTGTAGTACCGGCTACCAAACTAACCTCAGCGCACTCTCTGCGATAGCAGACAAAGATACTTTGGTGTTGATGGATGAGAGAAATCATCGCAGTTTATATGATGCAGTTAAACTTTCAGGGGCGCAAATCAAGGTATATGCACACAAGGACTACCAACAGCTCACTCGAATTTTACAAAGAAATCAAAATAGGCCATCGCTTATCGTTAGCGATACCGTATTCAGCATGGAAGGCACCACAGCCGATCTTGATGCGCTAGTAACAATCAAAAAAACCTTTAATAGCCGCCTTTTTCTGGATGAGTCTCATGCGATGGGCGTTGTCGGCGTTTATGGCGAGGGGTTAGCAGTTGCCTCAGGATTAGATAGTGACGTCGACTTAATCATGGGGACATTTTCTAAATCGTTTGGGGCGTTAGGAGGCTTTGTTTCTGGGGATAAAAAGGTAATTGACTACATCAAGCACCACGGAAGCGGCCATATTTTCTCCGCAAGCTTACCCGCTAGTATCTGCGCAACCGTATTGGCGAGCATTAACATCTTTAAAGAAGAGCCACGGCGAAGAGAAAAATTAAAAGAGTTAACACAATATCTATCTCAAAAATTAAAGCACATTGGTTTCAATGTACAAGGCAGTGAAAACGTTCCCATTATTCACCTGATCCTTGGGCATGGAACCTTGGCATTTGCCGCCTACAACATCCTGTTAAAACGCGGTGTGTACGTCAACCCTATTATGCCACCAGCAGTTCCACCTGAAGAAGCTGGATTTCGTATTAGCCTGATGGCCAACCACGAAGCCGCTGATATTGACAAAGCCATAGCCGAATTTACTCGCTTATATCAAGAAATAAACCAATAACTTCAAAGGAATAACCATGATGATTAAGACATTAGTTTTAGCTGTTCTTGAACAAAAATATACCAAAAACAAAGTACACACACAAAGCAGATTAGTTGAAGATTTAGGGCTGGATTCTTTAAAAATAATGCAGCTACTTTCCGACCTTGAAGATTCATTTGACCTGTCACTTCCTGATGTCGACTTTCAGTCTATTAGCACTGTCGAAAAGCTGTCGTTATTTATTGAGAAGGAGTCATCCGTATGCGCTTAAGTTATCAGCTCGCAAGCTCAACCCCAACACGTGAAGTTTTTCTTGCCGCCTTAAATGAAACTCAGGCTGGGATCTACTTTTATCAAAGTGATTTGAAAACCAAAGAGTTTTTGACTTATTTTGAAATTGCACAACAAGCCAGAACATTCATTCCGATGTTAAGCGCATTAGGTATAAAACAAAAAACACGGGTGTTGCTCTGTGCAGAAAATACCAAGGAGTTTGTTATTGCTTGGTTTGCGCTATTACAAATTGGCGCGGTGCCGGTGCCAATGCCACCGTCAGCAACTCTCGCAGGTGATAATCAATTTGCAGCTCGGGTAGAGCCTATGCTAGCTCATCATGAGCACTTTATTTGTCGCCAAGGGGACGTTGATAAATTAACGACAGCAAACATCACATTTATTAATATTGCTGGATTTTCAGATTGCCTTGAGACCGATAGTTCACCGATCACATTACCTTCTTTTGCTGACAGTGATGAAGCATTTATACAATACACTTCCGGCTCCACATCGGCGCCAAAAGGCATAGTGATCAACTATCGAAATATTGTCGAAAATACAGCAGCATTAGCCAGCGCGACTCAGACTAACAAGCAACCAACCTTTCTAACTTGGCTGCCGCTGTACCATGACTACGGATTAATTTGTAATTTCATGCTGTGCTTATTACAAGGTTATGATCTTATCATTACCTTGCCCATGGCTTTTATAAAGCGGCCAATCAAGTTTTTACAGCTTGTAGCTCAACACCAAGCAACCTCTATGTGCATGCCGAACTTTGCCTTAGAGCATATACACAAAGCTGTAGTACAAAAACAAGCAGCGTTGGATTTAGATCTTTCCTCAGTGCAATGGTGGTCAATTGGTGCCGAACCCATTTCAGTGCAAGCGATGGAAAACTTGTACCAAGTGCTATCTCCTTACGGATTGGCCGCAACGGCACTATCGCCCTCTTATGGGCTTGCTGAAGCGACGGTAGGCGTGAGTGTCTCACGCCCCAATACACCATATGAAACCGTATTGCTAAATCAAAGAAAAGTCATACTCAACGGACAACCTATAAATGGTCTAGAAATAGAAATTAGAAATAAAGATAAGCAGGGGTTTGGGGAGTTGTGGCTACGTGGAGATAGCATAGCAAAACATGCTTATGTTGATGGAAAGAAACTCTCAATCACCGATCCCAAAGGTTATGTATTTACAAAAGATATTGCTGCCATTATTTCAAATCAGGTAGTTATCTCTGGCCGTCAAGATGAAATGATATGTCTTCGTGGAGAAAATATTTTTCCCTATGATATCGAAGCGCTTGTACGACAACTTACTGAGCTACCTATTCGCCGTGTAGCATGCTTTTTTGTACCGATGAACAACAGCGTAAAAACGGTATTGATGTATGAATCAAAAGAAAAGCATGTCCACCTACATGAGCGGCTTCATCAACAAATATTTGCCCATATCGCTGCACATAGCACATTAAAAGTAGATGAAATGATAGCGGTTCCGACCAAAGCGGTTCCTGTTACTACTTCTGGCAAGATCCAAAGAACAAAAGCCAGAAATCAGTATATTCAAACCGGATATAAAGATATTGCGGTGTTAAGAACAACAAGGGCAAGCGCATGAAACTGAATCAAAAACACATTTCAGTCATTGAGGCCCTTTGTGTCGGCGTGATCCCTACATCAGATACTGTTGGGGCAAAGGAATTACCAGTCGCCGAGATGATAGCCTTAGTTTACGAATATTGGCCAGAGTTTAAAAAATCAAGCTTTAGAGAATCACTTGATGCCGTAGACCAATTTTGTTTTCAGCTATTCAATATTCATTGCGCTGGTGTCTCTCAAGCACAAGCACTGATGTTGGTGAATGAGATTAGCTGGAAGGAAGAATTTTCCAGCTTTTGGGTGCCATTTCGCGTGATGTGTGTACTTAATTATTATGGTCATCCTGAGGGGGCTGCTTCAATAAACATGCCTGGCCCTTCTATTGATACCGGTGGATATACGTCACAAGGAGAGCGAAATGGAATTTGATTATGATGCAATTGTCGTTGGCGCAGGGGCTGCTGGTGCAGTCTACATTTCCAAACTTGCCGCTGCTGGCCTGCGCATTTTAGCAATTGAAAAAGGCCCGCATTATCGCAATCACAAACAAGATTTTTTTGAAAGTGAATTGGCGATATTTAAGCTACTTTGGGACAACAACCAATACAAAGTTGAAGGTAAAGCATTTAGAGCCACTCCCAACCTAGGTCAAGCTGTTGGCGGTGGGACATTAGCTTGGACAGCGGTTGCACTGCGTTTTTTTGAACATGACTTTAAGTTTGCCTCAAACTGGGGAATTCCGCAGTCTTCGTCTGTAGCAGATTGGCCAATTGAATACAAAGCACTCGCCAGACATTATGATGAAGCGGAGCGTGTAATGGGGGTATCGGGGAGCACCACAGCGTGGGATTTACCCAAAGCACCACCCCCACCAAACCCTCCAATTGATCTTTATAGAAGTTCAACACTATTTAAGCAGGCATTTGAGCGCTTAGGTATGAACTGGGCGCCAGGGCGTATTGCAACCAATTCAGTCAGCTATCAAAATCGCTCCTCTTGTCTGCACTGTGGACACTGCCGAGCAGGATGCCGTGTCGATGCTAAATACCAAGCGGATAAAGTGCTGATTGAGCCGGCCTTGCGCACAGGGCTAGTAACTCTAAAAACCGAATCCTTGGTGACACGATTAGAAACAACTCAAAATGGTAAACGTATTTCCACGGTCAACTACTTGGACTTAACAACAGGAGAACGTCATCAAGCCAGTGCACGGTTTGTTATTGTTTGCAATAACCCCATTGAGACACCAAGGTTACTGCTTTCATCTACAAATGATGCACATCYTTTTGGTATTGGAAATCAATACGATCAAGTGGGTCGCCACTTTTTCTGCCACCTCGGCACGATTGGGCTGGGAACAACTAGTCAAGATTTAAGGATGTCTGTTGGACATAATATGGGAAACATTATGTCTTTGGATTTCTGTGAAGATAGAACCAACAATGGCTATTCTGGAGGGTATACATTACTGAGCCTTAATGGCTCAGGTGCTGGTGTCGCCGCGCTTGATCCTTTAGTGCAAGTGAACGGCCATGAGCTCAAGGCAATAATGAAAGAATACAATAACAGCTTAATGCTACTTTCTTTCATTGAAGGGCTACCCTCACCAGATAATCGAATAACGCTTGTTGAGGGAGAGTATGATCAGTATGGCATGCCACTAGCTAAAGTGACCTACAACTACCTTCCCAACGATTTAATGGCACTTCAAGCAGCACAACACCGCATTCGCGACGTGCTTTATGCCGCAGATGCGTCAAATGTACATATTTCCCCTGAGTTTGAAGCACATCCAATGGGCACCATGAGAATGGGAAATAATCCCCATACTTCAGTCACTAATTCCTTTGGCAAAGTACATGGTGTCAATAACTTATATATTGGAGGTGCATCGTTATTTGTCACCGGTAGTTCCGTTAACCCTACTCTCACTATTCATGCACTGGCACTTCGAAGCTGTGAAAAGATAGTAGCACAATGGCAGGAGCGAAATAATTAATATGAGTAATCCAGATATCATCGTGATAGGGGCAGGACTTTCTGGTCTTTGCACTGCACTCACACTCGCACAGCAAAATAAACACGTTTTTCTCATTGAGCAGTTAGATAGGTTTGGTGGTTTATGTGGTCAGCATGATGTCAATGGCCATAGTTACACCATAGCATGCAACGATTTTGGTAATGGCATGATAAATAGCCTAAAACGGTTAGGGGTGAAAACACAATTTGAAAAGAAAAAAAGCCGAGTCTTTTATGAAGGTGAGACGATAGACACCCCAATCGACTTTATGTTTCTTCTCAAACTGATGAAATCGCCACAGCAGTTTGCAGCCTTACTTAAAGGTATATGGCAGTTCCGCCGCACATCACCGCCGCTGGTCACTATTTCAGACTTTACTAACGCCTATTTAAAGCCTGGCCGGATAAAAGATATTGTTGAGATCCCAGCTTACCTAATGGGCACCTCCCCAGCCGACTTTAATTTGAAGTATTTGGCCTATGAAACTGAATATAAATATGGCTATAACAACCCAGGAGTGCCGGTTGGTGGACCTAATCAATTAGTTAGTGATCTTGTAGCAGCATGTTGGGATCATGGCGTGACCTTGCTCAAAAATACCAAGGTGACTGAGGTCAAAGAAAAAGGTGCCCATATTGAAGTGACAATGAACACGGCGCAGAAAGTTAGCACTATCTCTGCTGCAAAGGTTATTGACACGCGCCCTCATAGCAAAGCTTATCCGCCCGATACAAAACAGGGAATGATGCTATGCCAGCTACGCCTATTAACAAAAAACCATACTTTTGACAGCCGTTATCATACCTACTTGCACTACCCAAAGGATGGTGGCAACGCGATGGACAGGTTAGATAAAGGGCAATGGTGCGCTCAGTTTCCATTTCACTTTTTCCCAAACCCAACATCGGATAACAAATATACAGCGATAAATGTGTTTTTTTATCAACCAAGAGGCATTACACATCTCGACGAAGCAAAACAGCAACAACTACTCGACTATATACTTGCGTGTATAGACAAAATGCTACCTAAGCTTTCTGATAGCATAGTTGAGCATCACTTTTTCGATGCGCAATCTTTTTTTGATGAGTTTCATCAATGGCCGCAGGTCATGCCATTTATTTGGCATGGCAACAAACCATCTAACCAAACCGGCAGTCAGCATATATTCCGTGGCGGGCATACAGCCTACCCGCCGGGCGATCATGCCGGTGCCGCTGTTTTATCCGCCGAAATTGTCAGCAATTTAGTGATGAAGGAAACCCCCTAATGGATCAACAAAGACGAAAAATTATCAAACTGATGGCAACGGGTAGCGCAATGGTCACCTTAAGTCCAAGCCTACATGCCAATCAGTTACTGGAGAAGAAAGTAAAGTTACCACCACAAGTTGGAGGAGGTATGTGTGGTGTCGATCTGAGTAAGTACTATTTAAATAATAACAAAACTTGATAATAGGAGGGTTTCCCTCCTTTTATTTCTGGCGCGAATATTCAATAAGTTCTCTCTTCCTTTAATTACAGTAAATAAATAGCACTGGAAAAGGAAAAAGCATGACAGAAATGAACTCCCTACAAACTTGGCTCACTACAGCACAGGTAAGTAATAAAAAACATCTCAATTCACGCACCATGTTTGCATACAGCTTACAAATTGATGCGCTAACGGGCGGCCATTTTAAGGCTCGTCGTAGCTGGAAAAGTGCAAGTGATGAAGAAATAGCCGTTGAGGAGGTTGTGTGGTGTCAACAACACGGGCTGGTTAGCGCGCAAATGTCCCAGCCCCATTTACAAGAAAAAGGCCACTTAGAAGTCAACCAATTTAAAGGCACTAGCGTATTGAGTAGCTATCGGACTAAGCATAGCGAAAAAAAGAAACCGCTCATATTTGCAAATTCACCTTGCACATTGCTAAGCGTGCCATTCGAAATTGCAAAACATTGGCAGGATTTAATGCAAGGCAAGCGTATTCACTTAGATTACACCGTACTCAAAGTACAAGCACATACAGGGATAACACTTCATAAAAAAGACACAGACTCCAGCACAGTTATCAGTGTCACACCAAAAAAGTGGTTTTGGCGTCTGCTATTTGGTTCAACTGACTTTCATTATGAAAAAGGTTCTCAGCGACTGATTAAAATTGATGGTCTGTTAGAACCGAGAGATCGAAATATAAAGGGTAAGTACGTTGAGTATCTCGGACTGGCGAGATTTGATAAGGCAATCGACTTTGGTTTTTTTAGGGGATTATAAATGACAAAAACGGTATTAATAACTGGCGGTACGCGCGGCGTTGGAGAGGCATTAGTGACACTATGCTTGTCAAAAGGCTATGAGGTTATTGCAACTGGAAGCAGCGCCACTTCAGTGGCCAACGCAAAAACAAAGCAACCAAACGTAAGCTGGTATGTATGCGACTTATCTGAGCAAGCACAGCTTACCTCCTTAGCTAACGCTTTAGAGGGAAAAGCTCTGGATATGGTGTTTCATAACGCAGGCGTGCAGCAGCCTAGGGATTTATTTGTAGCAAATAATGAAGTCATTTCAGTTGAGCAAGAAACCCAGATTAATTTTACCGCACCCATCATGCTCACCCGATTATTGTTCGATAATATCCGTCGTAGCAACGGCACTTGGGTATTCGTTACTTCAGGGTTGGCAATCGCACCAAAGCAAAGCTCACCAATATACTGTGCAAATAAAGCTGGACTACGGGCTTTTTGTAAGTCTTTTCGTGGACAAATCAAATTACATCAGAGTCAAATCAAGGTCTGTGAAGCCATTCTTCCGTTAGTGGATACCGACATGACCAGAGGTCGAGGCAAAGGAAAAATCACGCCAGAACAAGCAGCAGAGGAAATCGTTGCTGGCGCTTTGAAAGGTCAAGCAGAGATCAAAGTAGGAAAAATGCGCGCTGTGATGTTACTGAGAAAGTTATTTCCCAATACCATCGAAAATATCATGCTAAAAGCATAAGGATAGAAACCATGACGACTAAAGTGACATTAGCACGAAGGGTGCTAAATTGGATTTCAGAAAATGGCAAAAAGCCTAAAGCAATCGCGGTGCTTTCTGGTTTATCAATTGGTGATTTCTTTGTTCCGGCATTACCAACTCAAACATCGGTCATGCTACTGGCTTGGCTACAACCCAAAAAAATACTGACCATCGCACTGATGTTTGCAATTGCGGCAGCAGTCGGGTCAAGTATCCTCATTCTCCTCGCCACAATATTAGAAAGCTTTTTACAAAGTGCCATCCCTTCTCAGGATTCCGCTAACTTTGAAAAGTGGCAAACATTTAAACACTATATTAATGAATATGGGCTATACGCGTTAGCCTTGATGTCGCTACTTCCAACGCCGCCAAGAACCATGGTTGTATTGAGTTTACTGGCTGGAATATCTGGGTATTTGATTGTTGCAACCGTGTTTTTGGGCAAGTTACTGTGGTTCACGGCCGTCGTTCTTATTGTCTCACGTGCACCAAACTGGTTACCCAAAATACCTTGGGTCGGAAAGAAGATAGCCAAAACAATTACTTTCCAACAACAGCAGTTAAAACAAAACGTCACGCAACCTATATCAAATAAATAGCCAAAGCTTTGGACAAAAAGAGAAAAGATGAATAATCATATAGCGCCCCGCAGTGCCGCTTTTGCCAGCAGCACCATGTTAAACTTGCTACAAACAGGGTTAGATCGGCTTACAGCTGGGTGCTGTTCAAATGATAACGGCTTTAATCATGCACTTGTCCCCCTTGAAACGAAAAAAGAGTTTGTGTCCTATGTTGCCTCACAATATGGCCTAGAAACATTGCTAAAAATTGCCATTGGTGTTGAAACACTCCTTGATACCCCCACTGGCAACGCATTGCTATATCAAAGCTCACCAACATCTTTGATACATAAATGGCAACGGCTGGAAAAGTATATACACAGTAATCATTTTATTGACTGCGACTTTACTGACACTTACGTAAAGATCCGCCATCGTTCAAGAACCAGCGTTCAACCCTCATGTGCCGAGGACTTAGCAGTTTTGGGTGTGCTTTGTGCTTTACTGCATCAAGTTACAGGTAAACCTGTCTCACTAAGCCCAACCCCTCATGCGCAAACGGCTATTTTTAGTTATCCAAGCCTCAAGGTGTCAACGCCATTGGCGCCTTGCCAAGGGCAATACTGGTTTATCCATTGGTCTTTACCTGACAAAACCACAAAGACAAAAAGAGACAGCACATTTGCACCAACGGGTGGCTGTATAAAGGAGCAAACCAAAGCGGCCATGGTAAAGTTAGGCCTATTAGACATCAACATCATAAAAGTAGCTAAGTGGTTGGCGCTTTCTACACGCAGCCTACAGCGACGATTAAAAGAGAAAAATACCAACTTTGCCGTGTTGCTACAACAAGTCAGAGTCCAAAGGGCAAGTCAAATGTTATTGTCAAATAACACCAGTTTTGCAGAGGTAGGGTTTGTATGCGGGTTTTCAGATCAAGCTCACTTTAGCCGCATTTTTAAAAAGTGGACGGGTATGTCACCGAAGCAATATACCCACATCAACATAGACTGATTAACAGCGCTACGCATAACCTTTGTATTACCATAACGGGGAGTTACGGATGAGCGCCACTTGGTTATCTTTATCGAGCGCCCCTTTAAACTCCAAATACGCCATTTTTTTGCGTTTATCTTCTGGTGCCGGAGTAACGCCTGCATAAGACACGATACGGTTTAGATTTTCGTTAAAGTAAATATCAACGCTGTCCATAAACAGCCACATTCCGAGTGAGCCAGGCCCTACTTGAAAGCGGTGTTTTCCTGCCTTTTCACCTTTGTATGACACCATAAATGGCGCCAGCTTTTTAGCCTTTAAAACTGGCCCTAAGCATTTTAGCTTTTCCCCATTAAGTAATTGCTCGGCGTGCGCCTTGATAAATTCACCAAAAAGTTCTGGCAGGCATAACTTGTCAGTATCTTTTTTGTTATCCTGCCAAATCAGTTCACCAGATAGGTCAAAAGCTGAGACGGTATCGTCTACAATCAATAGTTTACCTAACTGCGATGGATGCCCCTTCGCTATATCGAGTTCAAAGCGCTCCGCTTGCCATGTCGCTTTGGCTTTATATAAGAAGGAATCTTGCTGTTTAACATAGTAGGTTTTACTATTTTCACCAAATGTGGCACCTAGTAAAAACTCAGCATGGGCAATTGGGCTAGCAACCGCTAACCACGCAACCGGCACTATCATTTTGTTTTTCAAATAAAGACTTATTCTACTCATGGTTTCGCTCCTTTTATTATCAATGTAAGGGCACGGCCATGAAAATTATTGAATAAATCCGCCATTTACACGTTATTGTAAATACAAATGAGAAAAGCCAACCGCAGTCGACCTCCTACGCCGTACGCTGGCGGCGAACCAGCACTTAGCTTCGGCAATAGCAACCGCCGCGTAAAGCGTCTCCTGCCCTAACGGTTTACCAGTATTTTGCCTGTGCGATAGCTTTGAGTAGTCCACTAATATCTGCGGCATACACTTCGCCAATATTGCCAATTCGAAAGCAATCTGCGTTTGATACTTTACCAGGGTAAATTACATATCCTTTTTGCTTCAATGCTTCATAAAAGCGTTTAAACTCATAACCTTCATCACTTGGTGAATAGAAAGAAGTGATAATAGGTGAGTGCATGACTTCTGGTAATAAAGCTTCAAAACCAAGAGCTTTCATGCCGCTAACGAGCTGCTTTTGATTTTCGCTGTAACGCTTAAATCGCGCAGCAACGCCTCCCTCGTGGGTTAATTCTTCTAGTGCTTTGGCAAAGGCTCTGACAACATGCGTTGGCGAGGTAAAACGCCATTTACCGTGGTGGTTTTCCATGGCTTTCCACTGAGCGTGAAGATCCAACGAGAGTGAACGAGCTTGTCCTTCAGAGGCAACCAGCAGTGCCGTTTTTGCGATAACAAAGCCAAAACCCGGGACACCTTGAATACACTTATTTGCTGAGCTAATGAGGATATCAATTTGCCACTCATGCATATCCATCTCAATACCACCAAAACTACTCATGGCATCCAAGATCATGACTTTGTTGTGATGTTTCGCAAGCTCAGCTACGCGCTTCGCCGGATTCAGCATCCCCGTCGTGGTTTCGCAGTGTACCATTGCCACATGGGTGATCTCAGGGTATTGCTCAAGCGCTTGTGAGATCTGCTCAAGTTGTGGCAATTCGGTTTCAACAAAGTTGAGCGCTATTACATTAATATTTAGATAGTTGGCTATCTCAATCATACGCGCGCCATAGGCACCATTATTGATAACCAGTAAAGTGCCAGACTTAGTAATAAAAGTCCCAATAGCCGCTTCGACACTTGCTGTTCCGCTGCCCTGCATTAAGGTTGCACTGTAGTCATTACGATACTGTGGATCCGCAACCGCAATTTCACAAAGCTGCCTGCGAATAACTTGCACCACACCTTGATTGTAGTCATCATCCCAAGTGCACCAGTCTTGCAACATGGCTTCTTTCACACTGCGAGAGGTACTAAGTGGCCCTGGCGTCAGGAGTAAATAATCGTTGTTCATAACTTGCCTCTAAGCTGGTCTATACCAGATTATTTAACCGAGTTTTGGTGACAACGGCATGACAGTTTTATGAAACTAAGATTTATGTAGCGATGACGTTCGAAGCTTCGCCTTTGATCTAAAAGGCAAAGAAAAGCGACAGATGTTTAGGTTATTTAACCTGAACTTGGGGTAAGAAGTTAGTAAATTAACTAAAATAACTAAACGCAAAAGCTGTGCTCTCACTCTAGCCAGAAGTTATTTCTTAATACAAGGCAAATTTGTGCGTCAATAGCAGCTCTATTGCAAGCAAATTTAACGCAGTAGTAAGGGATAACAGCTGCTAGAGAACAAGTTGTTATCCCAAGTTTAGGTTATTTATACCCGTTTGGATTATTGCTTTGCCAACGCCAGGTGTCTTCCATCATTGCATCAAGCCCACGCTCGGCTTGCCAACCAAGTTCAGACTTGGCTTTTTCAGGCGCGGCGTAACAGGCAGCAATATCACCATCGCGACGCGGTTTAATTTCGTATGGGATGGCTTTGCCCGCTGCTTTTTCAAACGCGGTAACCATCTCTAGTACCGAGTAGCCATTGCCCGTTCCCAAATTATAGATATGCGTACCTGCTGCTACTGCAATTTTTTCAAGCGCTTTTAAGTGACCAATGGCGAGATCGACCACGTGGATATAATCTCTCACACCTGTACCATCTATGGTGTCGTAATCGTTACCGAACACACCTAAGCTCGCCAGCTTACCAACTGCAACTTGTGAGATGTAAGGGAGTAAGTTGTTGGGAATACCATTTGGATCTTCACCAATTAATCCTGATTCATGCGCACCTACTGGGTTAAAGTAGCGCAGAATAGCAAAGGCCCAACGAGGGTCTGACTTTGCGACATCCTGTAGTACCATTTCAACCATTAGCTTTGATGTACCGTAAGGGTTAGTGGTACCGCCAACAGGGAAGTCTTCACGAATAGGAAGGCTCGCAGGGTCGCCATACACCGTGGCAGATGAGCTAAAAACAAGCTTAAAGACATTAGCATCACGCATGGCATCAAGCAGTGTTAGCGTCCCTTGCACGTTATTTTGATAATACTCAATAGGCTTTTGTACCGACTCGCCTACCGCCTTTAAGCCTGCAAAGTGGATCACTTCCTCAATCTCATATTGCGCAAACACGCTATCGAGAAATGCCTTGTCAAGAATATCACCTTGATGGAATGCGGCTTCCTTTCCTACTATCTCTGAAACTCTATCTAATGAAGTCTGCTGAGAATTACTAAGATTATCAACAACTACTACCTTTTTTCCTTGCTGAAGCAGCTCCAATACAGTGTGAGAGCCAATATACCCTGCTCCACCTGTTACGAGAATCGTCATATCTATTCCTATATTTGTTGTGATCAGTCTTCACTGTGGCAGACAAATGCCAGCTTGTTGTTAAAAAAACTTAGACGAGAAATTGAGGTCTTACAGTAACTTCTTAGATTTCTGAATAAATGTACTTTTTTAGGGGAATTTAAATCACGATAAAAGATTTTATTATCCAGTGCATAGGCCACTTTATTATCGTCTAACCAAGTATAGTCCTGAACCTGACTTGGTAGTGCAAAATATCGCTGAATATGGTCGCTTTGTCTGTGGTAGGTTGCGAACCACATCAAGCCATTAACTTGATAGGTAAAAGCAAACACATCTCGAGCACGGTTGTAAGATAAACTCCGGCCAATATCTTCAGCTAAAATTTGTGGCAGATGGCCGTTTATATCAGTGTATTGTAGGGTATGTGGAGCGCTTTCAGTGGCACCTAAAATAAACATGATTAGGTCTTGGTTATCACCCCAAGCGTGATACCCCACAGGCTCAATATGCTCAAAAACTCGACTTGGCTTCTGCGCATCATCAAACGGATAGAACCATAACTTTTGTTTGCCTGATGCTTCGACCACGATCGCCGTTAACCCTGCGCCACTTGGGTGAAGTGTGGGTGAATATTCAGAGACCGGGGATTGTGTCAGGTTCGTTGTGTGTTTACTTTGAAAGTCATAGAAAAACAGATCTGTTTGGCTCTTACCATCAGTACTTACCTCTGCCGTATAGTAGACTCCAGAGTCGGTTACCAGTGGCTGATTAAAATACGCTGAATTGTCAGTAATTGGCTTTGCGCTAAAGTGCTCAGCTAATTCAGCTAGCCAAATTTGGCTTTTGGGCATAGAAGAATAAGCCGGTAAACAAGATGCCAAGGCAAATAAGCCAACCGCGAGCTTCACACGCATAGAAGAGAGCATGGATGTTCCTTTGATTTTTCGTTGTCGTTATATCGCTGCTCTATGATACCCAACACTCGCCTTCAAGCAAAGCTTGCCAAAAACTTTGCTTCGCGTAACATCGAATTAACTGGTGATGAAAGCTAAGGCAAAATAATGTCAGACAAACACCCTATTATCGCTATTACTGGTAGCTCAGGCGCAGGGACTACAACGACGACAAGCGCGATAAAGCACATATTCCGCAGTCTAAATACCAAGGCCGCATACGTGGAAGGCGATAGCTTTCATCGTTTCACTCGCCCTGAAATGGATAAATTGCGTCGCGAAGCGCTACAAGAAGGTAAACACATTAGCTATTTTGGTGAGGAAGCGAACGATTTTGGAGCACTAGAAAAGCTATTTAAAAGCTATGGTGAAACGGGGAACGGAAAAGTACGCCGTTATCTTCACACATTTGACGATGCAGTGCCATTTAACCAACTACCGGGCACCTTCACGCCTTACCAAGAGTTAGAGCACAATACCGATATGCTGTTTTATGAAGGATTACATGGTGGCGTTGTAACACCGGAATATGATGTCGCTAGTAATGTAGATTTATTAATTGGTATGGTGCCTATCATCAACCTTGAATGGATCCAAAAGCTTATTCGTGACACCAATGAGCGCGGCCACTCCAAAGAAGCGGTTATGACTTCAATCGTGCGCTCAATGGATGATTACATTAACCATATCACCCCACAATTTTCTCGCACCCATATTAATTTCCAACGCGTACCCACTGTAGATACTTCAAACCCTTTTAGTGCTAAAGACATCCCGTCGTTGGACGAAAGCTTTGTGGTTATTCGCTTTCGTGGTATCGAAGATGTCAATTTTCCCTACTATTTACAAATGATTGAAGGCAGCTTCATGTCGCGTGTCAATACCCTCGTAGTACCGGGAGGGAAAATGGGGTTAGCGATGGAATTGGTGTTAACTCCGCTGATTAAAGAGTTGCTAGTAAAAAAACGTGCTCTCGAAAATATGGCACCTGTCGATTTACCGATTTAACCTGGCTTATCTTTTGATAAGAAATAATAGCTTCCTTGCATCACGCCATATCACACTTTACACTGACGTCTTTTAGGGCATTACGAGTAGTTGTAATATGGACGTGCTTACCGTTTTAGTAGGGTCTAAAAACCCAGTCAAAATCAACGCTGCAAAAGCTATCTTTACACTGTACTTTCCCAACGCCAAAATCGATTGTCAGGGCATATCAGCCCCCAGCCTTGTTGCTGACCAACCTTTAGGTGAGCAGGCCACACGAGAAGGCGCGGAAAACCGAGTTACTTACCTTAAACAGCATCACCAAGCTGATTTTTATTGTGCAATGGAAGGAGGCGCGGCCAAATTTGAGTATGGCGCAGCGACATTCGCTTTTGTTGTCATCGCGGATAACACTCGTACTAGTATTGGTCGCAGCTGCAATCTGCCGCTACCGGCATCGGTCTACGCACGCCTTGAACAAGGTGAAGAGCTCGGGCATGTGATGGACGACCTATTCAACACTACTAATATAAAACAACAAGGTGGTGCGATTGGACTGCTGACCAATCACCTCGCCACCAGAGAAAGTAGCTATACTCAAGCGTTATTGCTTGCCATGGCACCGTTTAACCACCCTGAGATGTACCCATAATGTCGCACTACAGCCATATTCTATTTGACGCCGATGAAACCTTGTTTAGTTTTAATGCCAAACTCGGGTTGCAAAAACTATTTGCACATTATGATGTTGTGTTTAGTGATGCAGACTATGAGGAATATAACAGCCTCAACGCACCACTTTGGGTAAAATATCAAAATGGTGAAATTGACGCTAAAACATTACAAGTTACTCGTTTTAAACGCTGGGCAACAAAGCTCAATGTGACACCTGAAACCCTCAATGCTGGTTTTTTAGCGGCGATGGCAGAGATTTGCCAGCCACTGCCAGGTGCTCGCGCCTTGCTTGACAGTCTTAAAGGTCAGTGCACTTTGGCTATCATTACCAACGGCTTTGCCGCACTTCAGCAAAAACGCTTAGAACATACAGGTCTTGTAGATCGTTTCTCTGAAGTGGTGATCTCTGAGCTGGTGGGTAAGGCCAAACCAGATCCTAGTATTTTTGAACACACCTTAGCGTTACTAGGTAACCCTGACAAATCTAAGGTCTTAATGGTTGGTGACACGCCTGCGAGTGACATTTTAGGTGCAAACCGCTTTGGAATTGATAGCTGTTGGCTGCAACACGAAGGTAAAGTTTGTCCTGATCATATCAAGCCAACCTATACCGTAAAGTCACTTGCGCAGCTACAAGCCATTTTAAAGGGGTAATACCCAGCGCTTATTTGCGGGAGCAAATTTACCTTGCGCGCTATAAAACGCTCGCCGAGTAAATCGGCTCCTACCAAAGCTAATTTGTGTGGGAGCAAGTTTACCTTGCACGCTATTAAAAAGTTTGCCGAGTAAATCGGCTCCTACCAAAGATAATTTGTGTGGGAACTTGCTTACCTTGTTCGCTATAAAAAGCTCGCCGAGTAAATCGGCTCCTACCAAAGATAATTTATGTGGGAATACGCTTACCTTGCGCGCTATTAAAAAGCTCGCCGAGTAAATCGGCTCCTGCCAAAGTTAATTTGTGTGGGACCTTGCCTACCTTGCGCGCTATAAAAAGCTCGCCGAGTAAATCGGCTCCTGCCAAAGCGAATTGTATGTGGGAATACGCTTACCTTGCGCGCTATAAAAAGTTCGCCGAGTAAATCGGCTCCTACCAAAGATAATTTGTGTGGGCACTTGCCTACCTTGCGCGCTATTAAAAAGCTCGCCGAGTAAATCAGCTCCTACCAAAGTTAATTTGTGTGGGACCTTGCCTACCTTGCGCGCTATAAAAAGCTCGCCGAGTAAATCGGCTCCTGCCAAAGCGAATTTATGTGGGAATACGCTTATCTTGTGCGCTATAAAAAGTTCGCCGAGTAAATCGGCTCCTACCAAAGATAATTTGTGTGGGCACTTGCTTACCTTGTTCGCTATAAAAAGCTCGCCGAGTAAATCGGCTCCTACCAAAGATAATTTATGTGGGAATACGCTTATCTTGTGCGCTATAAAAAAGCTCGCCGAGTAAATCGGCTCCTACCAAAGCGAATTTGTGTAGGAGCAAGTTTACCTTGCGAGCTTTTACCGCTTTAAAGATGCGCTGCTCTAAACAGCGCTTATCAAATAATTAAAGTGCCGAGCGCTGTCTCAATACTTCAAACAAACATACACCCGTGGCAACCGACACATTTAAGCTAGATACGCTACCGACCATAGGGATCTTTACCAGCTCATCACAGTGCTCACGTGTTAGGCGGCGCATACCATCACCTTCGGCTCCCATAACGATGGCCATAGGCCCTGTTAGGTTGGCATCAAACACGGCGGTATCAGTTTCTCCAGCGGTACCAACCACCCACACTCCTGCTTCTTTGATATCGCGCAACGTACGGGCAAGGTTCGTCACTTGAATGAGCGGAACCGTTTCGGCGGCACCACATGCCACTTTTCTTGCCGTGCCATTCAGTTTTGCTGACTTATCTTTAGGTACAATCACACCATGAACACCAGCTGCATCCGCACTACGTAAACAAGCTCCTAAGTTGTGAGGATCTGTCACCCCATCCAACACCAAGAAAAACGGTGTGGTTTCTCGTTGAATAATGTCATCAAGATCTTTTTCATTGAAAGCCCGCGCCCCTTTGACATTAGCAATAATGCCCTGATGTTGCTCACCATTTGCTTTGTTATCAAGTGCTTTACGCTGCATAAATTGCACCGAAATACCAAACTTACGGGCCTCATTGACCACTTGATTTAAGCGCTTATCTTCACGCCCCTTCAGTGCATAAATTTCTAATAAGCGCTCCGGCGCGTTATTCAAAATGGCTTCGATTGAATGAAAGCCAAAAATTAATTCGTTACTCACGTTAAAGCTCCCGCTTTAGATTTATTGTGCTTTTTTACTGCGATTTCTTTCATTTTTACCAGGACGTTTTGCTTTGCTTTTCGCCCCTTTCGTTTTTTTGCTGCTCGATTTCTTTTTCGATTTCAGCGTACCGGCTTTTTTCGCTTTTTTAAGCTCACCTTTTGGCGTTGTCTTCTTCCGCCTTTTAGACTTTCCAGCCCCTTTATCTTTGTCACTTACCGAGTCAGTCTCATCACGGCGTTTAGTCTCAGGGATCTTGCCTGCTTTAAGTTGTGCACGAACACTACCAGCAGCCCCCTTTGCAGACTTTCTTCGTCTTGCGTATCTGTCTTGTTGGCCTTCTTCGGCCAATGCTAAATTGATCCGGCGGTCATCTAAGCTCACCGAAGCAACCACTACATTAAGCTTATCGCCCAACCTAAACACAGTACGGCTATGCTCTCCAATCAAGCACTGCTTAGCTGCATCAAAATGGAAGTATTCATGACCCAAATTGCTGACATGGATCATACCGTCAATCTGCAAATCGTCCAGCCTGACAAATAAGCCAAAGTTGGTAACTGACGAGATCACACCAGTAAACTCATCACCAACATGGTCTTGCATAAACTCACATTTAAGCCAATCAGCAACTTCACGGATCGCGTCATCAGCGCGGCGCTCTGTCATTGAGCACTGCTCACCGAGTTGTTTTACTTCATCTTCGTTATAAATATAAGCGCCACTCACAGGTTGCTCTTGTTGCTGCAAGATGCCTTTGATCGCACGATGCACGACTAAATCTGGGTAACGACGGATCGGTGAAGTAAAGTGGGCATAGGCTTTTAATGCCAAACCAAAGTGACCAATATTTTCTGGCTGATATACCGCTTGCTTCATTGAGCGCAGTAACATGGTTTGGATCAATTCTTTTTCAGGGCGATCTCCCAATGACTCAAGCGCTTGCGTCAGTTCCTCAGGCGAAGGGTCATTGGGCAGTTGGCTTTCGATACCCAAGTCTTGCAAGAATTGTCTAAACTGGCTCAACCTTTCAGGATCTGGCTCATCATGAACACGGTACAAGCTATGGGCTTCGTGTTTTTCCAATAATTTTGCTGCTGACACGTTCGCCAAGATCATACACTCTTCAATCAGCTTGTGAGCGTCGTTACGAACCACAGGCACAATAGAGTCAATCTTCCGATGAGCATTAAACACAAAGCGCGTTTCTAAAGTTTCAAACTCAATTGCACCACGCTCCTGCCTTGCCGCTTTGAGCGCCATATACATGTTATGAAGCTCTGTGAGGTGAGGCACAAGTGGCTGATAATCAGCCCTCAGTTTTTCATCGCCTTGTAAAATCGCATGAACTTTGGTGTACGTTAAACGGGCGTGAGAGTTCATCACTGCTTCGTAAAAGCGGTAGCCAGATAAACGACCTGCTTCAGACACTGTCATTTCAGCGACCATACACAAACGGTCAACTTTTGGGTTTAGCGAGCACAAGCCGTTGGACAGCACCTTTGGAAGCATAGGTACAACTTGCTCAGGGAAATACACAGAATTTCCACGTTCTATCGCTTCTTTGTCAAGCGCGGTGCCTTTACCTACATAGTGAGAAACATCAGCAATGGCCACCCATAAACGCCAGCCACCTGACTTTTTACGTTCACAATACACGGCGTCATCAAAGTCCCGGGCATCTTCGCCATCAATGGTTACTAGCGGCAACTCGCGCAGATCAACACGACCCTGTTTAGCTGACTCTTCAACAAACTCACCAAGGTTTGCAACTTGTGCTTCTACTTCACTTGGCCACTCATGAGGAATGTCATGATTACGAAGTGCCACCTCAATTTCCATACCTGGCGCCATATGATCGCCGAGCACCTCAAGTACTTTACCCATTGCATTCATTTGTTTGCTAGGGCTTTGAGTGATCTCTACCTGCACCATTTGATTATGACGAGCACCATTTTCTTGACCTGGTACTATGATAATATCTTGCGTAATACGCGGATCTTCTGGCACCACTACCGCCATGCCAAACTCAACAAAATACCGACCGACGACTGGCGCACGCTCTTTTTCAAGTACGCGAACAATGCGCGCTTCCACCTTACCACCTGAGCCTCGACTGCCAACCTTCGCTAACACCCAATCGCCATGTAGCACTCGCTCCATTTGATACTTAGTGATAAACCAATCTTTGGGTTCGCCTTCCACTTCTAAAAAGCCAAAACCGTCACGATGGCCAACAACACGGCCTTTCACTAAGCCATCATCGCTTGGAATGGTGTAACACTTGAACTTATTGAAGTGTAACTGACCATCTCGCTCCATCGCGCGCAAGCGGCGTTTAAGTGCGACTTGACGCTCTTCGTCTAGCACTTTTAAGTCGAAACACAGTTGAGAGAAAGAAGGAGGTTTGGCCGCGCTTTTAATGTGTTCTAAGATAAATTCGCGACTGGGTACGGGGTTGTCGTATTTTTGCTGTTCTCTATCGAGATAGGGATCCTGTTTTGGCATTACTGTCTTGTTAAATAAGCTATGCTGTTATTTTAACCCAAAATAACAGCACTCGCATTAATTATCAGTGAACACAGTATGCGAATTCAAAATAAGTTCATATATCGGCTTGATGATAATTATTGATTCAAGCCTTTGGCTAAAATTTACCAACGATATTTAAAAACCAGCCTTTTGAGTTATAGCTTAAATCGGTTAAGTCATCCGAAAAGTGAGTGAAGTTATATCCCCCATTTTCATGTAAAAACCAACCTTGCCTATGTTTAATAATATCAAAAGCTTACACTTTAACTACAGTGCTATTTGCATGAAAACATACAAAATAAATAACCTACATAACACTAGATGAAGCCTATTATGCTGATAAATTCACTGCCTGATTTGAATGACTCTGTGGGGTGACCAGCTGTGCATGTAACTCTAATAGACGCTCAACAGACTGACGAGCCACAGCAGCGAGTGTATCCCAATCTATTGTCGAACCAGATTGTAGTAACTGAGACTGTAAGCTTTGAATATGTTCGACTAAGTTTATCATGCCAAAGTTCTGCGCTTCGGCCTCGATATAATGCAGCTTTTCTGCTGCCAAGTCCTGAACATCTAGCTCAATTAACCCCTTTATCTGGGCAATTTCATATTCAAACCTATCTGCAAGGTACATCAGTTTGGTTGCTAAAACTCCCGATGCTTCACTGTGTACAAGCTCTAAAAATTTAGGCCGGTCAATCAACACGTTGCGCTCAATGGAGGAAACTTGTTTGATCGTTGAGCTTTCTAATACCGCATAGAGACGACTTGGCATCACCGGCTTTGTTAAACAATCCTGCATACCAGCTTGTAAGCATCGCCTTTTCAATTCAGGGTCGCCGTCACCTGTCAACGCGATTACTTTGATTTTTTTCGTAAAACCAATTTCAGTAAATCGAGTTTTGAACCACTCAAGGCCATGCCCATCAGGTAAATGCATATCTAATAAAACAATATCAAAATGATGCGCAAGTAGAGTAACTTCAGCCTCTGCCAAGCTTTTAACTAGAGAAAACTGCGTAACCATATCATTTAGGTAATTGCTGATCACCTCAACATTTATTGCATTATCCTCAACAACCAATACATTCAATGGCAGTTTTTCCGCACTCAACTGACCTTGCTGTATTGGCGTGTTACTACATTGGCAAGTTAATTCAAAGCTAAACTCAGTTCCTTGTCCTAACTGACTTTTTACGTCCAAGTTAGCTGCTAGCCCATGTAATAGTTGTTTACATAGCGCCAAACCAATCCCGGCACTATGTGAGATAGATTGTTCGCTGTCGAGAGTGACGAAGGGTTCAAAAATTCTTTCTATTTGCGCCTCAGTTAAGCCTTTTCCTGTATCGCGAATAGCAAACCGAATCGCTTGCTTATCGTCTTCTCTAGCTGCGCCTTCAAGGCTTAGCGTAATACACCCTTTGTCGGTATATTTTATCGCATTTGAAAGCAAATTTCTTAGTATCAGTGCTAACGTGTCTTGCTCTACAACATGCACATCCTGCGGATATAAACCTTTGACTTCCACCTTCAAACTCAGGCCCTTTGCTAATGCGAGGGGCTGTAATAAACGTACTAGCTCTTGAGCAAGACTATAAAGGGAGAAAGGCACGCGGTTTTGTGCTGCATACTCGCCCTTTGCCTGTAGCAGCACTTGATTGGCTAAATCAGACATCGACATCGCAGCATGAACTATCACATCACACAGTTCAGCATGACGAGCAGGCTCACGCGGAACCTTTTTAAGTGATTCTGCGTGCCCAACAATGGCATTTAACGGTGTTCTTAATTCATGACTTAGCAGGGTTAAAAACTGGCCTTTGATTTGTGCTGACTGTTCAGCAGCCGTTTTCAAGCTTTGCAATTCTTTTTCACGGCGGCTACTACACAACAGACAAAGTGAAAAGCATAGCAACAATGGCATAGTGCTTACTGACACGGAGAAGAATTGATTAACCCAATTTGCTGACACTAAGCTATCTGTTACTGAGTAGCTACCTAACATGACAGCCCTGAAGGTAAATACCAACAGCAGGCTAAAGCAAGATAAACCAAATGCCCAATGTGCCACAGTAAAGTCTTTTGATAACAACTTTTGGCCTTGATTTAGCGCTCTTAAACAATAAATCATTGCCATTGCCCACACCAAATAATTGAGTATGACCCGTGCAATAAAATTAAAGTCTACGTATAAGAAATAACTAAAACTAGGAATTCCGATAGCCCCAAGCACATACCAAGGCATATAGTTACTCTGAACTGCAAAAAAGGCGTCCACACCCCGAGTAAGATAGAATAAACCTATTGCTATGGCTAAATTGGGAATAAGAATAGAAAATGTGACGGGTAATGTATAGGCAGCCAGCAGCCCACATCCAATCCCCGTCAATGCAATAAAACACAGCCAATCTCGAGTGCCTGGGAGAGCCTTATTAATAAACCAGTTTACCGCCATAAATACAGTGCAAACCACCGTGGTAATTGCGGTTACTTGAATAAGGAATTTAGGATCCATCAACAACACTCAAAATTAATACATTATCATTACTTTGTGAAGTAGCGCAGTATAGTACTGCTTAACATTATTTTGAAGTATTAAGTGAATATATGCTATTACAATACCTTACAGCCACCCTTTTTGCTTCGCGATCCTTGCTGCATCAATTCGATTTGTCGCATGTAATTTGGCGATAGCATCCGAAAGATAATTTCTTACGGTTCCGTCACTTAAGAATAATTGAGCTGCAATTTCCGTCGTTTTTAAGCCCTCTCCAGCTAATCGCAATGCTTTGCGTTCTTTATCTGTCAAAGGATCAGCATCTTCGAGTGCATATAAAGCCAGCTCAGGATCAATGACCTTTTGCCCATTCATCACTTTTTTTAAGGTTGATAGTAGGTACTCGCTTGGCGCTTCTTTTAAAACAAAGCCATTCACTCCTAGTGTAATTGCGCGGCGAATGTAGCCTGCTTTGGAAAAGGTTGTCATGATGACCACTTTGCAGTTAGGCTGTGTTTGTTGCAAATGCTGGGCAAGCTCAAGTCCTGTAATATGAGGCATCTCTATATCGGTCAGCACAACATCTGGGCTTAAAGACTTGAGTTTTTCTTTGGCAAACTGACCATTTTCAGCATCTCCTATTACTTCAATATCCTGATCTAAACTCAATAGTGCAACGATAGCACCTCTAATTAATGCTTGATCTTCAACAATAAACACGCGGATCATGAACCTACCTCAATAACAGCTTTAAAATATCCACCTTGCTCTGTGTGATAAATCAACTGACCACCACACTCCTTTAAACGCGCTCGGATCCCCATTAATCCATTCCCTTCTTTAATACTCTTCACTGAACCATTGTCTTTAATTTCAACTGATATACTCTGTTGCGTTTGCTGCAGTTGCACACTCACTTTGTCGGCATCGCTATGGCGGATAATATTAGTACATACCTCTTTGGCAAAAAAACACAAGCTCGCTTCTTTTTCTTTATCTATTTCCACCGCATTCAGGTTTAGCGACACAGCAATTCCCTTATCTTTCAGCCGCGAGGCCATAATATGAAGTTGTGCGTCTAATGCCAGTTGATGATAACCAGTAACGGCCTGGCGTACTTCGCTCAGTGCTTCTCGTGCAAGCTCAGCGACCTGAAGGGCCTCAGATTGCGCTTGCTCGTATGCCTGTGCAGCAGCAAACTTACTGGCAAGCTCAGCCTTTAATGCAATAGAACTCAATGAATGCCCGAGTAAATCATGTAAATCTCGTGCAATTCGTTCTCGCTCAGCAACGGCACCTAGGCGCTTTATCTCTTGCTCACTTTGACGCTGCAACTGACGATGTACTCGCTCTCTATGCGTTACCCAACCAAAGATAAATAGCCCCAATGAAACACAAATGGCAGGCATTAAAAAGTAAATCGTATGCGCTGGTATGATAAAATGGGAGGTAAACAAGATAGATATGAGTAGCCCCAAAAATCCATAAACTTTGTATTTACCCTGTAAACTAAAACCGCAAAAAAAAGCAACAAAACCAAATAACGAGCTAGTACCGGTTGTCGCCAAACTGCCAACAATACACAGTAACGTCATCAGTGACAAAAGAGTAATTAAAGCAATACCGGTTTTGGCAATACTCTGCCAATACAGCCAGACAAATCCGAGATAAATCAACAGCTGCGCGAGAAGGTTAACACTCCCTTCTTGTGTCCAACTAAAAGCCAAAGGAAAGAAATAAAAAATTGAGAATATCAATGGACCGGCATCCCAAAAGGAGCGCCGTTTTTCTACTAAAGTGTGATCTGTGGTAATGGCCACCACGTTCCCCCGCTCATTATTTTAATATTGTTTTACTTTTATTGTTCGATGTGGAGTGACAAGTGTTCGCAATCTTGTAGACTGCTAAAAAAAGCCAAAATAATTTTTTATGCAACCGAAACAATCCGCTTTACTGTCGCTCCATAGTGCCGTTTTATTGTTTGGTGGAACAGCATTATTTTCAAAATTGATTTCACTATCAGCACTTGATATTACTGTTTATCGCGCAGCTATTGCTTTCATTGTGTTACTTATTTTATTAAAACTGCAACGCCAGCCTATAAAACTACACAATCAACGAGATTATCTAGTCGCGATTATGCTCGGCGCAATTGTTGGGCTGCATTGGGTTACTTATTTTGCCGGTATGCAAATGGCTGGCGTTGCTATCGGGATCATCGCATTTTTTACTTACCCGGTGATCACTGTATTTTTAGAGCCATTATTTAATCGCAAACAAATACAACTCAAAGATATTATCAGTGCATCTACAGTATTGCTGGGAATATACTTACTGGTGCCTGAAGCTAACCTTGGTAATCAAGTCACACTGGGTATTATTACTGGGATATTCTCAGGCGCGCTATTTGCACTACGCAACCTATTACAAAAACAATTTTTTTCACACTATAGCGGGCCACACACTATGCTGTATCAAACGCTGGTAGCTTGTTTGCTGCTCATTGCGTTTGTTGACGTGCCACCACAGCACGTTTCGCCGCAAAACATTTCACTCATTCTGCTAGCTGGGGTTGTATTTACGGCTATTCCTCATGCTTTATTTGCCTCAAGTTTAAGACATTTATCTGCTACCACAGCCGGATTAATTTCTTGTTTACAGCCATTGTATGGAACACTGTTAGCTTATATTCTGTTACACGAGACGCTAACGCTAACAACATTATTCGGTGGCTTGTTAGTCGTTAGTGCAGCCTGTTTTGAAACTTGGTCTATTACAAGGAAAAAAGCATGATTCAAGTCTTAGCGCATCGTGGAGCCAGTGGCAGTTACCCCGAAAATACGCTTGCAGCTATAGAGGCAGCGTTAGATATTGGTGTTGATGGTATAGAGTTAGATGTGCAAAGCTGCGCAGATGATTACGCGATTATTCATGATACTTGGCTTGATAGAACCACAAATGGCGTCGGCAGAGTGAATGAACAAAGCCAAGCTTACTTAGCAACGCTGGATGCGGGTAAAGGACAAAAAATTCCCACTTTGCAACAAGTGTTTACTACCATTGGTACGCGAACTGATATTAATTTAGAGCTTAAGCATACTTTTGGTTTGGATAAATTTGTTTCCTACATTGAAGCGCATATTCAACAGGGTATTATCAACCGTGAGCAATTGCTCATTTCATCATTCGATCATCATCAACTGCTATGGTTGAAGCAAAAGTTGCCTTGGGTGAGAATTGGCGCACTGACCGCTTCTATTCCAATCCACTATGCGCAATTTGCCGGATCACTGCATGCTTACAGCATTCATATGGACAAGAATTTTATCAACCATGAGTATGTGTTGGATGCAAAGTCTAGAGGCCTTAAGGTATTTGCCTATACGGTCGATAAACAACAAGACATAGATATGATGATTGATTATGGTGTAGATGGTATTTTTACCAATTACCCATGCCAGACAAAAATGTATTTACAACGGATTGGTGCTTATGCCACTCCAAAAGAGTAACTAGTTGATCGCTTTAGCATTGTTATTCCATTTAGCTCATCTATACTGAGACAAATAAAGTGGCACAATGATGAGCCCAATATGAGTTTATATATGCGCATTTATAATTTTATCGAAGAAACCTTTTTCTTCACACTCACTCGTAAAATTGTTGGTAACCTAGGGTTTTTACTGCTTTTTCAAATAATTAGCTTGATTTGGCTGTATTCTGAGCTGGTGAGCGCCGATGCCAGTCTGGCCGCATTCTGGCTGCTAGCTATTGTGATTATTGCAGCATTTGGTTTTACTGTGTTCTACATGCGCTTTTTAATTGTCCGCCCAGTACAAGCAATGAAAGAGTCATTAGAGCGAATTAACCGCCAAGATGGTAATTTAGATGCCAAATTGCCTCAGTTTACATTTGACGAATTTAGAGATCTCAGCGAGCAATACAATTCTTTTACCACTCATTTAAGCGAACTATTAGAAAAGACCTATCAAAGTGCTGCTGCTGCAACCCAAAGCAACCATGATGTCACAGCATCAATGCAAAGTACCGCAAGCTACGGTCAGCAGCAGTTAAGTCAGGGCGATACCATCATTGCAGCCTCTGATCAGGTTAGCCATAGCTTACAAAGCATTGTTCACAATACGGATCAAGTATATCAGGCCAATACAGAGAGCCTGCACTTCGTGAGAGGCTCATCACAAACCGTCACTAAATTGGTAGCTGAAGTAAAACAAATCACCACACTGCTTGGTAACTTTTCATCGACGGTGCTGGGGCTAAAAGAGAACAGCGAAAATATCCGCAGTATCCTAAAAATGGTTGAAGAGTTTTCAGATCAGACTAATTTACTTGCGCTCAACGCCGCGATTGAAGCTGCCCGAGCAGGAGAAGCAGGTCGAGGGTTTGCCGTGGTTGCCGATGAGGTAAGAGCACTCTCCGTCAAAGTAAATGACGCCACACGCCAAATTAGTGACTTTATCAATAAGATGAACGTACTTGTTGGCGAAACCAATCAAGAATCAGAACAACTTATTTCACACTCGGTTTCTGCCGAGAAAGCCATTAGTGAGACATCCAATGGCTTTATCTCAATGAGTGATGATTTTGAACGCAATCAAGCACAATTGGAAGAAATTGTCAGCGCAGTGCACCAACTGGAAGAGACACAAAAGCACACCCATCAAGCTGTGCAGCAAATTGTTGAACTGGGGCAGCACTCAAAATCGCAAATAGATAGTGCATTGGCTGAATGTCAAAGCGCCCAAAAACTTACAGAAACAACCCAAAAAGAGCTGAAACGGTTTGTTTCACATAAATAGCCTAAACTTAGGATCACTATTTGCTCTTACCCCAGCTGTTTCGCGGTGCGTTAAGCCCGCGAAACATCAAAACTGATTACTTCACTTATGGTCGTTTTGTTTAGTGCGAGCATTACCAATCTATCTACTCCCACCGCAACGCCGGCACAATCAGGAATGCCTGCATCAAGAGCTGCGAGTAGACGCTCATCGACAGGAACAGCATCAAGCCCCATTTCTGCTCTTAGCTGATTATCTTGCATAAAACGGGCACGCTGCTCGGCTGCGTCGGTTAACTCATTAAAACCATTTGCCAATTCCATATTTTGATAATACAGCTCAAAGCGCCCAGCAACTCGATTATCTTTCGGGTTGAGCTTGGCAAGCGCTGCTTGTGATGCCGGAAAATTATATACAAAACACGGAACACGTTGGCCAATTTGCGGCTCAATCTCCATACAGAACAACAACTGTAGCAATGTATCTGGGTTATTCTCAATCGCGGCTATATCACCATAACCACGCTGCTCGGCATGCTTTTTTAAGTCGCTTAAAGAGATAGCTAGTGGGTCAAGCCCAAGGTAGGTAATAAACGCCTGCTGATAGCTGATTGACTCACTTGCCGGACAGTCTAGTAAATACTGCATCAATTCATCTAATTCAGCCATTAGCTCAAATTCATCATAGCCCACCTGATAATACTCAAGCATAGTGAACTCTGGATTATGATGACGACCAGACTCTTCATTACGAAATGCTTTACCAAGCTGAAAAATAGAGCCACTTCCAGCTGCCAATAACCTTTTCATGGCATACTCTGGAGACGTTTGTAAGTACAGTGGCAACCCTTGGCTATGATTTGGGCCAACAAAACGTGTATGGAAAGTATCTAAATGGGGATCGGTTACTGAGGCCTGCGAGAGGCTTGGGGTTTCTACCTCCATTACCTCTCGGGCTGCGAAAAACTGCCGTATTTTCGCTAAAATCGCGGCTCTATGTCTTAGCGTTTCTATGCTTGCGCTCGGCTGCCAATCATTTACCATTATTTCTACTCCAAAAAAATCCCAGCTAATGCTGGGATTTATCAATGCCTATTTGTCTTATATAGCGCTTTACTTAAAGACCAACAAGCCTTGTTGATAGCGCAGCTAGCACATTTTATTACCATTAAGGCAACTCTTTGCAGCTTATCACTCTTTCAAATTAAGAAAGTATTAAAACAAATGGTGTAACAACATAGGTTGATGTGATATTTATTTTACGCGGCTAACGTATTCGCCACTGCGCGTGTCAACTTTAATCACTTCACCAATTTGAACAAACAAAGGAACGCGTACAACAGCACCTGTGCTCAATGTAGCAGGCTTACCACCAGTACCTGCGGTATCACCTTTCAGGCCAGGATCCGTTTCGGTGATTTCAAGCTCAACAAAATTTGGCGGCGTTACAGCAATTGGGTTGCCGTTCCAAAGCGTAATAGTACAAACGTCATTTTCAACGAGCCATTTTACGTTCTCGCCTACCGCTTTTTCATCCGCAGCGATTTGTTCAAACGTGTCGTTATTCATAAAGTGCCAGAACTCACCATCTGTATATAGGTAAGCAAGATCTGTGTCTATTACGTCTGCACCTTCAACTGAATCACCRGACTTAAATGTTTTTTCTAATACTTTACCTGAGATAAGCTTGCGGATCTTAACGCGGTTAAACGCTTGTCCTTTGCCAGGCTTGACCATTTCATTTTCTAAGATAGAACAAGGCTCGCCATCGATCATAATTTTTAGACCGCCCTTGAACTCGTTGGTGCTATAATTCGCCATCGTATCCTCTAATCTACGTATATTCGAGTAATTAACCTGCTAATGATACAAATAAATGAAGTAAATTTGCAGACTAACTGGCAAAAAGAATTAGCAAATGTTGTCACTGACCCACAGGAGCTACTTAACATCCTAGGGTTGCAAGACCATTTTGACGCACGAGACTTTGCAGCTAAGCGCTTGTTTCCTATGCGAGTACCACGCCCATTTATTGATAAAATACGCCACGGAGATCGTTACGATCCTTTGCTATTACAAGTGCTGCCGGTACATCAGGAATATTTAACTGAAGCGGGATTTAGTAAAGATCCACTCGAAGAGCAAGACGCACCAGTGCCGGGGCTGCTACATAAGTATCGCTCTCGAGTATTACTCATGCTCAAAACCGGCTGTGCGGTCAACTGCCGTTACTGCTTTCGACGCCACTTTCCTTATCAAGATAATCAGGTCAATAAACGCACCTTAGCCCCAGTGTTTGATTACCTACGCACCCACCCTGAAATCAATGAGGTGATCTTAAGCGGCGGTGATCCGCTGATGGCCAAAGACGACATGATAGCTTGGGTGTTAGAACAATTAGAGACGATACCACAAATCAAACGTTTGCGTATTCATAGCCGCCTACCAGTGGTGATCCCAACGAGAATAACCGAGGCATTATGCCAACGTTTAGCACAGAGTCATTTAAAGGTGATTTTGGTTAACCATATCAACCACCCGAATGAAATTGACGAACACTTTAAAGCCGCAATGAAACAGCTAAAACAAGCAAATGTGACTTTACTGAACCAAGCTGTACTGCTCAAGGGAATTAACAACGATGCTGCAACTCAAGCCCAATTGAGTGAAGCCTTATTCGATGCGGATATACTGCCTTATTATTTGCATTTGCTTGATAAAGTAGAAGGGGCTAGCCACTTCGATGTTGAAGAAGCAGAAGCCAAAGCCCTTATGGCTGAGCTTTTAGAAACGCTGCCAGGATTTTTAGTGCCTAAATTAGTGCGAGAGATTGGCGGTCAGCCAAGTAAAACGCCGGTTGACCTAGATTTACTCGGTTAAGAGCGCAAAAAATCGGTGCTAATGACCCTAGCACCGATTGCTTTTGCACATAGCTATCGGACAACCGAAGACAACGTGCCATCAACCCATAGCAATTAAGCGTATGTGTTGATGTTGTTGCCTAACGTTGCAGTTACTGATTTAGCAGGTGTTTGTGCAGCAGCACTGTTACCCGCAGATTCAATTAAAGCAAGCGCGGCTTGTCCATCTGCTTTCTGTTGCTTTTTTGCCAATGCAGCGCTGTATACTTCGCCACTTTGACTCGCTCCAGACATAGCAGGTAGGTTACTTCCGGAAATATTCATAAGTGATTACCTAACTTTTTGATGGATCAGATAAGGTATCGGCATACAAAGCTAAACCTTTAGGGTAAATTTTGAGATAAATTTCCAATCCCTTTTTACTACCTTTAAAAGAGTAGATTTACACCTGACATTTGTAAATGAAACCCTTAAAATAAGCGCTTTTAGTAGGGCGATTAGGACTGACCATGCAAGCCGTTATCGAAAAACTCAATGAAAACCTCAAGATCGTATACCGCCAAGCACTAGATGCGGATAAAAAGCTTGATGACTTGCAACAGCAAGGCCACGGTAAGTTTAAAGCACTATTTACAGAAGAAGCGGGATTTACGTTTGAAGCTAAGCGCTTTAAGCCATATGTTTTGGATGTTGCAGCCGATGTTGAAGGTCTATCTAAAACTGAAGAAATTGACGAGCAAAAACTGGCGTTGGTGGTTAAAAAGCTCCAATCTCTATTGCAGCTACTCGCGACTTTTAAATAACACTATACGTAAACACGCAGCCAAAACGCTGCGTGCAACCTTATCTAAACAGAACGCCTAAAGTTCGTTTATAAACTCACTTTTTTCATCAGGTCGTCTTCAAACCATTCTGTCAACAAACGCTTCTCATAATAAAAAGATTCATCTAAGCCGCGTTTGATTCTATCCATAAACGACATGTCTTTTAATTTTACTGCGTTTTCTTGTGCAATAGTTTTACCTGCTTGATCCGTTAGCTGGTAGCTAATTTCTAAACGCGGAAAATGGATCGGCTTTATCACACGAATATCTGATATTCCATAATGTACATCACCAGCTAGGTCTATTTCATCGAAGCTAACAGCTAGTTTATAACCTTCCGGCAACTGCTCAGCTAACTCCTCCATATGCTTGGTAAATTGCTTCTCCACACGCTCATAAAAGGACCCACGTGTTTCATTACCTGGGCGCACATCACGGTACTCTTTAAAGTCTTTCCAAGTCACCGAAACTTCACCTGCATTTACAAATAATGGTGTCAGAAACAGGGCAACTAATGTCATTGGTAATTTCATCTTTAGATCTCCTTCAAGCTCTATCACCACCTTACTCTTTATCAATACGAAGTAAAGCAGGATCACACCCTTTTACGCAGTGTGACAATTAGCTACATTTTCATCAATATAATAGTAAGACCGACGTTATTGGTAAATATTCTCAGTTTTGTCGAGTAAAGTTATGCTAATTATCTTAATTAAGTAGTCTATTTTAAGACGAGAAAACCTTGTCGATAACCCTGCGACCGCGTCCTGATATCGCTAAGGCACTTGCATCCGCATAGGCAAGGCAAGGCAAGGCAAAAATTTTGCTGTTTAGTTGCTCTAAATAAGAAATTTTTAGCGTCAGATTTACTTCTTCAAATTGAGCAAGTATTAAGTTTGATTGGTATTAAATACATATCTTGTATTGCTCAAAAGCAAAAACCCAGCCGAAGCTGGGTTTTGAAGCGAGGAGCCTAGAGTGTAATTTTGTCGGGATGGTAAGACAGAATAATTACGTACGAAATTATATTGCCTAATAAGTTAACGGTGGGGGTAATCGAATCAACTTCGATACCCTGATCTTGTAACTCTTTAAGTTGTAAATTTAGTTCATCTAGATCCGGTTCTCTATGAAACCAGCTTTTCTTTTTATTAAAAATAAATACCTTTTTCATAATCTTCACTCCTAAAGTAACCCAGAAAACTCTATTGTCCTTATCTCACTATTTTAATTTGGCTTTATAGCTTGAGGGTATTTAAAACTTATTTTTCAAGCTCGATAATAGAGTCAAAATAACTAACACTAACTTGGGACAAGAATTTCAAAAATAGGAAACTACAAGCTTGTTCCAAGGCTAGCTCCCAGTCCAGTAGGTTCCAATTAGGCCTTCATTCGGCCGGACATCCTTTACCCACTTATCCAGTAAAGCAGGCAGCCTTTCTATATCTTTGATGACGACTGGGTTAAACTCTACTTATCCATCGATGGTGTTTTATCAACCTATTCTCCGATGAAAAAATACATTTTGGTTTAATCGTAACAATAATATTTCACTTATTGCGGTTGACGTTGTTTGCAGTGGTTCACCTACGTTAACTATACTCGCCCACCTAGCCTTGTTCCGGTTAGCCGTTCAACAAAACCACCTTATTCTCACAGAAAAGGATGCCTGTTATAGAGGTACATTGCTAGTAAGTTTTGCACTATAAAGTTACCCTCATCGTGCGATTCCTGGCTACTGCTAACTTAATCACAAGCCTTATCGCAGATGAAGTATGTCAGGCAATTATAAAGAAAATTTATATCGCTGCGCTGTTATTGAAGTAGCAACCTAAGCAATAAAGTGCTGTGCAACTTTAGTTTTGAAAAGAGCTAACCTCTTCAAGAGGTTAGCTTAATTTTGAAACTAGGTCAGTTGGTTCAATAACATCCTGTAATTGCTCAACTCGAACACCTATATAAACATGTAGACCTTTGGTGTTCTAAAGGCTCAGATAACTCTGAACACGGGGTGTTGAGCGCTTTGTCAACGCTCAAACAAGGGAGTGCAACCTGCCAATTATGCTACTAATCAGTAAGTTACACTAGCACAAGACGACTCTCGTCGCATTACATCATGCCGCCCATACCACCCATGCCGCCCATGCCGCCCATATCTGGAGCAGCTGGCTCTTCTTTCGGGATTTCAGCAACCATAGCTTCTGTAGTGATCATAAGACCAGCTACTGATGCTGCGAACTGTAGTGCAGAACGCGTTACTTTAGTTGGGTCTAGGATACCCATTTCAATCATGTCGCTGTACTCGCCAGTTGCAGCGTTGTAACCGTAGTTACCTTCACCGCCTTTAACTGCATTAACAACAACTGATGCTTCGTCACCTGCGTTTGAAACGATTTGACGAAGTGGTGCTTCCATCGCACGAAGTGCCACTTTAATACCGTGGTTCTGGTCTTCGTTGTCACCAGTTAGCGACTCAATCTTGCTTGCTACACGAACTAGTGCAACACCACCACCAGGTACTACGCCTTCTTCAACTGCTGCGCGAGTTGCGTGTAGTGCATCTTCTACGCGGTCTTTCTTCTCTTTCATTTCAACTTCAGTTGCTGCGCCAACTTTGATTACTGCAACACCGCCAGCAAGTTTTGCCATGCGCTCTTGTAGCTTCTCTTTGTCGTAGTCAGAAGTTGCTTCTTCAATTTGTGCTTTGATCTGTGATACACGACCATCGATAGCTTCTTGCTCGCCGGCACCGTCGATGATAGTTGTATCATCTTTAGTGATAACCACGCGCTTAGCTGTACCTAAGTCTTCAACCGTAGCTTTCTCAAGCTCAAGACCAATCTCCTCAGAGATAACTGTACCACCAGTTAGAATAGCGATGTCTTGTAGCATCGCTTTACGGCGATCACCAAAGCCAGGCGCTTTAACAGCAGCAACTTTCACGATACCACGCATGTTGTTTACAACCAGAGTTGCCAGCGCTTCACCTTCAAGGTCTTCTGCAATGATTAGTAGCGGCTTGCTTGTTTTAGCAACTGCTTCTAGTGTAGGCAGAAGTTCACGAATGTTTGAAACCTTCTTGTCTACAAGCAGGATATGTGGGTTATCTAGCTCAACTTGGCCTTTTTCAGCGTTGTTGATGAAATATGGTGATAGGTAACCACGGTCAAACTGCATACCTTCAACTACATCTAATTCATTCTGTAGTGATTGGCCTTCTTCTACAGTGATAACACCAGACTCACGACCTACTTTTTCCATTGCTTCAGCAATGATGTCACCAATCTCTTTGTCAGAGTTAGCTGAAATAGTACCAACCTGTGCAATCGCTTTTGCGTCTGAACAAGGTACTGAAAGCGTTTTTAACTCTTCAACTGCAGCGATAACTGCTTTGTCGATACCACGCTTAAGGTCCATTGGGTTCATACCAGCAGCAACTGACTTAAGACCCTCATTAACGATAGCTTGAGCAAGAACAGTCGCAGTAGTTGTACCGTCACCCGCTGCGTCATTTGCTTTAGACGCAACTTCTTTAACCATCTGTGCGCCCATGTTTTCGAACTTGTCTTCAAGTTCAATCTCTTTTGCAACAGATACACCGTCTTTGGTGATAGTTGGTGCGCCGAATGATTTTTCTAAAACAACGTTACGGCCTTTTGGACCTAGTGTTACTTTTACTGCGTCTGCTAGTACGTTTACGCCTTTAAGCATTTTTGTACGAGCGTCACCTGCAAAACGAACTTCTTTAGCTGCCATGTTATAAATTCCTCTTAAATTCTGTTGTCGATTAAACTAAAAAGTATTAATTATTCTACGATGCCTAAGATGTTATCTTCACGCATGATCAAGTACTCTTGACCTTCGATCTTTTCAGTCTTTTCGATGTAAGAGCCGAACAACACTGTGTCGCCCGCTTTTACTTGTAATGCTTTAGTTTCACCATTGTCCAACACGCGGCCGTTGCCTACTGCAACCACTTCACCACGTGAAGACTTTTCAGCCGCAGAACCGGTTAACACAATGCCGCCAGCTGACTTTGTTTCTTCTTCAAGACGCTTAACAATGACGCGATCATGTAAAGGACGAATGTTCATTTATATAGTTCTCCTAACAGTTTCTGAACAATGACAGAAATAATGCTTTTTTAAGGCGGTGTTACATCCACAGGTTGTGGTTAACACACGCAATTTTAATTGCTTTCATTTATGGGGATGGGCAAATTAAAACCCAAGAGAAAAAACTAAAAAATTTTAGTCTTTTCTTTCGTATTCACCTTCAATCGTTGTTGAAGAATTTCTACCCGATTGATTTTTAAATGGATCTCTAATTTCTTCCTGCTGTTCCGCACGTTCTTCGTGTGATTGATTAGCAAACGGTGACTGACCTGAGTGCATGCCTGTTTGCACTTTTACGGTGGCATGGGCCAGCAGTGACTGCGCCAGCTTTTTTCTAACTGCGGGCGTTAGCAGTAAAAACCCTAGTACGTCGGTCATGATCCCAGGCGTCATTAACAAAACACCAGCGATGATCACACACAAGCCGGTAAACAAATCTTGAGCAGGCAACTGTCCTCGGGACATCTGCTGTTGAACATTAACGTAGGCTCCCAAGCCTTGCTGTTTGACAAGTCTCGCACCTAGAATGGCGGTTGCTATCACAAGGGCAATCGTCGCAAAGCCGCCTATTACCTCGCTGACTTGGATCAGCAACGCAATTTCAATAATCGGAATGGCAATAAATAAAATAAATAAGAATCTAAACATACTTTCTCCAAATCTACGAAAGATAAATATGGGTGCTAAGGTCTTAATTCAAGCGATGCAAGTTAGACGCTTTAGAAAAGAGGCGCTATCCGCTAAGATGCCATTACCAACCCTAAAATGGAAATAGCTATGGGTATAAGATATAAACTCGTCTTATCTACATGCGGATCCGTTACCGAAGCACGTAAAATTGCAGCGCAACTTGTAGAGCAAAAACTCGCAGCGTGTGTGAACCTAATCCCAGAAATAGAATCTATTTATGTTTGGGAAGGTCAGGTGGAGCACGCGCGCGAAACCAAGCTGTTAATTAAGACAAAATCCGAAAAACTAGAGCAAGTGATGGCTGCTATTCGTGATCTTCACAGCTATGATGTCCCTGAAATTCAAGTTGTGGATGTTACTAGTGGCAACCTAGCTTACTTTAAATGGATGGACGAGGTACTATTGTAATGCGACTCTTAGTAGTTCTTTTTTCGCTGTTAATATGGCTTCCAGCACAGGCAAATAATGCTGTGCTAGACAGCTTGTTAGCGCCAAAGCAACAAACCTTTTTACCTGTAAACGAAGCATTTAAGTTTGATTTTGACCAACAAGGAAAAACACTGTTTGTCGGTTGGGACATCGCTGATGGCTATTACTTGTATAAGAAAAATCTGCAAATCATCGCCAAACAAGCCGACATCAAAGTGCCAGAGTTAGAAAAAGGCGTGATGATTGAGGATGAGTTTTTTGGCCGCACTGAAGTCTTTTTCAATCATTTATCTGTTATTTCTAAACTCGATAATATTCAACCTGGAGCGGTTGTAAAAATCCGCTATCAAGGCTGCGCAGAAGCTGGGCTTTGTTACCCACCAGAAATCGTTGAAGTGCCGTTAAGCACGATTGCAGGAGAACAGCCAAAAGCCACATCAAACAAAGCTCCAGAGACAGACGCTGAGATTCAAAACACAAGCCGTCCTGTGGATGACGACAATTTGTCTTTTACTGAGCAATTAATGCAGCGCAGCTTGCTTGCAAATATTTTGACGTTCTTTGGTCTTGGTGTTGGGCTTGCATTTACTCCCTGTGTGTTCCCCATGTTCCCTATTTTGTCGAGCTTAATCGCAGGTCAACAGGGGCTTTCAACTAAAAAAGCGTTCAGTTTATCTTTTGTTTATGTACAAGGCATGGCCGTTACCTATGCCGCACTTGGCCTTGTTGTTGCTTACTTTGGTGGCCAAATTCAAGGCTACTTGCAGCATCCTGCGGTACTTATCAGCTTTAGTATCTTGTTCGTCGCACTCGCGCTATCAATGTTTGGGCTATACGAGATCCGCCTACCAAGCAGCATGATGGATAAACTCACCCAGCTCAGTAACAAACAAAAAGGCGGCAATTATTGGGGTGTGTTTGTAATGGGTGTCTTATCGGGCCTTATTGCATCACCTTGTACCACCGCACCTTTGTCTGGTGCTCTCCTGTTTGTCGCGCAAAGTGGCGATTATGTTGTCGGTGCGCTAACACTCTATGCACTGAGTTTGGGCATGGGCTTACCGCTATTATTGCTAGGTACTTCTGGTGGTAAGTTACTTCCAAAAGCAGGAGGCTGGATGGATCAGGTCAAGACGCTATTTGGTTTTGTGATGCTATTTGTACCACTCATCCTGCTAGAGCGCATCCTTGATGCTACCGTGATCATTGCTTTGGCTGGTGGCCTTGCCGTTGCAACAGCACTTTACTTACATTACTGGCAAAGCCAATTGCAAACGAGTAAAGGTAAAACTACTCTGTGGGGTTTTGCTATCACTTTGTTTATCGTTGGCTTATTTGCCTTAAAAAGCAGCTTTTTTCCAGCACCTAAGCCAGTAGTTAATGCAGTAACCACTCAAACTGAAGCCGCATCGGCAGAAAAAAAGTTTAAATTACTGCCAGACCTAGCTGCGCTTGAAGTAGCCATTGCAGAGGCTAATGCTAAAGGTAAAGTGCCAATTGTGGATTTATATGCTGATTGGTGTGTGGCCTGTAAAGAGTTCGAGAAGTACACCTTCCCAACTCCCGAGGTACAAGCACAGTTTAAAGACTACGAGTTATTAAAACTCGACTTAACCAAAGCCAATGATAATACCCAAGAGATCATGGAAGCGTTTACGGTATTTGGCTTACCCACCATTTTAATTTTTGATAGCCAAGGCAACGAGATGCCAGCACATCGCGTCACCGGCTTTTTAGATGCAAAAGACTTTGCAGCTCACCTAGACAAGGCTAAGCAGGACGCAAAGTAGCCATTTTGGGAGCAAGCTACCTTGCTCCCTTACCCTTCTCATTAGACCAGTATTTTGCTGCTATTTACCGCGAACTCTCTATAATACTCGACGAAATAGAGAAATATTTGCTATTTGCTGAAATTAGGCATAAGTTAACAAGCCATACAGTACAATTTTTTGTCTAACGCTTTACTTAAAGGAAGTTCACGTAAAATGTCTGCAAAATTAAAGATTTTATTAGTAAACGGACCTAATTTAAATATGTTAGGTCGTCGTGAAACCAGCACCTATGGTATGCAGACACTCAATGAGATTGTCGATGCGCTCACTGACTATGCACAAAATCAGCAAGTAGAGTTGTCACACATTCAAAGTAACAGTGAAGCAGAGCTTATTGAGGCCATTCATGCACAGTATGGACAATGCGATGCGATTATTATCAATCCTGCCGCATTCACACATACTAGCATTGCGCTTAGAGATGCCTTACTCAGTGTAGACATTCCCTTTTATGAAGTGCACATCACAAATGTACACAAAAGAGAACCATTTCGCCGCAAGTCTTATTTTTCTGACGTGGCGGAAGGTGTGATATGTGGATTAGGCGCGTTGGGCTATCGCGCAGCACTCGATGCTGCACTGGCGCAACTGCGAAAACAAAATAACTCAAATTAACTAACAGGCGGGTCATTGTATGGATATTCGCAAGATCAAAAAACTTATCGAACTAGTAGAAGAATCAGGTATTGCAGAACTAGAAATTACAGAAGGTGAAGAATCAGTACGTATTAATCGCCACAGTAATGCACCAGTTTACGCTCAACCTCAACAGTACATGGCAGCACCTGCGGCACCAGCACCAGCACCAGCACCAGCAGCTCCTGTTGCAGCACCTGCTGCTGAAGCGGCAGCGCCAGAAAGTGCAGCTCCAGCAGGTCACCAAGTTAAGTCACCTATGGTTGGTACTTTCTATTCAGCTTCATCTCCAACAGCAGCAGCATACGTAGAAGTAGGTTCAAAAGTAAATGTTGGTGACACGCTTTGTATCGTTGAAGCAATGAAGATGATGAACCAAATCGAATCAGACAAAGCTGGTGTGGTTAAAGCAATCTTAATTGAAAACGGTGAGCCAGTAGAATTCGACCAACCGCTATTCATCATCGAATAATTACGCAGAAGGTCAACGTTATGTTAGATAAAGTAGTCATTGCAAACCGAGGTGAAATTGCCCTTCGTGTATTGCGTGCCTGCAAGGAGCTAGGTATTAAGACGGTTGCTGTACACTCAACAGCCGATCGAGACCTAAAACACGTTCTTCTTGCGGATGAAACCATTTGTATCGGCAAACCAGCAGCAAGTGAAAGCTACCTTGATATTCCGCGTATTATTGCAGCTGCAGAAGTAACTGACGCCGTTGCTATTCACCCAGGTTACGGTTTTCTCTCTGAAAATGCAGACTTTGCCGACCAAGTTGAGCAAAGTGGCTTTATTTTTATCGGTCCAAAAGGCGACACGATTCGCTTAATGGGTGATAAAGTTTCTGCTATTGAAGCCATGAGAAAAGCGGGTGTTCCTTGCGTGCCAGGTTCTGATGGCCCGTTAACCGAAGATAACGATCGCAACATGCAGATTGCCAAGCGTATTGGTTACCCCGTTATCATCAAAGCCGCAGGCGGCGGTGGTGGTCGTGGTATGCGTGTCGTGCGTAGCGAAAAAGAGCTGGTTGACTCAATTGCGTTGACGCAACAAGAAGCCAAGCAATTCTTTGGCAATGGTATGGTTTACATGGAAAAATTCCTAGAAAACCCACGCCACATCGAAGTACAAGTACTGGCTGACGGTCAAGGCAATGCAATCCATTTAGGTGAGCGTGACTGTTCAATGCAGCGTCGTCACCAAAAAGTAGTGGAAGAAGCACCTGCACCAGGGATCACAGCTGAAATGCGTAAATACATTGGTGATCGTTGTACTCGTGCATGTATCGAAATCGGCTATCGCGGTGCTGGTACATTTGAATTCTTATACGAAAATGGTGAGTTCTACTTCATTGAAATGAACACCCGTATTCAGGTTGAGCACCCAGTAACAGAAATGGTCACTGGCGTAGACTTAATCAAGGAGCAACTTAAGATTGCTGCTGGCCAACCACTTTCTATTACACAAGATGACGTGGTGATCCGAGGTCATGCAATTGAGTGCCGTATTAACGCTGAAGACCCTGACAGTTTTATTCCTTCACCGGGTAAGATCACGCGCTTCCACCCAGCTGGTGGCCTTGGGATCCGCTGGGACAGTCATATCTACGCGGATTATACGGTACCACCACATTACGACTCAATGATCGGTAAGTTAATCACTTATGGTGAAAACCGTGATGTTGCAATTGCTCGCGCTAAAAACGCACTGAATGAGCTAGTAATTGACGGGATTAAAACCAATACCCCGCTGCACAAGAAGATTCTATCAGACGAGAACTTCCAAAACGGTGGTACGAATATCCACTACCTAGAGAAAAAACTAGGCATGCACCAATAACCTAATTCGTTCTCCTAAAAGAGGCCGACACTGCGTCGGCTTCTTTTATCTGCGTTACAGTAATACCCTATTCACACCTTACTCCCTGCAAAGATCAGTGAAATTTCTTCGAAAGACGGTAGCGGCTGCGTAACCACTTAAAAATATAAATTTAAGAATACTAATAGGAACAAGCTTGTTCGTTCCTATCGACATAACATTTGAAAAAGCTAAACTAAGCCAATCATTTTTACGGCCATCGCTCCTCGACGAGCGAGAAAAGCACGAACTTTCTGACGCTAAAATTAATTCTATCTCTACTGCAAAAGCTACTTCACACTCCACTTTGCTTCATAATTAAGCAATCAGTACATTCATCTCGATTTTTTCTCGTTTTAATAGTGACAAGCCTGTTAAAAATTTTTATACTGCCTGCGCTTTCAGTGATTTACCTTTAAACCACAAAGCAAAATAGCCCTTTAGCTCAGTTGGGTAAACTTTCAAAGAAAGTTTACGTCGAGGAAGCAAAGGGATATAAGCGCAGCGACCCTGAGCGTTGAATCCGAGACCGGAACCAAGCTTCATGGACGAATGTTACGCGCAAAAACACAAAATGGCCCTATAGCTCAGTTGGTTAGAGCACCCGACTCATAATCGGTAGGTCCCTGGTTCGAGTCCAGGTGGGGCCACCATTTCACCCCTAAGTTTACTATCAATAGCACTTTCTGTTTTTATACTTGGTAACGCCTTAGCGTTATGTACCATATTCAATTCAGTTGTTATGTAATATATTAAAATGTAGACTATGCGTCACGCTTTTATGTTCCTTTGAGTATTCTAATGGCCGCTCGATTTGATGTTATAAATCAAACTTTTTCAGATGAAAATCAAAAGATTATTCACGGTGATGTCCTGCTGGGTTTAAAAGCAATTCCTGACGAATCAGTGAACTTAATTTTCGCAGATCCACCGTATAACATAGGCAAAGATTTCGATGGTTTAAAGGAAAAGTGGACTGAAGAAGATTTTCTTGCATGGTGTTACGAATGGATTGATGATTGCTTTAGAGTACTCAAGCCAAATGGAACATTCTATTTAATGAATAGTACCGAAAATATGCCCTTTTTGGATATTTACTGTCGGAAACTATTCACTATAAAAAGCAGAGTGATTTGGAGCTATGATAGCTCTGGTGTTCAAGCAAAGACATACTTTGGATCTATGTATGAGCCGATATTAATGCTTACTAAACACCCTAAAAACTATACTTTCAATCATGAAGATATRTTAGTTGAGGCGAAAACAGGCGCTAAAAGGCAGCTAATAGATTATCGAAAAAACCCTCCTCAGCCTTACAATACGAAAAAAGTCCCTGGTAATGTTTGGGAGTTCCCAAGAGTTAGGTTCAAGATGGATGAGTATGAAAATCATCCAACCCAAAAACCAGAATCACTGCTTGAGCGTATTGTAAAAGCATCTTCAAACGAAGGGGATTACGTCCTTGATCCGTTTTCAGGAAGCTTTACCACGGGCGCTGTTGCAAAGCGCTTCAATCGTAAATTTATTGGTATCGAGATCAATGAAGAATACGTGAAAATGGGAATTAGAAGACTCGAGCTTCCATCCCATTATTCTGAGCAAGAGCTAGCAAAAGAGAAAAAAAGAAAGACCAACAATTTATCCAAAAAAAATAGGCAGAAAGAAGCTGAAACAAGTGCTTCGCCACAGCAAAACCCTTTAATCAGATAAACCAAACTCGAGCTTATAGCAGTTGATAATAATTTGTTTCAGCTGCTCAATTGAATTGTTATCTGTAGAAAGTTGTCGGAGGTAATCACTTAGCTCATTTAAGGTATATATATCCTCAAATAAAGACATATAAAGCTCCACTTTTAGCTCATCCATTTCCCGGCTGGCCTTAAGTCTAATTTGGCTTTGTACTTCATCTACACTTAAGCTTGTCTTCACCACAAAACTCAGAGGAAACCGGTTCACCTTATCAAAATCTAAAAAGTACTTTTTGAAATCGATACCTTCTGTAACTTGAAAAAACTTTCCTATTGGCTTGAGTACAAAGTCGATACCTCCATCATTAGCGTTAGTTCTTCCAGTTTTATAAAGCATTAATGGGCTAGTCTCAATTTCACCGGAGCTTGTGGAGAATGAAGCTTTAATTTTCTTGAAAGACAAATGTAAGATAGCGAAAGAAACAATTTCAAAAGTTCTTGCATCTGAGGTGGCATTGAAAGCCTTAACTATTGTTTTTAGTATATCTTGCTGGGTATTGGCGGATGAAATTTCAGTTAAAAAGTCATTCTCGATTTTCGCGATAATTGACGCATATGTAGCAACCACATCTACCGCAAATTTAGCCACGGCTTCAGGTTTATCTCCAGCTTCACCCAAAATAGCTTCTGATACTTGCCGGTTAGCACCATCTATGTCCATGATTTCTAAATCTGTTCGGTATTTTTTCTTAAACTCGCCATTTAATCTGTTATCCAGATGGTGATTTTGAAGTTTACTTCCATAGGGCTTCTGTCTAATCCTACGCAGCAGAGATGTGGAAGATGAGCCATTCTTTTGTCCAGCCACATAGTCCTCACAAATCACGGATATCGTATAAACCGCGGCCCAATTTCTTCTAGATTTGCTATTCCCTCTTACAGCTCGAGTCTTAAACTCAAGAAACTTTTTTAATAATCCAGTTTTACTCACACCGTGCTTTTCTGCTAATTCATCCACAAAGTGACTATATGGGCTTGTCATTATTATCCTTACTCTTAAAATTCATGAGCTCTGACGCTGAAGACTGCAAAGAATCAGCAAGCTTTAAAATGTTTAACAGACTGATATTTCTTTTGCCCCGCTCTATTCCGCTAATATATGTTCTATCAAGCTCACACAGAGAAGCAAGCTCCTCTTGACTAAGGCCTAGCTTTAGCCTCAAGCTTTTAATATGTAGTCCAAATACTTGGAGAATTTTTTCTTCGTTCATGATAACCCTCTAATGCTAAAGGGATAATTTATCAATGTAGACAATGTGTCTACGGACTATAAGTCACATTACGTGTGGATTTTGTAATGAAGATGATGGGTGAGGCTAAATACAGCATTTTTCACATAGTGCTGGTCACCTCACTATGTATAAACACCGGTCGGCATGATTAAAAAAGCTCAAAAACAGGCGTTGGTAGCTCTACATTCTGCAAATCAAAAATAGTTTTTGCAAAAAAGCGAATGCTTAGTCTGCAATTTAAAACGGTAAATTATGATTAACCCGCAACAATATTCGGCATTTCAACAACACCAAAATGAGGCTAGAAAATAGTAGATTCTTTCACATCTCATAATTTACCACTGGAAGAGCCATAAGCGCATAAAGCTTTTTACTCAATGTTGGCGAATAGCAATGATTTCACACATCAACATACTGTCCACTTCCTCTCTAATAACTCAAATCTCTACCCACTTGAACTCCACTCATCTAGCGTTAGTGAAGTTCTAAGCCTTTATACTCACTTCACATATCGATCCAGATTGCAGTTGCAGTAATTAGATAGTTGCTAAAACCTGAAAAATCAAAAAGTTGTATGTAATTACATTTACCTTATATTGGAACTGAATAAAAAACAAAACTGTAAAGGAGAAACTATGGTTACATTCAACACTCGACTACTTGCGATGGTATTGGCTTGTAGTTCCACTTCTGTTTTTGCTACTCAGGTATTTTATGATCAGGATGGTGCAGGAGATCATTCGCAGTATCAGGGCGCACCTGTTGATTTTATCTCAGCTCGTGCAGGTACAACTGAGTACTTTAATGCACTCACAGGTGGCCTAACAGTGGATGAGTGCCATCAATTTGAAGTGGTTAATACACAAACTGGCAATTTGATTGCTCCTCTGACATTCAACACGCCCTTTATTTCTGGTCCTATTCCTGCGGAGCATAAGCTAACAGAAAAGTCGCTTAAACTCAGCTGCACATTACCTTCAGGTGAAGAAGCGATAGTCTACCACAAGATACCTAAGGCTCCCGCCGTTGCATGGCACAGTGAAATCACAGTGGCTGATTGGCAAACGCCGAGTAATGGTCCTGGGTATTTTGCAGATGTTCAATATACCGGCTTGATTAATATTAATAACAACTCGCACCAAGGCCAGTGCCGAAAGGCCAATTATGTCGGTGGTAACCCAACATTTTTCAATGAAAGACATCAAGGTGGGTTTTATAGTGATGTCTTAAATGTTGCGGGTGAGGCTAAATACAGTGGTTTTTATAAAGTACTGGTGACAGAATTAATTTGTAAAAACTCAGGTGGTACAACTCGCCTCGTCGAAACTTGGCATATTAACCAAAACTCACAATCCCGTGAACTTTCTTCCGAGCTATTTTAAACACAAGAATAGTGCAGCCTAGCTGCACTTACTTTACGGAAGCTTAGCTGACACAAATCCCATATCTGGGCAAAATATCATCAATTACACAGAGGCGATGCTTTTTAGCCGCATCATGAAAATACTTCCAATTAGAAGTTAAAAATTCACGGCGAAATGGATAGCTATCGTCATCACCTTTAGCACGTGTCGTGCCTAGCGCTTGATGCTTCCACGACCCTTCGCCTTTGGCAATATAAGTAAGTGTGTATGCACCTAGGCCAAATCTATCGGTTTTGATTGAATCAAGCCACAATTGGTGGCGCACTTCACCATCATCCATATTAAATTCAATAAAGCACTTTGCTATTTCTTGCTTTACTGACTCACCCAAGCCTGTTATCTCTTTTCCCCGATAAGCTTGATAGACTTTGCACAGCTCATCAGCAGCAACCAGAAAATCGCTTGGGTTATCTCTTACCACTTTCTCATCCAAACCGTTGATATAGCTCCACACTTGATGCGGCTGATCTGGGTGAGACAGTGCCTGCCCATGTCCAAGGCTTGGAATATCATCTTGAAAAATATCAGAAAAATATTCGCTGATACGTTCGCTCCATGTTTCTTCCGCTTCGCCATTTAAGTCTTTTATTTCATTAACTTTATTGACTTTATGTTGTATTCCAGCAAACCCTTGATGGCCCCATGTATCGATGAATACATGAGAGGTAATACCTAGGCGATGTAATCCATATGGCCTTGCCTTATCTGCTATACATTCAGTAATCATGTCTTTTGCTACATATGAATACGGTTTACAGACCAGTTTTTGAATAAAACTGCCGGAGGGGTTTTGTCCTGCGGGCAACCCTCCATTGCCTGGTAAAAAATGAAAAGGCACCCACACTTTCATATTCTTCAGGCTGTCGAGGTTTTTATAATCAAGCATTTTATGTGCGGTAGCGATACGCTCATAGGCAGCCCCGTTATCAAACTCGATATGACCGTAATTTGTTGCATCGTCTACATATTGCGACGCGTGAGCAATAATTTCAGCTTCTTGTTCAGTGAATCCCGCAGCACGGGCAACAACCCATGTCATACCATGGTGTAAATCAATTTGCATTTTTTATTATCCTTGCCTTTTCTCACGCAACACAGTGTAGTGCGTGAGAATCAAAATGTAACTAACTTAGGGCTAGGATAGGCTATGATCGACCGTATTGCAGTGAGGCTCACTTTGGTCTCTTTTACCAATTTGACTTAATGCTTGCTCAATTTGAAGGAGTAAATCTGACGCTAATAGCGTTAAAAATTTCTTATTTAGAACAACTAAATAGCAAATTTTTAGCCTTACCTTCGTGGATGTAGGTACCTTGGCGATAACAGGACGCGGTAGCGGGGTTATCGACAAGGTTTTCTCGCCTCAAAATAGACCACCTAATTAAGAATATTGGTATTATTTTGGTTTAGTAATAGCATTGGGGGTTTGCGGTTCTTGGTTTTGCGGATCCCCTGCCACTGGCTGCACCGAAGCTGGTAAAGCACTTCCCCCATTTTCAGTGTTTAAAATCAGTGGTAACCCATCTTTTCCACTACCAATAACCACCACTTTTGCATTGTTCGATTTGGCTAATTCAATGGTTGCTTCTATGCCGCGCCATCTTAGGTAAGTTTCAGAGATCCCCCCACTCACCTTCTCTTGAAAATCAGCTATCCCCATGGCTTCAACTTTCTTTCGCTCTGCTTCTTTTTCAGCAACATCCAAGCGCATTTCGTACTCTTGATACAAGTGCATTTGGTTTACTTTCGCTATAATTGCATTATGCACCCCTTCTGGAATATCTACATGGCGAATTAGCATGTCGTCTAGATTTACCAAATTATGCCCCTGCATCTCGCTCTTTTCTTGCTTTAGTATGGTTTTTTCTTGCAACTGAACCTCTCTCAGGACAGTGCTTAACAGCTTATCTTGAATCTTTAAGCGTTGATTTGCGTATACTTCCTCGGCGGTATAGTCAGAAACAATCATGCGCACCGCAGATGCAACTTCTGGGATCACAATTTCATCTAGATAGTCTTCCCCAACTAACTTGTGTAAATAAGGAATATGCTCCACGACGGGGCGGTAACGCACCGTTATTTCCATTTTTATCCTCAGTCCCTCAGAGGTAATAGCATGGATCTCTGTGGTGGTCGTTTGGAAGCGGCTGGAATAAATCGTCAACGTATCCCATGGGTATACTAAAACTGTCCCTTCATAAAACGGGTGCTCAACATACGTGCCGCCAAAGCGCTTCCATATCACTCCCACCTGCCCTGAATCTATTTTTATAAAGACAACTTTGACCAAAACAACGGCGATAAAAAGCAAAATTAGTAACGTCACACCAGCACGAAAGCGCCAAGACAATATGCGTTTATGCCATTTGGGTTTATGGCGCTTTAACGCCCGCATAAACAAGTTTGAAAGAATAAGTGCCAGTACGACACCACCAACAGCATATAAACCAAAATCTTCAGGGATAGTAACATTCATGATAGCACTCCATTACTTTCACTATCTTGATGGGTAAATAGTTGTCCTTCTTCCATTTTTAAGTGTGTATCAGCTAAGTGGAAGTAAGCATCATCGTGAGTGATGGCGATAATCGTGTTACCACGAGCCTTTAAGCGTGGTAACACTTGTTCGTAGAATTTGCGTCTAAAGATAGGGTCTTGATCTGCCGCCCACTCATCAAAAATGTAAATAGGCCTATTTTCTAAAATAGTGCTCAGTAGCGCCAATCGCTTTCGCTGCCCTGATGACAAGTCAATGGTACTAAACGCTCCTTCTTGAATACTGACTTTGGCACGCATCTCCAGAAAGTCTAACCACTTGTCTATTTCTTGAGCACTCAAATCACGAATACCATAGAGCTGCTGGAACAAATGAAAATCGGCAAAGACAGCGGTGAATAAACTTCGATATGCGAGCCGATTATCATCAGTCACAGCTTGACCATTTAATAAAATTTGTCCGCCTTGAAGCGCATATAAACCTGTCAGCATACGAATAAATGTGGTTTTGCCACTACCATTTCCACCGGTAATAAAAGTGGTTTTCCCTTGCTCGAATGTAATATCAACAGGCCCTACGGAAAAAGGGCGGTCACTGGATTTCTTCTGGTGCTGATAAAACGCGCCTTGCATAGTAATGGCTTTAAATGATGTGAGGTTTTCGGTAGATTTCAGCCTCTCGGTATGCTGTTGGTCTGCTATCGTTTTAAGATCACGCTCTAGTGCCAAGACATTTTGTGCCGCCTCGGTTGCGGTTGTGAATACTGGGATCCCACCAACAATGCTGGTAATTGGACCGATTAAAAATAACGATGCAGTAGTGACTTTGATCACGACATCTGTATAGACATCGGATAGCATAGGAACAATAAAAACCATTGCACCGGTTGCGGTAAAAAACGTTATTTGTGACAAAATAAAGTCTGTTGCAAACAGAGTTTGTGTTTTTGTCTTCGCTCGCCTAGCACGATTAGAATCGCGACGATATTCCCGCTCTAAGTCTTCTGCTCTTGGCTCACTCAGTTTTACTTCTTTAAAGCCATCAAGCAAATCAGATAAGCGCTGAATAAGCTGGTTTTCACTGTCAAAGGAGATCCGCATGTTGCGCTGAATCTCATTCGCTCTTAAGCGGTGTATACTGGCACCCACCATGATAAGTGTTGAGATAACCATAAAGGCTACAAATGAATGCCAAGCGATATAAAGCGATGTGAAGAATACTAAACTAATAGACTGACCGATGATCACAAAAAGCTGCGCTGATTGAGATATGGTCTGGAGTTCTTTACTTATCGTATTGAAAATCCGTTCCTTACCAACTTTTTCCAGTGTTGATAACTCAGTGTGGCGAATGCTTTCAAATRAATCGACCCTCAGTTTATCTATGGCACGCTCAACCATTTGTGCAGCCTTGGYCATTAAGCGTTGCTGAGTCAAACCATAAATCGCAATAGTGAGTGAAAACAACACAAGATAATAGAGTATGTGGTTTTCTTTATTTATGTCAGAAATATTGGCTGCTACGTTGTTGATAAGTGCAAGCACCAGCGCATTAGCCAAACCAGAAATACACCCAAGTGCAAAAAAGGTCCGTTTTTTTATCTGAATATGTCGGCGAATTAATTCGTACAATACCATTATTATTATCTTTTATTGTTATTGGGCTACTGCCCGCGCATGCAATTAAGCATAGTCCCTAAAAATAAAAACCACAGGTCAAAAACAAAAGAATATCGCTTTAAAACATCTGGTTATATTGATATCTAGTTAAAGCCGTGACAACAGAAATGGCTATTCTTCATCTTGCTCGGCCAATGGTTTGCGTCTTTGCCCAACGAGTAAAATAATCAACCCTATAACAGGCGTGAACATCAATGAGATGAGAAAGAATCCTACCGGCCCCGCAAAGGTGTGACGCCCCCAATACCCAGTTAAAACACATAACACTAAATACAACGCAATTAACATAAGTTGCTCCAAGTTGTGATTGACGACAAACGGAAAATAAACCAGCAGTTGCCTGCCGGTTTATTTCAGCCAGTATCGTTATACTGTGGCTTTATCCGCTGTAGCGGTTGCGTCCGCATTTCCCTTATTTGCACGATACTTAGCTGCAATATCTGCGATATCCCCTTTCATACTTGCTAAATTCAGGTTTATCAGCGTACCGCCATTTTCAAAGTGTCGAACAAACGTAGAGCCCACTGCATGTGTTGATGCCGCAGACACTATAGGCATAAATGCGATTGCGCTTAACGTACCAAGCACAGGAACCGCCTTCAAAAAGCTGCTTAGTCCCGCGCCCCCTAAGGTTTGTGGAAAAGAGCCGCCGATCAATGCGCTTACTGTGCCACGCAACTTATTGTCTCCATATGATTGACCATAGACTTTCGCGACTTCGCCTATCATCTTCATTTGGATCCCCGTCAACGCCACTAAATCAACCGCAGGCAAGGGAATAAACCCAGAGCCAAACGACCATTTGGTGTATTTGTCGACAATCAGCTGAGCAACAGCTGCTCTATCCTCATCAGCAACAAGTTGTGATTCCTGTTGTTCTGGCGCTTCGCTTACCTTGTCGTCCTTCGCTGTTTTTGTCACTGCCATAATTCATCCTCTATGATTTACTTAAACAGTTGTCGAACCCACCAAGTGCCAACACGGCACTTGCCCTAGCACCCATAATTTCACAAGCTATGCTCATTCAAAGATGGGCTTTACTACCTTCATTAATCATGAAGAAGTAAACCTAAGAACAACCAAGGATTTGCACAGTGTCACAAATACAGCTGAGCGAAACGTTGCCACCTACCACAGGTGTTCTATTAATTTGTTTAACCGAGCATCAGAGCTCGATGTTTTCTCTCACCGCGTTATGCCTGATTTAAATCTTGCTGACATTCCTCAGTGCGGTGTTTATCACTATAGAAGATAATGTTACGGATCTCCTTGGCGATACAATCTGACTCAATCCCTTCTTTTACATAGTTGCTAAACACCATGATGCTTTGATCTCGTTCCAGTAAACGAGTAAAACTAGTCACCCATGAATAGGGGTAACTTCCTGAATACTGTAAAAACTTTTCATACATTCTAAGGTTAGCGTCTGCTGGGTTTTCGGGGCAATTTGCTACTTTGCCATACTGGTTAGGGTCGACATAGGTTACAAACCAACCATAACCATAATATTCACACTCTGTGCTACTGCCGGTATTGGAATAGGGTGCAAAGGCTGCCAGTTTTTGGGCATCACTTAAGATCTGCGTACCATATAACCCTTGATCCCACTTGTGCATATCCTCTACGGTCGAATATAAATCTCCGGCAGAGTAAAGCACTAGCGGATTACTGTAAGGATTAACCAAAATATCTTCATAGGGGGCTGGCCCACCAGTAGCTGGTGGACGGCCATTCGCTAGAGGTAAATACTGGTTTTGGTTGTAGATGTAACCTGTGGTCATATTCGAATACACACCTATCGCGCTATATGAGCCACTGTCAGTCATGTTAAGTGGGTTTAGAATTTGCTCTTGAACAATATTGGCAAACCAATACTCACGACCAATATTGCCCTGTTTACCCGCCGCTAACTGCTCGATAATGTTACCAATAAGATAGTAGTTACAGTTACTGTATTCATACTTACTGCCAGGCGTGAACGAGGGAGTGCCACTTTGCCCCGCTTCAGCACCACAAGTACAAAAACGATTACTAAAGTCTTCTGGTCCGTTAAGGTCTAGATTTGAGTCATATAAATAGGGTCGCCAACCATAGTTGTCGTACACCGCTTCGTTGTCACTGTAGTTATTGATCCCAGATGACATGGTAAGTAGGTGATGCAATGACACATCGGCGCATTGATTATCTGGATACCAAGGCAAGTGGTCGCCAATGGTTTCCTGCCGTAAGTCTTTACCATCTAACATCTTCATTAGAATAGCGGCCGAAAACGCTTTGGTATTGGAGCCAATGCGATACTTCGACTTCACACTGTTCGCGACATCATACTGCATATTTTGTGGCCCGCAGTGATGCTGGTAAATTACTTTATCAACTGACGTAATATAAATAGTGCCAAAGAAAAGGTTTGCATCGCAGTACTCTTTCACCACCGCTGCTATCATTTCTAATTGATTCGGCATGATGGTGTGATTATCCGCGATACTTTTTTTCTGCAAACAAGATGCAAGCGCTAGGGTGATGCAAAATAGCATCATCAGTCTTAGCCGCAGTTGTATTAGCCATTTCATTGTTCAAATTCCTTACATTGCCAACCACGTAACCACTAACAAGTGTTATTGCCCAGCTTCCACTGGAAAAGATTAATATTAACCAGTTAAGCCGAGGCTATTTTCGCCATGCCAACTAGCACTTTTCGAGTACCTGTATAGGCCTCTCTGCCATGGGTAAACAGCATATTGTCCAATAGCAAAATATCGTTTTTTTGCCATGGGTAGGCAAAAGTCAAGTCACGATAAACGTGGTTAATCATGGCAATGTCTTGGTCGCTAATCTCACTGCCATCACCAAAAAAAGCATTGCGTGGCAAAAATTCGCTGCCGATACTGTCACGCATGTGCGCACTGAGTTGATTGTCTAGGCTTGAGCAATGAAACAAATGAGCTTGATTAAACCACACCTTTTCACCACTAATTGGATGGCGCATGACCGCTGGACGCCATTGCTTGGTTTGTAGCCTTTTATCATCAAGCCAAGTAAATTCGATTTCATTTTGTTGGCAATAGTGCTCAACCTCTGTCTTACTCTCGGTCTGGAAAACTTCTTGCCAAGGTAGGTCAATATCACCGTAGTTACGCACATATTGCACGCCTAAGCGCTCAAACTTATCTCTTAGCTCAACTGGAATATGACGGTAAACTTCACGGCTATCAGCAAGGGGGGTACAACCTCCCGAGGTTGCTGGGATCACACAAAAGAACCCCATTCGCATCGGCCACACATTGGAATAGGCATTCTCGTTATGTTGAAGGATCACTTGATCAGCATGGTACTCAGTCGTGGTATAAATATTGTTGTTCAACGCGGTACGAGGAGAAGAACGATAAATATACTGGCTTAAACGCTCACCAAATAAGGTCTCAAGTATGGTGCTAAACTGATTTGTGCTCACAATATTTAAGCCACGCAGTAGTGCAAAACCATCTCGCTCAACCCAATTATTTACCTCTTGAACGTGACTTTTCACCCATGCCATGCCGCTTTGTTTAACCTCAGATAAGTCATGTATCCGAGGGTCTGCTGCAATCGTTGTCGGATCCAATTCCAAAGAAAGTGCGTGATCCATTGTTTTCCCATCCTTAAAAGTAAGTACTTTTGCTAGTGCAACACATAGTTGCGCTCAATTATGTTAACCAACTGCCCCACTTGCTCGGCTTGCAAGCAGGACAAATGATCTCCTTTGACTTCATAACAAGAGAGAGAGTGACTAAATGGTTGCCACCCCATGTCTTTATTCACAGGACGGCCTTCAAATTTTTGCGTTTGCTGCGTTTTCACAACACAGATTGGGATGTCGCTAAGCATAGACCGCATCTCAATATTTGCTCGCAGTTGGGCACTAAAAACTTGTTGAAAGTGACGTAGATGCGTATCACTAAAATTAAATCCAGCTTGTTTTATCCAGCGATTGAGAGAAGCAATGCGTGCTGTTGCATCACCTTGTTGATAAGCACTGATTTCAGCATCAGAGACACTAAGGCGGAAAAATGCCACCAGATTATCCAGCATCATTTGTGCAATTTGCGTTTCATCCAAGTTAAGCGCTGGATTGCTTGGGACAGGCGTATCAATCACAGTTAACGAGCAGCCAATTCGACCTTGTTGCTCAAGTAAAGTGGCAAGTTGATAGGCAATAAAGCTGCCAAAAGAATGTCCGACCAAATGCACTTGTTCACCAAGTTCTGCACCAGCTAATACACTGAAATAATACTCGGCGGTGCGTTCTATGGAGGTTAGCGCCTCAAGCTCCTCGGCAAGCGCCTCTGGTTGCAAGCCATAAACGGGGATACGGCTATCAAGCCCATTCACTAACGCATGAAATGCCATAAGCCAACCTCCCGCTCCCGCAATCAGCACCACAGGTGTAAACCCAAGCTCGCCCTCTTGCAAACACACTAAGGTTTCAAGCAATTGAGGTTTGCCATCGCGTTCGCCAAGACCCTCTCTTAATACTTGTATATGCTGACTGAGGCCACGCACGGTTGGATGCTCAAACAGTGCCGACAGCGGCAAATTGAGTTGTAGGTGCTGATTAATATCACCCACTACACGCAGCGCTAATAGCGAATGACCACCTAAATTGAAGAAGTTATCGTCAAGGTACACTCTATCCACCTGCAAGCGACGGGAAAACTGCTGCGCTAATTGCGATTGTAGTGGGGTGAGCCTTTCCTGCTTAGCCTCTTGGTGCTGGGATTGCGATAGAGTGTATGAACCGGCCAGCGTAGTGAGCTGTTTGCGATCGACTTTGCCGTTGGTTGTCAGCGGCAGATGGCTAACTGATTGGAACAACTCAGGGATCATGTAAGCAGGTAAAGCCGCTCCAAGTTGCCCCCGTAGTGAAGCCGCGCTAACTTCAGTCTGCTGTGCAGGCTGCACAAATGCCACCAGTTGCGCGTTGTTACTGCCATCTTCGCGCACCACCACAGCGCAATTAGCAACCCCGTCTAGCAGCTGAAGTTGTCGCTCAATTTCTCCCAGCTCAATACGGTAGCCGCGCACTTTGACTTGGTCATCACCACGGCCTAAATACAACAATTCATTTGAGGCTAAACAGCAAGCGCGATCGCCAGTTTTATAAAGTCGCTGGCCGCTATTTGACTCAATAATAAAGGCTTGCTGCGTCTTTTCTTCGTCATTGAGGTAACCTCTGGCAAGGCCAATACCCGCAATGTATAAATCGCCTTCCACACCGGTGGCCACCGCTCGAAGCTGTTCATCGAGTAAATATAAAGACAAACCCGCGATAGGCTGACCGATTGGCACGCGTGCACCGCTGAAGTGCGTGACATCATTAAGCGTTGCCGAAATGGTTGCTTCGGTTGGGCCATAGGCATTAATTATTCGAATACGGTCGCCGTAGCGCTGCTGCCAATCGGTGAGCGCGGCAATCTGCATTTGCTCGCCACCTATGGTGATGATCCGCAGCGAATCTGGCAGGGTGACTGAAGTTGCTGCAAGTTGATGCCAATACGCCGTTGGCAAACTCATCAGTGTTAACTCAGCATCTTGGCTTAATTGCGCCAGTTTATTGGGATCTAACATGTCGTCCGTCGGTGCCATCACCAAGGTTGCACCACGAAGTAAAGTACAAAAGACTTCTTCCGCAAACACATCAAAGCTCATGCTAGCAAATTGCAGGTAATTGTCGCTTGGCGTAATCGCATATTGTGTAGCTAAAGTCTGCACATAATTAACGACACTGGCATGCTCCACCATCACCCCTTTTGGCATGCCCGTGGTGCCCGAGGTATAAATTACGTAACAGAGGTCGTCAATCAGGCATGGCGCAGTAAAGCAACGACTGGACTGCTCGGCCAAAGCGCCCTGAATACTATCTAAATCGACTTGAGGCACCACCAGCTCCGAGCTACCCTGCCAATATTCTGTTTTAGTAATCAGCATGGCTGCATTGGCATTTTGCAACAGCAAACGGCGTCGAGACTCAGGTAGTGTTGGTGCAATTGGTAGATAAGCCGCGCCCAATTTAAGCACCGCAAGCATAGCCACAATAAGCTGATAATTCGCCTCTAAACACAGGCCAATAATAACTGGGGGTGTACTTAGCTCTAATCGTGATGCAAGGTAATGGGCGAGCTGATTGGCGTCTTTATCCAGCTGTGAATAGTGATAACAGTGAGCCTCCTCAGAGACGCTACTATATTCACGAATAGCAATATGCTCAGGAAATTCAGCAGCGATTTGTGCAAATAATTGCTGAATAGGTAAACTTGGCGTTTGATATGGTGCCGCTTGCATCAGTGCAAAAGTGGGCAGAGACAGTGCCTTGCTATTCTGCATATGTTGAGGCTGCCAAGACAATTCTCCGAGTGTTTGCTCAGGCTGTTGTGTCGCCGCTAACATCAGCTGCTGCATCGCCGCAAGGCTTTGCTCGATAAACACCTCATCAAAGCACTGCTGCTGATAGCTCAGCGTGAGCGATAACCCCGCCCCTACGCCGACCACGAAAGTCAATGGATAGTGTGTTTCGTCAACTTCACTCAAAGTGATTGCCGTGAATGGCAGCTCAGCGCTATTTTGTAACGGATCTTGCGGATAATTTTCAAAAACATACAAGCAATCAAATAATGGACTGTCGTTGTCAATACCCGACCACTGATGAGCTTGTGTCAGTGGTGTATGCGGGTGCTGCGCCAATGCCGTAAGCTGCGACTTCACCGCTTGTAGGTAATCTTTCACACGCGCATTATGATCTATCGCGACATAAACCGCTTGCGTATTAATATACAAGCCAACGCGCTGCGCCATTCTACTAAGCGCTGTAGGTCTACCTGCAATAGTTTGACCAAATAAGGCATACGGTTCGTTGCAGCAACTTGCCACCCAATACGCCCAGAGCCCTTGGATAAACTGATTGACGGTAAGTCCTTGCTCGCTTGTAAAGCGAGTCACAGCATCTAGCAGCGATTGCGGTAACGTCACACTAAGTTCTTTAACACTAGCCGCTTTATTTTCAGTACGTAGTACCTTTTCGCTGAGTAATGTGGGCGTGGTAACTCCACCCAAATACTCCCGCCAAAACGCTTCGTCGCGGTCAACATGCGTATGCAAATATTCGATATGATCGCGGAAATTATCTACTACAATGGGGCGTAACTCACCTTGGCAACGAGCTTGATAAAATGCCACTAATTCAGCAAATAATACCGGTAGTGACCAGCCATCCATAATAAGATGATGATACGTCCACACCACTCCAACATTGCCATCATCAAAAGCGATTAAGCTTAACCGCATACAAGGCGCTTGCGAGAGCTTAAGCGGCTCGGCAAGCTCCACTTCGGCCTGTGATTTCACCACATGCGATTGCGCATCTGCAATAGCGACACTCTGCACCAGATTCAGCGGTAGTTCGGCATGTTTATAAACCAGCTGCAGCGGCTCGCCAGCAACGTCCATAAAGGCCGAGCGTAATATGCTGTGCTGTTTAATCAATTGCTGCCAAGCGTAACTCAACGCCTCGATATCCACACAACCTTGTAGCAATAAGCTGGCTTGCTCGATATAAGGCTGCGTGCGTTGAGTGTGCGCCTCACGTGCAGTTTGACTGTGGAACCACATGCCTTGCTGTAAACCCGTTAGGGGGTAAATATCCTCAACTTCCCCTTCAACCTGCCCAAGTATGCGCTGCAACTGCCTCTCAGAAATGCCACTGAGAAGTACAAAGTCACTGACTGTGTAATGACGTTTAGGCTGAGATTGGCAATGCTCGATGACCTGAATTAGACTTTCGAGTATCTCTTTACTTAATCGCTCTGCCGCTTCAGATGTTAAGCGCTGGCTGTCAAACTCCAGCGTTAACGCCAGTTTACCATCCACAACCGCCGCCGTTAGTTGTGCTCCAAAGTAGCTGAGGTTTGACTCTGAAACCAAAGTGCCAGTCGACTCACGAGCATCTCCCAGCAAACCTTGTTGCTCAATAACTGTATCTAGCTGGCCTAAATAGTTGAAAAACAGTAAGCCTCGGGTATCAATCTTAAGCGCTGAGCGAACGTTTGGCTCTGGGTGTAAATACCGAGCTGCACCATAACTACTGGCAACTTTAGCGCTCCTTTCAAGCTCTGCCTTGATACTGCAAATCACATCATGCAAGCGGCTGCCATTACTAAACAACTGCATTGGATAGAGCGCCGTTAACCAGCCGATGGTGCGGCTGCTGTCCAGTGCCTCGGTCAGTGACTCGCGGCCATGCCCTTCTAGCATGATCACTTCACTGCCTGCACCACGCTTTTGCGCACACCAGGCAAGTGCACTGAGCAGCAGTGCTTGCGCCGTCGTACCATAACTGGTGTTGGCAGATCCCAATAATGCACGGGTGTGCGATGCTGATAACGTGTGGCGAGCTTTGACTATGGTTGGAGTCGCGCTTGTATCTTTTAGGCCCAATAAGTGTGAGCTTTCAGCCAGCGCAGCCACCTTCTGCCATTTGTGCAAATCGCGCTCATTAGATGCAAGTTCACGATAAAAGTCGGCAAGTTCAGCCAAATTTGCGCTTGCGGCTGGAAGCTCCAACGGCACATTGTTTATTTGCTGCTGTAGTAACTGGCTCACATCTTCAAGTAATACCCGCCAAGAGACACCATCCACTAGCAAGTGATGTGCACTAAACAGCAAGCGATTATTGGCTTCGCTGTCGGGCGTAATAAATAACACCGCTTTAAACAGTGGCGTGCTAGTAAACGCAAAACCTTGCTGCACTTGTTCACTGAACTCGCTCAGCTCAGCTTGCCATACCTCACGCTCAAGTGTATGCGCCGTAAATACCTTTTGAATATCAATGCTATCACGTACAAATATGGTGTTTTCATCCGCAACCACCAAGCGTAGCGCGTCGTGCTGGGTAAGCAGATATTTTACAACCTCCATAAGCTGCGCAGGTGTGACGGATTTATCCACACTCACCAACACACTCTGATCCCAATGACTGGGTTTGGCAAATTGCTGAGCAAAAAACCAATGCTGAATTGGTAACTTATCGAGTTTACCAACCAGTGGCTGCCTTTCTTTACCTATCGACAGGTGAATATCTTGCTGGGTAAGTCTTGCTGCAAGCGCCGAAGCACTGGGGTAAGTAAACACATCAGTCGCACTCACTGGTAACTTGAGTGCTTTGGCTTTACTGGCGATTTGAATACTCAAAATAGAGTCGCCGCCCAACGCAAAATAGTCGTCTTCAGCGGTCATAGATGGCGTATTTAATACCTGCCGATAAATCGCCAATAACTGAGCAACGATGCTGTTAGCCTGTGGTGTGACCGTGCTCGGCTCGGTTACTGTGATAGTCTGTTGCGTTTTACCAAGTGTTGCCAAGGCACGATGGTCAACCTTGCCATGCGGCGTCAAAGGGAGCTTTTCGAGCATAACAAAGTGCTCTGGCACTATATAACTTGGTAGCCTTTCCTTTAGCTGGGTTTGAAGCTCCTTAGGCTCAATATTTGCCACCACAAATGCCTGCAACTGTGGTTGCCCTGACGCACTTGTGGTTATCTGAACCGCGCATTCTTGTACGCCCGATAGCAGCCCAATTTGCTGTTCAATTTCGGCCAGCTCAATACGATAACCTCGCAGCTTTACTTGTCCATCGTTACGACCCATATAGGCGATACGGCCGTTGCTAAGCTGGCGTACTAAATCTCCCGTTTTATAGGCTCGTACCGTTTGCGATGGAGAGGCTTGTAGCTCAATAAAACGCTCAGCGCTAAGCTGTGGTTGATGTAAATACCCTCTAGCAAGTCCCGCTCCGGTAATATATAACTCCCCAATCATCCCCTGAGGCACAGCGCGCAATTGTGGATCTAAAATAAATAGCTGGCTATTGTCGACGGGTAAGCCGATATCTGGCACCTGTTCGTCAAACTCAACCACGCCTGAGGTCGCGACTACAGAAGCTTCGGTAGGTCCATAGTTATTGACTAGGGTAAATCCGTATTCTTTTGCTTGTAGCGCACCGAGCTTATCGCCACCCACCAATAAATAGCGCAAGCTTTGCGGGTTAAACAAAGGCTCGGAGAGCAGCGCTTGAGCGATTGGCGTTGCAATAAAACTATGCGTGACTTGATATGTATTGAAGCAGGTTGTTAATTCGGCCGGTGACTGTAGCACGGTTTTTGTCACACATACTAAACTCGCGCCAGCACATAGATAAGGCCAAATCTCCCACGTTGCCGCGTCAAAGGCAGGGTTGGCGGTTTGACTTGCAACACTATGATTATCCACTGCAAAGGCTCGCTGGTGCCAACCACATAAATTCGCCAACCCTTGGTGGGCTATCATTACGCCTTTGGGGTTACCTGTCGTGCCAGAGGTATAAATCACATAGGCTAGCTGCTCCGCTTTAACTTTTGGAAACTGCTGAGGTATTGATATTGCCGCAAGGCGCGCTTGCACGTTAGCGTCATCAACACAGATAACATGTGGCGAGCGATATTCAGCGTCAATGTGGTTATCATCTGACTCTGCTACCTCAAAGCAAGCGGCAAACTCACACTTGGTTAAAACCAGCGCTGCACCGCAGTCTTTGGCAATGTAATTGACTCGCGCTTGAGGGTAATGAGGGTCAACAGGTACATAACATCCACCCGCTTTTAATACAGCCAACATCGCCACAATGAGATCTGCGCTCCCCGTCATCGCTACAAGTACAGGCTGCTCTGATTGCAGCCCTTCGCTTAATAACAGCGCCGCCAATGCCTTGGCTCTTTCATTAAGCTCACCATAACTCAAGGTTTGATTTGAGTTTGTGTCAATTACCGCAACTCGCTCAGCTTGTGCAGGCTCTGCCATATGTCGCTCAATTTGCTCAAGCACTGACTGCTCAAAGTGTTCCGGCGCTGAGTTGCCTGAAATCGCATAATCCGCTAGCGGCTGCTCCTTGCAAAGTTTTATGTCCGCAAGCGGGCACTCAGGCTGCGTGAGTAACTGCGCGATCACAAGGTTAAAACACTCAGCAATGCTAGCCACCGTTTCTTTTTCAAATAGTCCACTGTTGTATAGCCAGTGCAATCGCAACCCTTGCCCACTTACTGTTGCACTGAGCTCAAGATCAAACTTGGCACGCATGTTTTTCGACGTTAAAACTTCCGTGCTAAGGCCTACAAACTCTGGTGTGTGCTGTGGCTCTGGATTAAACGCAAAACTCAACTGAAAAACACTTTGATGACTCAGCTCTCGGCCAACACCAAGATGGTCAATGAGCTGCTCAAAGGGCAAAGATTGATGTTGATGTACTTGTTCAATCTGCTCTTTTTGTATATCGAGTAGTTGGCTGAAATTCTGCTGCCAATCGACCCTCACGCGAATAGGCAAGGCATTAACAAAAAAGCCAATCAACTGCTCCACGTGTGGGTGATGCCGCCCTGAAAATGGCGCACCAATCACAATATCATCCACTTGGCTAAACTTGGCGAGCATCAGCGCATACGCGCTATGCAACCAGATAAATGGGGTTATTGCCAAGCGCTGGCAATGCTGTTGTAGCTGTTGCCATGTCTCTGCGCTTAGCTGCTGATTAAATGCTTGCGCGCTATTATTCATGGCCTGCCCACGCGGCGTATCGAGCGGTAATTGATGCAGTGGTGGCGCACCAACAAGGTGCGCTGACCAAAATTTCATGTCTGCACTTTGCTGCGCGCCTTGACACTGTGCTCGATGCCAATGAGCATAATCCGCGTATTGCACCTCAGGTGGCGTAATCAAGTCACGGGCAAGTTCACAGCCTTGGGCGCAATGGGCATAAAATTGCGTAAGCTCTCGCATTAATACTTCAATGGAGCGAGCATCACTAGCAATGTGGTGCATGTTGACAATAAGGCGATGGTAGCCTGATGAAAATCGAACCAGAGTTGCGCGGATCATTAGATCTTTACTAAGATCAAAGCACTGTGCTTGGTCGTCTCGTACTGCGCGCTGCCAAAGCAAGTTTTGCCACAGCGGCGATTGTGTGGAGACGTCAATGAGCGTAACAAAATGCTCAGGCAAAGCCACAAGGTACTGTTTAGGCTGACCGTTGGTGTTGGTAATAGCCGAGTGCAACACCTGATGCCGTGACAGCACCTTTTGCCAACTTTGCTCGAATGCGCTCAGATCAAGCTTTCCTGAAAACGCCAATAACGCTTGAATTTGATATTGCTGGCTGCCCTGCTGCATTTGATCTAATGTCCACAAACGCTGCTGAGCAAAAGACAGCACCACACCATTGGTTTTATCTACCACAGCAATTGTACTTAGCTGCGTGTCTTGCTTTTCAAGTGCTGTCGCTAAACCTTGCACCGTAGGGTACGTAAAAATCGTTTGCAGCGGTAACTCAATTTGCAGCGTTTTGCGAATATGATTTGCCAGTTTTGCAGCAAGTAGTGAGTGCCCGCCGAGTCTAAAAAAGTCGTCATAGCGACCAACTGATTCGCACTGCAAGATCTCAGCAAAATAGCTTGCAAGTTGGGTTTCAAGCTCGCCAATCGGTGCTTCATAAGTGTTTTCGTTAACGCTTGTATCAAGTTGCTGCAGTAGTGCTTTTTTATCGACTTTGCCATTGCTGGTCAGTGGCATAGCTGCCACCGCTTGCACTTTGGCAGGCAACATATGGTCGGGTAAATTTTGTTTTAAAAACTGCTGCATGACTAACGTGATGTCATCGAACTCGACCTGTTTGTGTAACACCACAAAGGCGCAAATCCAGACATTTTCTGGGTCTTGCCGATTTAACAGCACAGTGACCTCAGCCACTTCGGGATGATGGCGCAACTGGTTTTCAATTTCGCCTAATTCAATACGATAACCCCGAACTTTTACTTGGTCGTCAATTCGACCAACATAGCTCAGCTCACCGCTGGCCATTAGCCGAACAAGATCTCCCGAGCGATATAGCCGCTGATCGGGTGCTGCACTAAATGGGTTTTGAATAAAGCGTGTCGCGTTTAACTCGTCACGTTGCCAATACCCCCGACAAACCCCCTCTCCCCCTACGTACAACTCGCCCACGGCACCTTGCGGCAAGAGCCTTTGCTTGTCATCAAGTACATAGCAGCTGGTGGTCGGAATAGCACGACCTATATTACTGGTGCCAAGCGTCAGATCCGCAGGTTCCAGCGCTTTAAACGTAACATGTACCGTGGTTTCGGTAATGCCATACATATTGATTAACTGGCAATTTGGTAACTGCTGTGCCCAAGGGTGTAGCTTACTCGGCTGTAGCGCTTCACCACCAAAAATTACGTACCGCGCTGCACATTCACTCGCCAGTTGACTGTCGTTGAGTAGCGTGGCTTGTAGCGCGTAAAACGCACTTGGTGTTTGATTTAAGACCGTAACCTGGGCATCAACCAACAGCTGAGCAAAAGCTTGGGTGTCTTGCGCAGTCGCTTTATCCACAACCACAAGATGACCACCAAAGAGTAACGCGCCATACATCTCCCACACAGAGAAATCAAAGCAGAAGGAATGAAACAAGGTCCAAACATCTTGCTCATTAAAATCGAATAAGTTGGGCTCTACATGAAGTAAGCGCACCACATGACGATGCTCAATTTGTACGCCTTTTGGTCTCCCTGTGGTGCCAGAGGTATAGATCATATACGCCAAGTCTTGCGGCTCAATCTGAATAGCATCAAGCTGCTTGAGGGCTTCGCGGCTGGCCTGATGGTCTGCCTGTGACACATTAATTAGCTGGTATGAAAGCTGACTAAACTGTGCCTGTGTAGCGTTGTCACAAAGCAGCCATGGGCTTTGCACGTCTCCCAGAATATACTCAATGCGTTCTTGCGGGTAGTCGGGATCTACTGGCACGTAGGCAGCACCAACTCTAAGCACTGCCAGCAAGGTCACTATCATCTCAACGCTGCGCGATACACTCACCACCAACATGGTTCGTGGCGTGACGCCTTTCTGTAACAGCATTATCGCCAGCGCATTGACTCGATCATTGAGCTCACGATAACTCAGCACAGTCGTGCTATCTTGCACGGCAGTGCGTGTGGCAAAGCGCTCGGCGTAGCGCATGAATAAACTGGTGATGGTGTCTTGCTTAGGCCAAATTGCTCCTTGGCATTGCGCGCCCGTTATTAAAGCTTGCTGCTGTTTTTGGTTCAGTAACGCAAGTTCACCAATTGCGGTATGAGGGGCAGTAACACAAGCTTGAAGCAGCGTGTGAAAGCAATTTGCCCAATGTTTGATGGTCTCTTCAGTGTAAAGATGGCTATCAAACTTCCAATGTAAATAAAGTGCCTGCTCATCAATCACCGCATTGAGTTCTAAGTCGCATTTTACAGGGATGCTGTCCGCCTGCTTTTTTTGCACTTCTTGAACCGATAATCCCGGAAGCGTAAAAGCACGCTCATCACGGATTTCCAGTGTAAATAATATTTGTACTAGCGGGTGGTGGCTTAAATCTCGTGGAGCGCCAATCGCTTCAACCACTTTATCAAAAGGAATATCGCGGTATTCAAACGCCGCTAAGTTGAGGTCTTTTTGTTGCTGCAACCATTGACTAAATGGCATATCACTTTCAAGCTTTGCTTGCATCACTAAGGTGTTAACGAACAAGCCAATTAACGGTGTTAATTCAGGATGATGACGGCCAAGCTCTGGCGTGCCTACAACTACCTGCTGCGATTGCGTAAGCCTTGCGATAAACAACATAAAGGTATTGAGTAGCCACATAAAGGGTGTGAGCTGGAGCGACTTCGCCTGTGTCGAGATCGCCGCAAATAACGACGTATCAAGCGCTTGGCGATATACTTTCCCCGTTAACGACTGCACCGCAGGACGGACAAAATCGCAAGGCAATGACTGCAACGGCGCTAATTCGCTAAATTGCTGTTTTAGTTGCGCCAGTGGTGCTTCGATACGCTCTGGTGTTAGCTGTGCTCGCTGCCACTGGCTAAAATCGCTATATTGCACCTGAATGGGTGGAAGCGGTGTATACGGTGCGCCTAGGTGTTTGCAATAGCCAGCCTCTATCTCTTGTGCAAGTAGCGCCATTGACGCCCCGTCAGAGACAATATGGTGCATATTAAAAGCAAGGTGATGCTCATCGCCATTACTTACCACCAGCACGCGAAGCAAACAATCATGAGCCAAGTCAAAAGGCTTGTTTTGATGTGCTGCGATGCGCGAAGCAATGTAGGCTTGCCTTGTTTCCTCAGCAGCTACACTGGCATCAAGCCACTCGAACGGCGCACTAATATCATCCGTTATTTGCAGCTGGGGTTGGCCATCTTGTTCTTTTTTTACAAACCTAGCGCGCAGTATGTCGTGGCGTAGCACCACATCTTGCACAGCGTTGCGCATTGCGGGAATATTAAGCTCGCCGCGTAACAAAAACTCGGCGGGCATATAATACTGCTTGCTGCCTTGCAACTGCTCTATAAACCAAAGCCCCTCTTGTGCAAAGCTCAGCGGTAAGTCCTTCCCCGCATTTGGCTGCGCGATAATGTGCGGTGAAGATTTCGCCATATCACGGCTTTGCTGCTGAAAGTAGGCAATGATCTCTGATTTATATTCAACTACTTGCTGTTTTAACTGGGGAGGAAACCCAGCGGTTTGCTTAAATGCCAAGCCACCGTTTTTTTCATACAAGGTCACGCCAGCTGCTAATGCTTCTGCGATCAATGCCTCTATCTGTCTTTGCTGTTCATTCATCACAAAAACATCTCCTCAGACTGACCGTTTTCGTCCGCTGCTTTGGCTGCTCGATGGATCTCACACCAAGTTGCAAGTGCACGAACACTTGGCCGCTCGAACAATACTTTTAAGGTAATGGGCACCTCAAGCGCTTGTTCAATTAAGGCAACCGCTTGGCTTGCTGATAAAGAGTGCCCCCCTAATTCAAAGAAGTTACTGTTAATATCTCGAACTTGAGTATTGAGCACTTGAGCAAAAACTTCTGCCAGTAGCGTTTGTAGCTCGGTCATAGGAGCTAAAGGTGCTGTAAGCGCTTGCGTCTGTTGCGACTGCACCAGTTGTGCAAGTGCTCCTGCGTCTACTTTGCCGTTATTGGTAAGCGGCATAGCAGTCAATACATACAGTTTGTAAGGCAACATATAACTTGGCAGGACCTCTGCTAACGAGGTTAAAACCTGAGTCTGTAGCGCTTGTTCAAGCTCACAGATGGCATCACTGTGCGATGGCGTCGTTAGCACCACACAGGCCAGTAAATTATCTTTACTTTCGTTGAGTAACACATGTGCCTGTTGCACTACATCTAGTTGCTCAAGCTGAGCTGCGATCTCATCAAGCTCAATGCGATAACCACGCAGCTTAACTTGATTGTCTCGACGACCAATAAACTGCAGCACGCAAGGGCAGCCCTGTTCATCTAGCAGCCAGCGCACTTGATCCCCCGTCTGATAATAACGCTGCGAGTTATTCATCAAAGACAATGACACGAATCTACTGGCGCTGAGTTCAGGCAACCCAAAATACGCCTGAGCCACATTATCGCCTGCGATGTATAGCTCACCGGGCATGCCCATAGGCACAGGCTGTTGATGCTGATCCAATACCACCAAATCAGTGCCTTGAATGGCGTTACCAATTGGCACAAAGCGCTGTGATCGCTGTGCAAGCGCAACCGCATCTTGGCCACTACAGCGATACACACAGCATCCAACCGTTGCTTCTGTTGGACCATATTCGTTGTAAAAATGAGCATGTGGCACCAGTGCTCCAACTTGAGCCACCACGCTGCTAGATAGGGCTTCTCCCCCCACCACAATGTGGTGCGCTGCATTGCTTGGTTGTAATCGTGCCAGCACGCCTTGCAAATGGGCTGGTGTCAACTTAAACAACAGCGCTTCTTCGCGCGCTAAACATTCACTTAGCTCTGTGATTAACTGCCCGCCATCGCTTAACAATACAACGCCAAGACCATTAATCAGCGCGCCCCATAAGCTCGTTACTGTCGCATCAAATGCTAAAGGTGTGCTGACAACACTCTCATGTAAATCGCTTTTGACATAACTGCGGCTCACGTGCTCAAGATAAAGGTGCAAGTTTCGATGGCTTATCATCACGCCTTTGGGTTGCCCCGTGGTGCCTGAGGTATAAATCATATAAGCTGGCGCATCAATATCGCTTAATGGCGCAAGCGCCTCTACAGGCATGTTCTGCCAATCCTGCTCGGTGTCTATTAGCATCACTCGGCAGCTGAGATCTGTGCTGTTTGGAAGTAGCGCTGAGGTGGTGATAAGGCAAGTCGCTTCACTGTCACGCAATATATAGTGCTGACGCTGACTCGGTGCATTGGGGTCAAGCGGCACATACACAGCCCCAACTTTTAAGATTGCCAACAGTGCCACAACTTGCTCACAGCTTGGCGCTAAGCTTATTGCTACCTGCGACTTTGCTGTTACGCCTTGCTCAATCAAATAACGCGCTAGCTTGTTACTATGTAGCTCCAATTCGCCAAAACTTAACCGCTTGCCAGCCATATCTCGTACAGCATTTTGCTGTGCACTATGCTGAGCAAAATGTTGTATTTTATCGCTGATAAACCAAGGAGATTGCGGCTGTGCTTGCGTGGCAGACGTTAGCTCGCTGAGTGTTTTGCTATCGACTAATGGCAAGGTATTTACGCTTTGCTCAGGGCTTGTGAGCGCAGCATCAATTAAGGTTACAAAAGCATCAACCATCGCCTGCACGCTGGTGTGTTTAAACAAAGCTTTGGCATAATTCCACTGCACCGCAATCTCACTGCCCGACTCTTGTGCATTGACTTCTAAATCGAACTTCATTGCAGGATTAAGATCAAGCTGTTGCTCGATTTTAAGATGAGGTAGCTCGAAGTCACTTTGTTCGTTATTTTGTAGTGCAAAGAGTATTTGTAACACGGGTGAATGCGCTAAGCTGCGCGGAGGATTAATGGCATCAACAAGTTGTTCAAAGGGTAAACTCTGATGAGCAAACGCCGCTAAAATCACCTGCTTTTGCTCACTTAGCCAATCGTTAAATGAAGGCGACCCCACTTTGCGAGTGCGAATAGCTAAGGTATTCACAAAGCAACCCAGTAATCCCTCTAACTCTTTTACCTCACGTCCGGCAATGGGCGAGCCAATGACAATATCCTGCGTTTGACTAAGACGAAGCATCAACAGCGAAAAGGCACTTTGCAGCCACATATACAAGGTGACCCCTTGTGCTTGGCAATGCGCTTTTATCGCCTCAACTTGCGACGTCGTAAGGGTATGGCGAATACACTCACCATCTAGGGACTGAACTTGTGGTCGCTCAAAGTCCAGCGGTAATTCATGAACAACAGGACACTGCTGCAACTGAGTTTGCCAATAGGCAAGATCCGCCTGATAGCTATCTTGCTGTTTTTGCTGCCAGTAGGCAAAGTCTGCATACTGCACCGCTAGTGGTTTAGCGTATTGCTCTGGCAAGGGGTACGCTGGCGTTTCACTAAAGTGCCGATAAAACGCCACAAATTCTTTCGCCAGCAGCGCCATTGACCAACCATCGCTGGCAATGTGGTGCATGTTAAACAAAAGTCCAAATTGGTTGTGACTAAACTGTACACAGATCACGCGCAGCATAGTGTCTTGGCATAAATCAAAAGGCTTGCTGAGTGATTGTTGCAGCAATGTTTGCCAACGCAGCTGTTGCTCTGCGTTATTCAGCCCAGACAAATCCACTAATTCCACAGGACAGGCTACTTGATCACGAACCTGCTGCACAGCACCGTGCTCACCACTTGCAGGAACGATGACCGTACGGAGCACTTCATGACGTGCAACAATCGCGCTTAACGCTTGTGTTAAAGCGTCAATATCTAAGACTCCTTCACACCAATAGCTCGCTGGCATATGGTATTGCAGACTTTGCTCATGTAACTGGTCGATTAACCATAAACGCTGCTGAGCAAAAGAAAGGGGTAACGCTTGGGCTCTTGATACCGGCTCAATGGTATTGCTGTGCGCAATCATCGAACTTGCGGTTATCACTTCAGCAAACGCTGCAATACTCGGTGCATCAAAGAGTTGTGGTAAGGTGATATCTCGCCGCTGCTCACTGCGCACTCGGCTGATCACTTTAATGGCCAGCAGCGAATGCCCGCCTAAGTCAAAGAAACTGTCGTTAATACTCAGTACTTGGCTCGGTAGCAGCTCACGATATAACTCAAGTAAATAACGTTGTATGTCTGTGAGCTTAGATCCATCAATTACCTCGGCGACCTCTTGGCTTTTCGCCTGTGCCTGATAGGCTAACTGTAATGCTTGCTTGTCTACTTTTGCGTTTGCAGTCAGCGGAATATCAGCAACGACATCCAGCGCGGCAGGTAACATGTAACTGGGCAGTGACTGCGATAAAGCTTGGCGCAACTGCACAAGTGTGAGCTTAGCATCACCATTTAAAACCACATGAGCCACTAAGCTTTCTTGCGCTTCATCAATACTCACAGCGCAGCTTTTTACTTGCGCCAACGCGTCGATTTGATGGGCGATTGCCACAAGAGAAATACGGTAGCCGCGCAGTTTTACTTGCTCATCTAACCGCCCCAAATAACAAAGGTAGTCAGCCTCTGCGCGCGCATTCGCCTGCCACTTTGCCTTGTCGCCACTGCGATACCAACGCATGCTTGAAATACCAGACGCAGGCACCGCTTGCTCAACAAAGCGTGTTTGCGTCACACTCGCGAGATTAATATAGCCTTCACACACCCCATCTCCCGCAAGCCAAAGCTCTCCGGGCATATTAGGTAAAGCCAGCTGGCCAAACTCGTCGACCACTGCAAGGGTCATATTATCAATAGCATGACCAATAGGCACTTCTTCGTGGCCCGCTAACAAGTGGCGCGACTCACGGCTTACAGCATAGATACTACAGCCGACTGTTGCCTCAGTTGGGCCATATTCGTTTATCCACTGAGCATTAGGGAGCTTATCCATCAGCTTATCAACCAAGGCTGCGCTCAACCCTTCACCGCCAACCACAAATCGGTGAGCAATATTGCTATAAGTTTGTGCGTCACTTAATGCCAATACCGCGCGTAAGTGAGCTGGTGTTAACTTGAATAATTTAGCTTCCGTCGCGGCAAAAATCTGTTCATGTAATGCAGGCAACAATTCAGCCCCCGAGGGAAGCAGCTCAAGCTCTCCGCCTCGCATTAAAATAGGCACTAAGGCGGTCACCGTCGCATCAAACGCCAGCGGTGTACTAAGTACAGCTTTGGTTATATCGCCGGATTGTGGCAGGTAATGCTGAGACGCAAAACGCAGATAATTATTGAGGTTGCTATGACTAATGGGCACCCCTTTTGGCTGCCCAGTTGAACCTGAGGTATAAATAACATAAGCAAGCTCGGCCTCTTTAAATGCAGCAGCGTCTTCATCTACCAACAAACTGGTATCGTAAAACGCAAAATTCCCCTCGGCTTCAAACAAATCATCAAGCAACAAAAAGTCACTCCCGGCTTCAATCAAGCGCTCGGCATCTTCACTTAGTGCCAGCGTCAATACGATGTCTGCATCATTCATGATGTAGGCTAAGGTATCGGTTGGCGTGTCATGATGAATGGGCACATAGATATGGCGCGCTTTTAATATTGCCAGCACCGCAGCCACCATGTAACTGGAAGGTGGCAGTAAAATAGCAATGCGACTTTGCTCGGCAAATGCCATTTCTAATAAGCTATTAGCAAGTTGATTCGCGCATTTTTCTAAGGTGAGATAACTACAAGAGAACTCCCCCATGCGCACCGCAGTCTGTAGTGGAGCCTGAAGAGCTGCTTGACTAAACTGAGCCACCCATGGCTGTTGCTCTGTCACTTCTACTGCAACACTTTGCTGCTGTTTTAATAACGCTAACTGCTGCTCAGCGGGCCACAATGACAATGCTGACAACGGGACATTTGGCTCTGCAAGGCATTGCGATAACACATAACAAAACTGCTGATGGAAACTAACTACACTCGCTTCTTGCCACAAGTTACTGTCATAAAGCCATTCAACGGTGAGTACATCCCCCTCGTCTATCACTGCAACTTCCAAATCTAGTTTGGCACCGCGTACTTTACTTTGGCAAGGCGTCACTTCCAATTGTTCTAGCGTAAGGTTTTCATTTACCTGATTATTTACCCGAAATACGATTTGATGCAGCGGATGTTGAGTGCTTGAGCGTTCAATGTCTAGCTCATCCACTAACACATCGAAGGGAATATGTTGGTGTTGCAACGCGTCGTTTAGTAAGCCTTGAGTTTGCTGTAGCGCTTGGGTAAAGGTGGTGTCTTCGCTCCACTTGCTCCTAAGCACTAAGGTATTGATAAAGTTACCAATCATATTTTCAAATGCTTTAAGGTGACGCCCTGATACCGGCGTCCCGACAACCACGTCGCGCTGTTGAGAAAAGCGGCTTAACCACAAGGAAAATAGCGTTTGCAGTAACACAAATAAGGTTTGCCCTGAGCGAGTTTGATACGCTCGAAGCGCACTGACCAGCGCTGCAGGTATGGGCTCAATCACTAACGCGCCGCGCGCAGAAGTTGTTGCTTCTCTGCGGTAATCAAGCGGTAGTTCATGCCCCTTGGGCAGACCTTGTAATTGCATACGCCAATAATCGAGCTCCTGTTGCCATAGCGAACTCTGCTCCAGCTGCTGTTGCCACATTACATAATCAACATAATGCACCTCTTGCAATGTTGGGGTGTCGCCACTGAGCGCGGCTTTGTATGCCTGTTCTAACGCTTCGCTCAAACAGGCAATAGACCAACCATCGGCTGCGATATGATGTAAGGTGATCACAAGGGTAGCCTGCGTGGCTTGCTGCTGATAAAGACTGGCGCGTAGCATCAAATCACGGCTTAAATCGAAGCTGGTTGCGTAATCTTCTGCGATAGCCTGCTCTAACGCATGCGCTTGTTGCTCAGCGGATTTATCAGTCCAGTCGTGCTTAACCAAGGCAAATCGAGCATCAAGATTAACGCTTTGATATGGCTCTCCTTGCGCATTTTGATGGTAATTAAACGCCAAGACCGGATGTTGCTTAATCACAGTCATAAAGGCTTGCTCTAAGGCCTCAGCATTCAGCTTACCTGTTAATTGGAATATGCCCTGGAGATTATATTGGTTGCTGTGTCCTTGCAGTTGATCAACAAACCATAAGCGCCGCTGTGCAAATGACAAAGGATAATTGGGCTGTGATGGCGCAGGCTGTAGACTTGGTAAAGACGACTGCGACTGAGAGTTAGCCAACATCTCACTTAGTTCAAATACGCTCGGATTGGCAAATACTTGCTTTAAGCTCACCTCCACTGAGAGCTGAGCTCTTAGCTCATTGAGCAATTGCATTGCCAATAAAGAGTGACCACCAATGCTGAAAAAGCTATCGTGCAGCCTCACTTCTGGTGCGCCTGTTAAGGTTTGATAGAGCGCAATTAACTGTCGCTGCAACGCACTTGTCACCTCACTACTTTGGCTTTGAGAAGTTAATGCCAAAGACTGTAATTGTTGGCGGTCTGACTTGCCATTACTCAGGGTGGGTAAGTGTTGGCAAAGCTCTATCCAGCTTGGGATCATCGGCTCAGGCAAGCGACGCTTCAAGCCTTGACGGATCGCCTCGCGCAGATTAGTTGCGGCGCACTGGCTGCTATCAACACTTACCACAAAAGCAACCAAGGCATCTTGTTTGCCGAGCTTGCGCACCACGACTGCTGCCTGCGATACCTCATCAAGCGCTACTAGTGCAGCTTCTATTTCATTAAGGTCAACGCGGTAACCGCGAATTTTCGCTTGTTTGTCAATTCGACCGAGAAATTCAAGCTCGCCGCTCGCATTCAGCCTAACGCTATCACCACTGCGATAAAAACGGGTGCATTGGGTACTATGTTGCAAGCTACTTGTAAACTGAGTTGCGGTCTCTGAAGGCGCATTTATATACCCTTTGGCGAGGCTCGGCCCGCCAATATAGAGCTCACCGGGCATGCCTGCGGGTGTTAGCTTCCCCTGTTTGTTGAGTACACAAGTGGTAACATGTGCCAAAGGCGTGCCGATTGGGTAACTGTGGCCGGTTAGCTTGCTGTCTGTCACTTCATGACAAATCACTCCAACACAAGCCTCCGTCGGACCATAATGGTTGAAAATACGCGCCGCGGGCGTCAGCGCGCGAATGCTATCAACAAGCTGCTCACCTAATGCTTCTCCACCTAACACCCACTGCGAAATAGCGGGCTTTTGCTCAGCAAATTGAGGCAAAAGCACCGCGGCAAAAGAAGGGGTTAATTTAATCAAATTAACTTGCTCAGCCACTAACTTGGCTGCGATTAGGGCAGGTTCTGGGGCTTGGTTTGCAAGAGTCAGCACCACAGTGCCGCCATGAGTAAGCACCGGATACACAGCCGTTAAGCATAAGTCTGTGGCAAGTCCTGTGACCACGCCCGCTCGCGTATCTTGGTTGTAACTCAATCTCGCCGCAATACTGCTGCAATAGTGGCTCAGCGCGCCATGGCTGATCTCAACCCCTTTGGGCACACCAGTGGAGCCAGAAGTAAACAACACATACGCGCTATCATCAAAACTTGGTGAATAAGTTTGCTGCGGCGCTCCTTTGTTTTGGTTCAGCTCACTATATTTAATAACCTGGATGTCAGCTTCATGTAGCGCTTGGCAAAGAGGCGTTTCGACACTTACTACCACCGTATTACACTCAGCTTGCCCTAGCATTTGTAGCGCTCTTGCAGTGGGCATATTGCCATCAATAGGTAGATACGCGCGGCCACTTTGCATTACGCCAAGCATAGTGACAATGTCACTCATATCACCCGTAGTTATCAGCGCAATGATTGACGCTGGAACATCTAAGTTGTTGGCAATTTGCAAACTTTGGGCATACAACTGCTGATACGTCAGGGTGCGTGATGCTTCGCCATTGGTACTTGGCACAACCACTGCAATCGCATCACCTTGAGTTTGCGCTATATTTCTGATTGCTTGTAGCACCAGCGCCGGCTGGTTGATGTTGTGATTAATATCCGCCGCCTTTGTCGGTACGTTCGTTGATTTGAGCACCAAGTCGTCAATCGGCAGCGTTTCTTTAGCACAGTAGCACTGGACGAGTGCCAAATAATCATCGGCAAATTGCTGAATAAGCACATGCTTATAAAGCCCTGTTGCATAAACAAAGTCACACACAAAGGCATCATCTGTATCATCAACAGATAGGGTTAAGTCAAATTTCGCAGTGCCATTATCTAGGGCAATTAACTCGGCTTCTAATTGGTTATTTACCGACACCTTATTACTGGCCACACCATTGTAGTTAAATAACACTTGGAACAAGGCGGAATGCGCTGCGGATTTGGGTAGCTCTAGCGCTTCAATGATGTCTTCCACGGCAGCGTTTTGATTACTAAGCCCTTGCAACACTTGACCTTGTAGTGCCTTAATCGCCTCACTCATGGAGTGTTCACCGTTTATCTGCATTCGCAATGGCAAGGTATTAATAAAGCAGCCAAGCATAGCCTCAAACTCACTTTGCTGACGGTTTGCAACCGGCACCCCTAAGGTAATATCAGCTTGCTCACTGTAACGATAAAGCAAGATGTAGAACACCCCAAGCAAGACGGTAAAATGTGTTACGCCATCGCTGTGGCAAGCTTTATCTAATCGTTGTATTTGTTCTGCGTTAAACGAACAACGAACTGTGCCACCTTGGTACTGCTTTTCTTTTTTTCTTGGATAGCTGGTGGGTAATTCAAACGGTGTAAATGCCTCTAACTGCTCAGTCCAATAGGCCAATTGCTGTTGATAGTCTGGGGATTGTCTTAATTGCTGCTCCCAGTGCACATAGTCAACATACTGTAAATCGGGAAGCTCAACACACATCTCTGTTAGCTCATACAGCAGTGCGTTGATAAATACAGTCACGCTCCAACCATCGCTAATAATATGGTGCATATTTATTAGTAACCAGCGACAAGCGGTGTGAGAGTTGCGCACTAATGCCGTCACTTGTAGTAACGACTCACTAGCAAGATCAAACTGATACCCCACAGCCTGTTTAATCGACTCAGGCAGCTGATTGGGCAGCGCGTCCTCATTAACGCTCATCACCGTAATTTTCATCGCCTCAGCAGGTTCAATTTGCTGAACCACCTTCCCTTCAACCGTGGTAAACCTTGCTCTTAAAATATCGTGCTTAGCTACCAAGCGGTTCAAGGCTTGTTCAATGTCCGTGACTAAAAATGGCTGCGATAATTTAACGAGCCCAGCCATATTGTATGCCGCGGTGCCTCCTTCATACTTATCAATAAACCACATTCTTTGCTGCGCAGCAGATAGCGCGGTAGATTGCTTTTGTTGCCCCTGAAGGTAGGTGATAAGCGTAGTTTTGTGCGTCTTTATCTTATCCAGAATACCCTCAGGCACCTGCCCAAGCGGTGTTCTAAGTTTTAATTTATCCTGCTGTAAATAAACATAAATCTGTTGACGATCAAGCTCATCTAACCACTGTTTTATTGCAGAGTTATCCATCATTACAAGTCCATCTCCGTCATGGATTTATCACTCAGTGCAGCGCTCAAATCACGATCGCTCACAATATCACTGACTTTTTCTACATTTGGAGTTTGCGCTTCCAGCGCCATGGCATCATGGGCTTGTTTCAGCGCTTCTATACATTCGGCAAGCTCTGCAATACAGGCATGCTCAAAGATGTCGCCAATGGTCAATTTAATATTGAAAGCTTGGTTGAGTCTCGATACCAACTGCATACCAATCACCGAATTGCCGCCGCTATCCACAAAACGTGCTGTGACGCCCAACTGCTCAACAGGGAGTAGCGAGATATAGTGCTGGTGCAGCTGTTTTTCTGTTTCAGTGCGGGGAGCCAAGGTGCATATTTCTGAGGCTTTTTCTGCCACTGGCTTTGGCAGTACTTTTCGGTCGCGCTTACCATTTGGCGTCATCGGCCACTGACTTAACCAGACAAAATGCTCAGGCACCATGTAACTTGGTAACCACTCACCAAGCGCTTGGCGCAACCGAGGTGAAGACCACTCGGTAGATAGCTCACCATCATCAACGATATACCCACATAGACAAGAGCCTGTTGCTAGTGTTTGCACACAAACATCGACTTCACCGCTATTGAGTATCCGCCCCAAGTGATGGCTAATATCACCAAGCTCTATGCGGTGACCATGGAGCTTAATTTGGTTATCTAAGCGCCCTTTTACTTCAAAGCGACCATCAGCTAAACGCCTCGCTTTGTCTCCCGTTTTGTATAAACGGCGGCTAATTGAGGTGCTAAATTGATGATTGATAAAGCGCTGCTGGGTCAGCTCTGCTTGATGTAAATAGCCCATAGCAACACCACTGCCACCAATGTATAACTCGCCCCATACGCCATCGGGTAAAGGTAACCCTTCACCATGACCCTCGGTTGGGAGCACGAATAAGCTGGTATTTTGTATCGCTTTACCAATGGTTACCTCTTCGGCATTATCGATATGTGCCACCGCCGACCAAATCGTGGTTTCGGTTGGCCCGTATAAGTTATAAAGCGCTTTACTGTTGCTGAGTAGCTGCTCGGCTAGTGCCTGAGGTAAAGGCTCACCGCCACTCCACACTTTTATGCCAGAGGTACATGCTGGCGCTGCATTTAGCAGTAATTGCCATAACGTTGGCGTTGCCTGCATCACAGTTACCTGTTGCTGCTCGATAAGCGCGCCAAGCACAGCTGGGTCGCTAATACTTTCATCACTTGCCAGCACCACAGACGCACCAACCAGTAATGGCCCAAACAATTCTAGCAAGGCAATATCAAATGCCACCGTGGTGATAGCCAATAAGCGGTCATCTGCCACCAGCCCCGGCTCGCGACACATAGATGCAAGCAAATTAGCAAATGCCCCGTGATTGACCTCAACGCCTTTGGGTAACCCCGTAGAACCAGAGGTATAAATCACGTACGCTCGCTGCTGAGCTTGAATTAGTAAGCTTGGGCTACGAGTCGCACTTTTGACAATTTCTTCCGCATCGCTATCCATACAGACTCGCTTTAAACCACCATGATTGAATAACGCAGACTCCGCACCGGTGGCATCACACAGCACAACTCTCACTTTGGCATCATGCAAAATATGCGCGATGCGCTCGTCAGGAAAGGTAAGATCAAGTGGTAAAAATGCCGCCCCTACTTTCATTACTGCCATAAGTGCTATCAACAGTTCCGCCCTGCGAGGTAATGCCACTGCCACGATACTATTGGGCGTTACCTGCTGCTTCATCAAGTAGTGAGCGAGCTGGTTAACACGCGCATCTAGCGCTTCATAACTGAGACTCACATCATCCGTTACCAATGCTGTCCGCTTGCTGCAACGCGACACATTGTGCTGCCACGTTTCAATGAAACTCGTCGCGACTTTGACCGATTTTTCTTGTTGCAGTGGCAACTCAACCAATCGATACACATCATCGCTACTTTGCATCAGCTCATTTTGAGCCCCTATCGGTGTACTACTCTGAACTTGCGACAGCAAATGGACAAACTTAGCCACATACTGAGTCATTAATTCAGTATCAAATTGCGCAGTGTGATATTCCACTAACAGTGACCACTGCCCCGCAATACAGGTCATATTTGTCGTCAGTTCAAATTGGCCAAATTTAGCGACACTTGGTTGCACCTCAACTTGCAGCCCGTTAAAGCTCGGCAAAGTGGTAACTTTATCTAGATTAAACAAGGTACTAGGTAGAATAAGCTGGTCATCAGCAAGGCTTGCATATGGATGAGTTTGATGTTCAAAGGCATCAAGTAAAATATTTTGCACCCGCTGTACCAGCTCACCGATAGTGCTAAGGCCTGCTATATCAACCACAATGGGTAAGATATTGGTGCAATAGCCCAGTAACGCTCGGTCGAGCAACTCAGGCTCAAACTGTGATGCCAGTCGTTGCCTATCGGATACCGGCACACCGACACTTATTACCGTCTGGCCGCTTAACTTGTGTAACCACAAGCAATACAGTGCAAGCATGGTTGCAAATTGCCCACAGCGTAAAGACTGGGCAAGGATCTCAGTATTTCGGATTGCATTCGATGAAATGGGTAATGTAAGTTGATTAACTTGGAATGAAGCCGCACTCACCATCGTTGATTTTGGCAGCTCAAGCGGAGTTGAACTGGCTAAGCACTGGTGCCAAAAAGCTTGGTTTTTGGCAGCTTCCGGTGAATGTGAATATGCCTGCAAGCTATCAACGTAGTGGCTAAAGGAAACTGCTCGACTTGCCGTCTCATTTTGTTTTACATTTTGATTGTAGCGCTCAGCAATTGCTGCTAACGCCATTTGTAGTGACAGCCCATCGCAGATCACATGATGGGCCACCACACTTAGATAGTGCTGCGCTTTGCCATCACTCAACAATGTCACTCTACAAAGTGGGTCTTTTGCAAAGTCAAACGGTTGATAACGTAGTGCAGATAACCGCGCGTGTAATGCTGCTTGGCCGTCTTCGCTCCATGATTCAACATGTAGCTCGGCTTTTTCCACTCGGCAATATTGCATTAAGCGCTCACTATCAACACCAAAACGCAAGATTGGGAAGTCGCGGCAGAGCGTGGTAACGGCTTGTTGCAGCCGCGCTAACTCGAGCTTACCAGAGAGTTTTACCGTCGCTTGCAATTGATATGCACTCGCCCCTTCGCTTGAGGTCAACGCCATCGCTAATAGTTGTTGCTGGCTAAGGCTAAGTGGAAATGCAGCATCGTCATCACTTTGGCTCGCTTCACCAAAATAACCCGCACGTTTTAAGCTAAGTACACTGGCTTCAACCGCGTTTATCACTGCTGCAATGTCTTCATCTGTATGGGCGGCGCTGAAAAAGCAGTTACGCCCTTCCCAGATAAACACACCGCGCTCTAGCATTTCATAAAAGAACACATCAAGATTTTGCGAAAAGCGAAAACGGAATAATGAGGCAAACGCTTCTATTCGAATGGGTACATCATGGGTTTCAAAAAACGCATTGAGATGTGCTTTAAATGCCGCGGTTTTGTCGTTGATCCCTTGTTGTAACGCTGGACCTTGCGATTTAATCGCTTGCAACACCGCTTTGGCGCTTGCCATAGTCATTGGGTGTTTACAAAAAGTTCCGGCAAAGAACGTGGTATCGGTCAAAGGGTAAGAGTCATCTCCGTATTGCCAATTTCCTCCGTCAATGGCATCAAGGTAGGTAGCGGCCCCTGCGACCACACCGATAGGCATACCTCCACCGACGATTTTGCCATAGGTTGCCATATCGGCCTTAATACCAAGCAAACCTTGAACGCCACCAGGATGTGCTCTAAAGCCAGTGATCATTTCATCAAAAATGAGGGCAATACCATGTGCTTCAGTGAGCGTACGAAGTTTACGTAAAAACGCCCAAGGCTGATTTTCAGGATGACGGCTTTGTACCGGCTCAACAATCACCGCGGCAATATGTTGCGCCTCTCGGGTAATGATCTCAAGCGCTTCATCATCACCATAAGGTAAGACAAGGTTATCGGCGATTGCGCCGTAGCGCACTCCAGCACACATTGCCTCTACGCCTTGCTCTGGCGACTCAGTTGCTAAAGTACCATCATAGTGACCATGGTAAGCACCTGAGAACTGAACAATTTTATCGCGCTTGGTCACTGTTCTTGCTAGGCGTAGCGCTGTCATTACGGCCTCTGTACCAGAGTTACAAAACGATGCCCGCTCAAGCCCAGTCAGCTCACAGATAAGTGCGGCGACCTCTGGCGCATCAGGACTTGCAAGCCCCAGTTGCATACCCGCTTCAAGCTGCTGCGCCAGTGCAGCTTTGATAAAGTCAGGATTATGACCAAATAAGTTAGTACCAAAGTCCATGGTGATATCAATATAGCGATTATCATCAATATCCCAGATATATGCGCCCTCACAGCGCTTAGAGAACACCGGATAAAGTAGCTCTTTGCTCGACAGTCTAAAACCCGCCGACGCACGGCAGTCCGCTAGGCGTGCGCGATATTCGCTCACTAGCGCTTTTGAACTGTGCGTTTTCGCAATGTAAGAGTCACTCAATGCAGCAAGATGTTGGCGTATAGCTGGGCTGCTATTGGCACGCTGCACTTGTTTTTGCTGTGCGCCTGGTAATACTGATTGAGCGCTGCTCAGCTGGGCTTTTGACACCACAGTTGCTGTTGTGGTGACTGCACTACTTTCAATTTTTACGCCCTGAATATGGCGTAACTGCTGCCCCACCACGGCCTCTAACGCAGCTCTTGCTTCAGCGTTGGTCACTGTGCTTGCCGCCTGTAATTGCGCCTGACAAATGGCAACGAGAGTATGGCTGTCAGCCTCTACAGCGCTACCTTTTGGCGTATCCGTCGCAACCGATACAGGTGATGGCAAACTGCCAGCTTGTTGTGAACCCTGCGGCGTTTTGAGATAGTCACTATGGCGTTGAATATAGGCCACCAACTTATCGACATCGCTGAGTTCTTGATAAAATTGGCGAACACTAAACTCTAAACCGAATTCCCGCTCATATACTCTAACAGCCTGCATGATCATCAACGAATCAACCCCCATTTCTAGCAACGGGAGGTTGGTTTGGATAGCATCAGCGGGCATCGACAAGAGTCCCGCTAGAGTATTGAGCACAAAGCTGCGAATTTGTGCATCACGGTCACTCGCTTCTACCACTGTCAGAGCTTCGGGCTGTGATTGTTCAGTACCAAAAATCCAGTATGAGCTGCAATCAAATGGGTATTGCGGCAAACTCACTCTAGCGCTCGGGCGATTGCCATACACCAGTTGCCACTCGAGCGCCCCGCCTAAATCGAGGTATGTGCCTAAACACTCGGCGAACCTCATGCAGTCATCGCCTTTGGGGTGCAATACATGGGCATAATTGAGCGCTTTGTTATTACTGTTTTCTTGTATTAAGCCACTCAAAATAGGTTTGGGACCAAGCTCAATCGCTAAGCCATGCTCTAGTGACTCAAGCTCGGTTACACAGTCAACAAAGCGAACCGGTGCCATAATTTGTTCAACCCAATACTCAGCTGTTGCAATGCGTGCGGTCTCTACTTGCCCCGTCATGGATGAAACAAAAGGCAATTTAGGCTGTTGAAAGCTAACCTGTTCAGCGACTTTCCTAAAGGCGTCTAGCATGGGGTTCATCAGTGGAGAATGGAAAGCGTTTGCCGTATGCAGCGCTTTTACTTTAATTTGCTGTGCTGCAAGTACGTCACTGAGGGCTGAGATTGCTTCCTCAGCACCGGAGAATACCACCCCAGCCTCACCATGAAAGGCTGAGATAACCACTTGCCCCTGAATCTCGTTCAAGCAATTACGTGCGGCTACTTCATCACATCTTGCGGCGATCATGCTGCCTTTTATCGGTAATTCATGCATTAGTTGACCACGCGCTGCAATCAACTCAACGCCATCACGAAGCGAGAACACACCCGCAATACAAGCCGCTGCATACTCACCAACGCTATGACTGAGCAGCTGAGATGGCTTTACCCCAAAATGTATCAATAAGTTTGCCACACTATATTCGACGGCAAACAAGCTCACTTGCGTCCAACGTGTTTGTGCCAGTAATTCACTATACTTTTCATCGAATAACACATCCAACAGGCGGGCACCAAAGCGCTCGCCAACTAGATTGTCAATGTCATCTAAGTGCCCGCGAAACACTGCATGGTGTTGATATAAAGACCGAGCCATCAAGGGGTATTGCGAACCTTGTCCGGTGAACAAAAACGCGACTTCTGGTGGAGTGTTTGCCGAGAACTGTTCAGCAATAATAGGGCTATTCAGTTGCGCAATAAGTGCCTCTCTACTCACACTACTAAACGTTTTATGCACACCTTTAAGCGGCACTTGCTCGGCATTTTGTGCGCAGAAGTCATCAAATGCTTGAGGAGTCAAACTCGACAATCGCTCACTATAGTGACCTGCGAGTTGTTGCAATGCCGCTTTTGATTTAGCAGCCAGAGGCAATAGATAACACGAAGGCGGTGTTACTTCAGCTCGCGTATAGGGTTTAGGCGCAGGCGCTTGTGCGCAGATCACATGGGCATTAGTACCACCAAAGCCAAAAGAGCTTAATCCAGCAGCTCTTATTTCCCCTTGTTGTACAGGCCATGCCTGCGTGCTTTGCGGCACAATGAACGGAAGCTTTTGCCATGGAATATGCGGGTTTAACACCTCACTATAACGCTGCGCTGGAATTTGCCCATGCTGTAAACACAGTAGTGTTTTGATAAGCCCAGCAATACCCGCACCGGACTCAAGGTGACCAATATTCGCTTTTACCGCACCGAGAATAACCGGATTATGACGACTATGGTGCTCTCCATACGTGCGGTTTAATGCTGTGATCTCGATAGGATCGCCAAGCTCCGTACCCGTGCCATGGGTTTCCACATAGTGGATATCTTTCGCCTGCATCTTGGCATTATCAAGGGCGGCATTGATCACAGCCTGTTGCGCGGCACTATTTGGCGCGGTAATACCATTGCTACGGCCGTCTTGATTAATTGCACTGCCTTTGAGTACACCAACAATCGGGTCGTTGTCTGCCATGGCTTGTTGTAGCGGCTTTAGCATCACCACCCCAACTCCTTCACTTCGCACATAGCCATCCGCTGTCTGTGAAAAGGTTTTGCAATGACCATCTGCTGCTAACATCTGTGCATTTTCACAGGCCTTAGTCACATCATCGCTCAGAATAAGGTTAACGCCCGCCACCAATGCCGCGTTTGTTTCTCTATTTCTTAGTGCCTGAATTGCATGATGAAGCGCCACCAGCGATGACGAGCACGCAGAATCAATTGCCACACTTGGGCCGGTAAAATTAAAGCTAAAAGAAATACGGTTTGCAGCAATGCTCAGTGCTGTGCCTGTACCTAAATACGCGGTACTTTTTTGCTGTTGTTGCGACAATAAAAAGTAGTCATTTTGTGATATACCAACATACACGCCAATATCGCTACCAGCGAGCGTGGCGGGTTGGTAACCGGCATGTTGTATGGCGTGATAAGTCGTTTGAAGCAGTAACCTATGTTGTGGGTCGATATGCTTAGCTTCGAGTGGCGAGATCCCGAATAATGCAGCATCAAACTCATCGACATTCTCTAAATAGCCACCGAGTCGGTCGGCTTCGAGATTCGGGCAAAGCTGCTGGCGCTTAGGATCTGGCGTGGTGATCCCATCGCCTTGCTGACATAACAGCTGCCAAAATGCCTCTAATCCATTTGCTGAAGGATAACGACAGGCCATGCCAATCACGGCAATATCTGTATCCGCAATATGTGCAATTTGGCAAGAGGCTTGCGTCTTATTCGCTTGCTCAGTGGCACCTTTCGACTTGTTAAGCTCTGTCTGCCCTAGAGCTTGAGCAAACGTACTAAACTGACTTAAATACTGGGCGAGTTCTCGAATTGAAGGATATTCGTAAAGTACCGTAGGCTCAAGGTCTAGCTGGTGTACTTCCATTAACTCCCCTGAGATCCGCACCGCTTTCATCGAATCTACACCTAATGCTAAGAATGGCGCGTCGATATCCAAACTATGCGCGGGCTTATCTATTTCTTGTGCGACTAACTCTCGTAATAACCGCTGAATTTGTTGTAGTGACGATGAGGACGATGGCGCCTCAGCTTGCTGTAGCACAGCAGCTTCTTGGGCACGCGCAATTGCTTCAAAGTTACCAGCTAGGTAACTACGCTTGTTCTCTTGGCGCTGAATTTTACCGCTCGATGTTTTATGAATGCGACCGGGTTTTATCAATACGATGTCATAAGGCGTAATGCCGTGGTGCTCAACGATCGCTGCGGTGATCTGCTGCAGTACCTGCTCAGCACTTAACCTCCTAAGCGCGGTACGCTTTACTTGTTGTACTATCACCAAACGTTCTTCATCGCCATTAGCGGCGACCGAAAACGCAGCGCCGCCATTTTGTTCTAAGCTGTCACTTGCTTCTGTCACCGTCAGCTCTATATCTTGCGGGTAGTAGTTTTTACCACGGAAGATAAGTACGTCTTTGGCGCGTCCTGTCACGAACAATTCCCCACGCTGGATAAAGCCTAAATCACCAGTACGCAGATAATCCCGTTGGTCAGCACCTTTAATTCTGGCATGAAATGTCGCCTCAGTTGCCGCTGGGTTATTCCAATACCCTTTTGCTACACTTGGGCCAGTTACCCAAATCTCTCCGGTTTCACCATCATCGCGGGCTTCAAAAGACTCTGGGTTAACAATCGCAATGTTATGCTCGCCCCAACTCACACCAGAAGATACGGCGTAATAAGGCTGCTGTTCATCAGCCACATCTAACGCATAAAACGCATCTACTGTATCTTCATCTGCGACTCGTTCGGCTTTACCCTGCTGTAGCTTGGTCGCATCAATACGTAATATCCTTGGCTTTTCTAGAAGACGTCCACCAGTTGCAAATAAGGTGGTTTCTGCCATGCCGTAACAAGGTGCGATACTCTCTCTTTGTAAGCCACACACTTTAAACTTTTGATAGAAACGCTCTAACGTGCTGGCACGCACTGGTTCTGCGCCATTTAATGCCGAGCGCCAATGGGACAAATCTAAGTCTTTAAGATCTTCGTCTTTAACAGTGTCCACACACAGATCGTAGGCAAAGTTTGGCGCACTTGACGTTAAAGCTTTGGTTTGGGAAAGCAGCTTTAACCAACGCAGTGGTTTTTGCAGGAAATAAGCCGGGTTCATCAGCGCGGCTGTCGCACCGATGTAAATTGGGTGCATAATGCCAAAAATGAGTCCCATATCATGGAAATGAGGCAACCAACTTACGACCGACGAGTTGTTATCATGACCAAACGCTTCTTTCATGAGCGCCTGATTATCAAGAATATTGTCATGGGTTACCATTACGCCTTTGGGTGTGCCCGTCGAGCCTGAGGTATATTGTAAAAATGCCAATTGCCCACCATGAATGTCTGCACGAGGCCACTGTTGAGTAGTCGATTTAAGTGCAATGTCATCAGTAGTAAATAGCGCTAACTTCGCTAGGCTTGGTTCAGCATTAAGCAATGGCTTGGCGATTTCATCGATTTTTTCACTGGTGAGCGCGCCTTTGGCACCTGCGTCTTCAATGATGGCACGCAGACGATCAACGTTTTGATTCTTCTTAGGAGGATAAACCGGTATCGCAATGATCCCAGCGTATAAACATCCAAAAAATGCTTCTATAAATTCAAATCCGGAGTTGTATAGTAATAATGCTCTGTCACCCGGCTCAAAATATTCACTCAATACCTCAGCAATGGATGCTGCACGTGTATGCAATTCTTGGTAGGAAATGGTTTTACTTGGTAGTGCCTCATCGTAAAAATACTGATAGGCAATATCTTGAGATCGAGTACGCGCTAAACCCGCGAGTATAGTAACAATATTTGTATTCATGCCATCCCCATAACTTGGTTGGGATTCCTTTGGCAACAGCGCGAGCAATATCTATTTGGCTTGCGACAGTTAACCATCAGTAACGTTGTAAAAAACCAATCAATTACTTAACCACAACAAACACAGTACCTAACATAAGCAGGGAAGCGTTTGTGGGGTATATTTATAAAGGTTAACTAACCGCTAAAACCGCGAGCCAAGTTAATCAACAGCACCTTTTGCTATTTGCTTGCAGCACAACAACATCGCTGTAATTACTCACTGTCATTTTAACACACCAATATGGCAACTTTTTTACTACTAGTAGCAAGAAAGACTGACGACTTCAGAGAATCAAATAGAGTTTAAAAATGAGACCTTTCAACAGCAGGTAAAACAAACACAACGAGAAAACGACTGCGGTTTCACACCAACTACGAGTGATCAGTAAAAAAGGCTAGCACAAGAAACTGATAAATAAAGCAATATATTAACAAAAAAGTAAATTTATTCATTACACTAGATTACACTCAGTTAATTTTAAGATTTTTGTATGACATATTTAAAGGCTATTGCGCTTTGAGGTTTATTTTTGCAATAGAAAAGTCTATCAAACACTCAACTAGGATTACTCGGCGGCCAGTCGCACGTTATAACTAAAGCGTATTAAGAGGAACTAACAGAAGGATTAACGAATGCCATTTAGTCGTAACACTTGTTCAAGTTGAGGCGTAAATAAAAAAGACCAGCACATATCTTTGTACTGGCCTTGGTTTATTTAGTCGTTGGATTATACCAATTTTCTTAATTAAGTGGTCTATTTTGGGGCGAGAAAATCTTGTCGATAACACCGCTTCCGCGCCCTGCTCACGCCGAGGTACCTATGTCCTGTAGGCAAGGCAAAAATTTTGCTATTTAGTTGTTCTAAATAAGAAATTTTTAATGCTGTTAGCGTCAGATTTACTTCTTCAAATTGAGCAACTATTAAGTCAAATTGGTATTACTATCTACTTTAGTGAGGGCGCGCTAGTAAATGGCTTCACTCCAATCGCTCGGTAGATTTCAGCAGGTTTAAAGGCTTGCTCACCTTTGATCACCAAGGCTGCCTTTTGCAATGCTGTAATGTCCTTGAGTGGATCGCCGTCCACCAACACTAAATCAGCTACTTTACCTTTGGCAATAGAGCCTGTTTGATGTGCAACCCCCATCAATTTAGCGCTCTCGATACTGGCCATATTCAGCACCTCCGCAGCTGGGATCCCCGCATCAACATAAAGCTCTAGTTCTCGGATCAGGGTAAAACCAGCTATGTTATCGGTACCAGGTACCATAGGCACACCGGCATCATAGAGTTTTTTCAGCATTTTCTGCATCGCTTCGCCTGACTCTTGATAACTGAGTTTAAACTGCTCATCAACATGCATCTCAGCCCCTTTCAAGCCGCGAGCAAATGCAATCGGCATATGCTCGGAGATAGCGGCAAATTCAGGATTGACTTTTTGATCTTCTGACATCAATAAACTTCTAAATGTCGATACCGTCGGATCAACAACCACCTTCTTATCACTGAGTAGCTTGATGAACGCGTTCATCTCTGGACTATCTAGTGATAAGCCTGAAGCCTGCTCTCCCATTAGTGAAAAGCGTTTTTGTGTTCTGGTGTCGACTTCTTCACCAGCTAAAAAGTTAAGGAAAAGCATATTGATATGCTGGATTTCATCATATCCATTTGCAATTGCTTGCTCAGCTGTCATAAAGGCGGGAACATGGCCGCTAAGCCTTAATCCTCGGCTATGTGCTCGTTCAGAAATAGGCTTCACCCAACTTGGATCTATTGAAGAGTACAGTTTGACTTGAACATAGCCATTGTCTGCAAAAAAGTCGACGGTATCCAGCGCCTCTTGCAACGACTTAACGCTCAACCCCGCTGAGTTTTCACTGTATTTATCCATAAAACCCGCACGATATACACGAGATCCTAATACTTGATTAGTATTAAAGAGCGCTTCAATCTCCATAATATTGTCGTGCTCATTACCCATATCTCTAACACTGGTCACGCCGTTGGCAATATTAAGGATGCCGTTTTCTTTTGATAAATGACCGTGCATATCCCAAAGCCCTGGGATCAAAGTCTTTCCTTTGCCATCAATACTAGCCACCCCTTTTGGCTTCTTAATATGATTAGCGACTTCTACAATTTTGCCATCTTGGATCAATACATCTTGTTTTTTCAGCAGCTTTTTTTGTTCACTATCAAACACCGCAACATTTTCGATGAAAAGCTCAGGAACTTGGTGCGTCAGTTTCTTAGCAAGATTTTCAAGGTGCTGCTGTTCAGCTTGCTTTTGGATGGTCTCAAGCTGCTCAAACTGTGCTTTACTAAAACCATCACGTAATACATACATTGCTCCCCAAGTTTGTGCAAAATAATTACCATCATCGTCGTACCAAGCAAAGTTTGGTGTAAGACTAAGACCACTGGTCACTAATAAGTGCACAGTTTGGTCTCCAAGTTTGAGTGTTTTTAACTTCTCAATCAGCATCTTACCTTGGGGGTATACATCTAATTCATATTGATTATTTTTAAGCACGTAACGCATTGTGGCGTTGTCTAGTGCGAGATGGAGGTTAGATGGCACGTAAAAATCTAACGTTGCATCAGCTTTGATACCGGATTCATTGACACTTTTCCACTGCGCAATTCCACGGTTATAACTAAATGTCTCATCAATTTTTGAGCCAAATGCAGAACGCCCTTGAAGGCTGAGCTTGATAGGTAAGCCTTGCTCATTCAGTGTAAGGTTTTCATCGATTAAGATACGGCGGTTATTCCAACCAAATTCAATTTTTGCTTTGTAGTTTTGGTCATCGATTTTTTCTTGTGTAAGCGTTCCCGCCAATCCTTTTTCTGAGTACACGTTATTCGTGATAGTTTCAGCCAGTGCTGCCCAGCTTTGTGCTGCAAGCGCACTTGCCACTAGCAGTGATAAGGTACGTTTTTTTATTATAGTTTTTGTCATTTTATTATTCCTGAATTTCCATTTTTATAGTCAATAATTCTTTTTATAGAGTAAACATTTGAGTCACTCAAAACTATAGCTACGTTAATTTAAATAGAAAATTATGTAACTAAATTTGACAACAGCTAGAAATTACTTTGCTTGAGGCTCATTCAGATTCAATTTAGGAATAGATTGCTTGTTTTTAGCAAAGTGTAAGTGCAGCAGCTCAAAACACTCACATGCTCCTTGGGTAATTCGATTTTCATCAAGGTTTTGTTCTAAACAAAATCGCTCAAGCTTTTCCATCCATGCTCTCCAGCTTATCCCCGCTTGTAAATAAGAAAGTTTTTTATGGTATACGAGCAAAGTTTGAGGCAAGTTAGGATTTTTTAGTAACCGCTTATAAATCATCCCATTACCCATCCTTGAGCCTTGAAGTACATAGACACAACCAATGTATGATTCGATGCCATGTATTGGTATCGCTGGTACTGCACTTGACAGCTTTACTTGAGGAACAAGACTTGTTAAGAGATCGACACCTAGGTCAATTTTCATAAATTCAGGAAGATTAAAAACATTATGGAATTTATTTAAACTTTGCTGCCAAGGAAAATATAAAATATATATCTCCCCAAGTATCCCCAACAGCATTTCTCCATCTAAATCTGAAGAAAAGTAATAAGAAAAAATACTATCCAATTCAATTTTATCGTGCGCAGCTTTGGTCTCTAAGCGTAGTTTCCTATGAAGCGGCATAATTTTCACTATCAATAAACATATTAAAAAACTCAAATCTTGGCATTGGCTTTCCAAAGTAAAAGCCTTGCGCTACATTGCAGCCAAATCCCTCAAGCAGCGTAACTTGCATTGAGTTTTCAACGCCTTCAGCGACAATTCTCAAGTTTAGCTTTTTACATAAATCAATAATGCTACTGACCATAGTTAACGAAGTATTATCCTCAGTCATCGTAAGAACAAATGATTTATCAATTTTCACTTCATCAACAGGTAGTTTTTGTAAATAACTAAGAGATGAATAACCAGTCCCAAAATCATCAAGAGAAAATGTAAAGCCATACTTCTTCAACTTTATTATAATTTTAATTGCTTGCTCAAAATCTCTAATAAAAATCGATTCAGTAATTTCTAGTCTGATTAAATTGGGATTAATATTGAATTTATAAGTACTATCGATTAAGTTATCAGTAAATTGGGGGTCAAAAAGCTGGAGCAGACTAACGTTAATAGAGTAGGTGCCCACTAGTGGCTTGCCAGATTTATCTGCCCACTCCCTTAATGTTTCACATACTTTCTCAAATATAAGGCTACCAAGTTCATTTATGATACCAACTTTTTCAGCCAGCGAGATAAATCTTTCAGGACTAATAAACCCTAACGTTGGATGATGCCACCTAGCTAATACTTCCGTACCTACTACCTTTTTTGTTTTGAAGTCGAACTGTGGCTGAAAATAGACATCTACCGTCCTATGCTTTATGCCCATTCGAAGCTCTATTTCTAGCTGCCCCTCTTCCATGACTTGAAGCTTGTCAGTATCGTCAAACTGATGGTACTTATTTTTTCCCGCTTGCTTGGCCTTGTACATAGCAATATCAGCATCTTGCATAACCTCTTCCAATATAAATTCATCAAAGGGCTTGGTCACAATACCAATACTTGGTGTTGTGACCATTTGACACTCTCCACTGGAAACTGGCTTTGCGATTTCCTTGATGAATTTCGTCGCGATAGTCCCCGCTATCGTCTTATTTACTTCGATATCATCAAAACTATGTACTATCATGACGATAAATTCGTCACCACCAATCCTAACCACTAAATCATTTGCTCTGACACTTTCCAGCAACCGACTAGCCGACTCTTTTAAAAGCTCATCACCAACGCTGTGTCCATAAAAATCATTGATTCTCTTAAAGTTATCTAGATCGATGAATAACAGAGAGATAGCCAAAACTTTTTCATGGCCACATCGCAAATTTTCAAGATATATATCGATATAACGCCGATTATGCAGTTTGGTTAAAGGATCTCGGTAGGCTGAGTTGTACAATTCTAGTCGCTGCATATTGTTTCTGATTAGAATCGCACGCTCCAAGCACTTTTCATATACATAGTGGATGAGCTCTTTGTCTAACTCCGACCACTGCTCCGATTCACCTCTTACCGTTTGATTCCACAAAGCAAAAGAACTTCTTGGTTCTAAATGTCTTTCCCCATTTTTTATTACAATAGAGACCGTATCTGGCTTACCAGCCCAAGCTATCCGACTTATTTGCTCTTTGGCCGCGAAGAATACGATTAAATTTGGCATCAGTTTACTTCTCAGTACCAATACACCAGCCACGTTCTCTGACTCGCTAAACTTAATACTTATGTTAGATGTTTTTTGTAAATTACAACTCTCGTAAAGCTCTTCTTGATTTGATTCAATCACTTCAAGAATAGATTGATACCATTTCAGCTCTTGTGACTGACTAACAGATTGATCTTCAACAGACTGTAAAGCACAGTCTCCATCAAAAATAATCCCAACAGCGTCATAACCTAAGTGTGGGAATGCCTGCTGTARAATAGTTTGAAAATCTCCATGGGAGCCTGCTTTATTTCCAATAAACGCCAGGTCTATTTCATGTTTTATTGTTAGCTTCCTCTGCATCAAATCTATATTCAAAGATGGCGCTAGATAAGAAGAAGCAATTTCAGAAAACAGCTCACAAGAAATTTTTGTCTGAGAAACCATATATGTTGGCGGAACTTTTCGTTCATAATGATGACACGCAATAAGTCCCCACAATTCTCCCTCATACATCAGTGCAGAGCTTAACGTTGCTTTGACTCCCATGTTTTTTAAGTATGCAACGTGCATCAGTGACATACTGCGCAATATACTCATGCTTTGGTCGACAACACTGCCATCGGGAAGTGTGTTTGTCACTAGCGGAACAGGAACTGCGTCCACATCAGCCATTACTCTCAGTGAATTCGTTTTATACAGCTCTCTTGCTTGCTTAGGAATGTCTTCTGCTGGGAAACGCATACCTAAAAAACGAACGTCAAACCCTGCCGCACAACTTTCAGATACCACTTCTCCAGAACCATCTGGCATAAAGCGATAAATCATCACCCTATGGTACTCTGTGTGATGTTGAAATTGTTCAGCTACCGAGTCGCAGAGCTCGGATAAGTTCTTGGCTCCCCTAATGTTATTGACCATCTTATCCAGTTTAGTGAGAATCTCTTGAGAACTTTCAGATTTACAAAGAGGCAGAAATTCAAGTGTGAGACACTGACCAATGCGAGACGCCAAACACTCCCACTCTGTTGCAAGACTATATTTACTAGTTTGAATATCAACCTGAAAGTGCCCTCCATGAGCTGGTATACTATCTAGATCCAATTTACCAGCCCAATCACTCATAGATGAGCCCATTATTTTTATCTTTTCGCCAGTGTTGATTACTTTGTTATGTCGGAGCATTTCTTCAACATTCTCTGAATATGTAATCACTTTTTGCGTTTCAATATCGACGACTATGACAAACCCGTATGGTTGAATAGAACCTATGTATTGGATCTGCTCTTGGGCACATTGCGCGGCTTGTTCTGGAGTAATTTTTTCTTCATGACTGGTACCATCAACCATACTTGCGTTCCTTTGAAGATAAAATAGAGGCGTCATAACTTCGAGCTCTCATGTCCTGAAAAGATAGGCAAGTTTTTGTTATCTAGCAAACATAGTGCTTTTTATTTTTTATCTTGTGTATCGGTACATAAAACCTAAGCTGGTTTCGTATAATTAAACTACACTCCTAATACAAATGTGTAGCTTCGTAAATTTGGAACGATAGCCGGGATAAATGACCATTCTGCACTTAAATATTTGCGACTTTTCCTCTAGAAGAGCAAGTACATGAATAACAAAGTTATTGCCATTAACTTAAAACAGACTCTGACTTGGGGTACCGTACTCTGTGGCTTGCTGATCTCCTCCTTTATTATTGCTTATTCTTATGTAACCCAAAGAGATATGTTACTTAGTACATATCAAGCACAACTCACACAGAGCATGAGGCATTTAGGTAAACACCTATCCACTGAATTTGCCAAGGGCAATATAAATCAGGTTAGCTTAACCCTTGAGGATTACTACTCAGATGATAAATATGCAGCCCTTTTTATAGTTAAAAATGACTTAGTAATAAAACTTGATCCACAGGCAGAAGCTGGTTTTAACTTATTTACTCGCATCATTAAGGAACACAATGCGACGTCTGCGTTAGACGCGCTTGACCTCGTTACTGTTTATATTCCCGCAAAGCAGTATTTTGTTACCGTTATTCCGATGTCTACCATCCTCCCGGTTAGTGATTCAGACGATGTGCTCCGATTGGTTGCACTCTATGATGTCAGCGAGATCTACACTTCTCTAAAACAGCAATTTACCGCCAAAGCAGGTATGCTCATTGCGTTTTTGGTGTTGCTGACTGCGACTTTATTAAGCTTTACCCATTACTTTATTCATAGACCAATCAAAAGGCTGATTGATGTTGGACACGACCTTTCAACCAAATCACTCACCAGCCGTGTGCAGATAACTGGGCAAGGTGAGTTTGCAGTACTCGCTGAGCAACTGAATAAAACCGCGCAAACACTGGAGCAAAACTGGCAACAACAACTGCAAACCAACAAAGAACTGGCGCGTCGCCATGCACTGATGACAAGCGTCTTTCATGCCTTACCTGACTTGTTTTTTATCATCAATACGGATGGCACTATTATTGAGTGTCACACTAGTAAAAAAGATGATCTGTATCTTTCACCAGAACAGTTCATTCACAAAAAGATGGCTGATGTTTTACCTCATCATGCTGCTCGACAGTTTAACCAAGCAATAAATTCTGCAACTCAACAGCATCAGTTAACACAAATAGAATATCCATTGACTATTGACGGTCAGAACAAGCTCTTTGAGGCGCGGCTTTCTCCAATCCCAAACAGCGATCAGCTCGTTATTGTAGTTCGTGACATTACCGAGAAGAAAAAGCAAGAAGAAGTCATTTTACATCATGCTTTTTATGACTCACTCACAGATCTCCCAAATCGTTTTTTAGCTATGGAGCGATTAACGCAACAGCTGTCTACGGCACAGCGCAGTGAAGCGCTGGCTGTTGTATTTTTTATAGACTTAGATGACTTTAAGCGGATCAATGACACTCTAGGTCATGAGATCGGAGATCAAGTCCTGATTGCAGCAGGAGAAAGATTTACCCTTTCAATACGGGAGCAAGATACCGTTGCCCGGCTGGGAGGTGATGAGTTTATTATATTGATGAATGGCTTTGCTCATGTTTCTGATATTACTTGTGTCGCCGATATGCTGGTTAAGTTATTTCATGAACCCATTGAGCTCAATGATAGGGACTTTAATATTTCAATCAGTATTGGCGTTGCTGTCTATCCTCTTGATGCTGACACTCCCGCTGAATTGCTTAGTTGTGCAGACACCGCGATGTACAATGCAAAGAATAACGGTCGTAATGGTTATTGTTTTTACAACCAAGAAATGAGCCAGAAGCTATCACGACAAATTGCCATAGAAGAAGCACTAAGAATCGCATTGGCAGAGGACGAACTCGAAGTTTTTTACCAGCCTCAATTTAACATTAATAATGGTGAAATATTCGGTGCAGAGGCGCTGTTACGTTGGCATAGTAAAACCCTCGGCTCGGTATCTCCTGCGGAATTTATCCCGATTGCCGAACAAAATGGGCTCATCATAGATATTGGTTTATTCGTACTGGCAACGACTATACAACAGGTTAATCAGTGGCAAAAGAGTTTACAGGCGAACCTAAGAGTGGCTATTAACCTCTCGCCTAGGCAGTTCAAAGACCCAAATTTAATTCAAAAAATAGCCCTACTTGTTGATGATCGGTCTATAGCCAGTCACGATATTGAATTAGAAATAACCGAAGGAGTGCTTATTTCTGGACAGGCACAAGTAAAACAAGCATTAGATCAGCTTCATGAACTCGGGTTTAAACTTGCTCTTGATGATTTTGGCACCGGCTACTCTTCTCTTAATTACCTGCGTCATTATCCGTTTGATGTACTTAAAATAGATCAAAGCTTTATTGCTGATATGCTCGTCTCAACAGAGTCGCAGGCATTGGTCACTACTATTATTAACATGGCGCATAGCCTATCAATGAAAGTCGTTGCTGAGGGAGTTGAAACGTCAGCACAGCTTGATATGTTGCAGCAGTTGGCATGTGATTTTGGACAAGGTTATTTAGTTTGTAAACCATTAACGGCACAGCAATTTGAAGCTTTTTTTCGCACCCAAAATACCAACAAAAAAGTCATCGCACATTCTCGGTTATAATTTATCAGGGCAAAGACAAGACTAATAAAAATAATATGTTAGTATTGCAAGGCAGTGTAAGGATTTGAAATCATGAATATAGAGTTACTAGTTAGCAAAGCCAAGCAAGTATGTGATAACCGTGGTGCACGTTTTACCCCAATTAGAGAGAAAGTGTTTCGACTACTAGCCTCAAAGCAAGGTGGTGTAGGTGCTTATGATCTCCTTGAAGAGCTAAAGCTGACAGAGCCCGCAGCAAAGCCTGCAACCGTCTATCGCGCACTGGATTTCCTTTCTGAATTGGGCTTTATCCATAAAATCGAAAGTACCAATGCGTTTATGCTTTGCCATCATTTCGACCATATGCACCCCGTGCAATTACTGATCTGTGACAGCTGTGGAAACGTTCAAGAGTTACACTCTAATACGATTTCTCATGAACTAAACAACCTAGCAGCTGAAACGGGGTTTATAGTCACCGAGCAAACCATAGAAGCTCATGGCCGTTGCGAAAATTGTAAAGATTAAGTGCAGTGGAATAAAAAAACACTACACTTAATAAAAACAGCAACACAAATTTATTTAAAATGCGTAAGGGAAAATCCATATGAATGTAGAATTCATCAACCCCTTTTTATCATCTCTTATCAATGTATTAGCTACTATGGCACAAACTGAGCTAACCCCTGGTAAGCCAAAAGTCAAAAAAGATGAGGTAGCACAGGGTGATGTCTCGGGTGTAATTGGTATGGTTGGCCCACAAACAAAAGGCTCATTTTCCATCACATTTGAAGAAAACCTAGCATTGACTATTATGGAGCGGATGCTTGGTGAACGACCTGATTCAATAAACGAAGACGTCACTGATATGGTTGGCGAAATCACCAATATGGTTACTGGCGGTGCCAAAAATTTACTTGGCGAAAAGGGTTATGAGTTTGATATGGCAACCCCTATTGTTGTATCTGGTGCAGGGCATACTATCACCCATAAGTGTGATGGCCCTAAACTCATTATGCCTTTTACCTCTGCTGATGGTAATGCCAATATTGAAGTCAGCTTCGATAAGCTCGCCCAGTGACGAAAAGATGTTTGTGTAGTCTATGAGTTGGATCCAAAAACAAATAACTCTAAAGCCTCGTAATCGAGGCTTCCATTTAATTGATGATGAAATCATCAGCCAGCTACCAGAATTACATCATTATGAGGTGGGGTTGCTGCATCTATTTATTCAGCATACCTCAGCCAGCCTGACGGTGAACGAAAATGCAGATCCTACAGTGCGTATGGACATGGAGAGCCACTTTAATCACTTTGTACCGCAGAAACAGAGTTATTATCGCCATGACTACGAAGGTGATGACGACATGCCGGCACATATTAAGTCGAGCACCTTAGGTTGCGAAGTGACGCTCCCAATTTATCAAGGTTGTTTGCGGTTAGGTACTTGGCAGGGTATCTATTTAGGGGAACATCGCGACTACGGTGGTGCAAGACGCATCGTAGCCACATTACAGGGGCAAAGGAGTTAAAACGAAGTTTAACTCCTACTCTTCAATATCGCTTAGGTGATATATTCATAACTGACTCTGGGCGTGACATTACAGAGTAATTCATAAGCGATAGTATCCGCACATTGTGCAATTTCTTCCACCGGTAAGTGAGGCCCCCACATCTCGACTTCATCCCCGACAGCAATATCATCTACGTTGTTATCGATATTCACACTGATCATATCCATAGATACAGAGCCGACAATACCGTAACGTTTATTTCTGATCACCACAGGTGTACCTTGCTTTGCATGACGAGGATAACCATCTCCGTAGCCCATTCCTATTACTGCAAGGTAGGTATCCTGCTCACTTTGCCAACGTCCACCGTAGCCTACTGCCTGATGGGCTTTAACGCGCTTAATCGCGATAACCTTGGTGGTCAATCGCATCACGGGTTGTAAACCATGTTGGTTACCAACGCAATCTAGCATCGGAGATACGCCATAAAGCATAAGTCCTGGACGGATCCAGCTCCCGTGAGAGCTGGGCCAACCAATTATACCAGCTGAGTTTGCCAAGCATAGTGGCGCGCTGTTACCAGACACTAACGTATCAAACAGCGTTTGCTGCTCTTGTGTTTTACTATCTTTTGTATCATCAGCACAGGCAAAATGCGTCATGAGATGGATTTGTTCGGCCACATTTTTAGAGCGTTTAAGACGAGAGTAAAAGTGTTCAAACTCTTCTGGCTCCACCCCTAAGCGGTGCATGCCAGTATCGATTTTTAGCCAGACCGTAAGCGGTGCATCTAGGTTTGCCTGCTCAATGGCTTCGAGCTGAGAAATGTCATGAACAATGGTTTGCAAGTTATTGGCTAGTAAAATAGGTAAATCTGAGGGATCAAAAAAACCCTCTAACAGCACAATTGGCTTTGTGATCCCACCCGTTCTCAGTGCTAACGCCTCGTCCACTCTAGCCACAGCAAAGGCATCTGCATCTTGGAGGTGCTGTGCTATTTTAACAAGTCCATGCCCATAAGCATTGGCTTTAAGTACAGCCATGACTTTACTGTTTGGTGCTAACTGTTGTGTTAACTTCAAGTTCTCTTTTAGCGCGGTTAAATTTATCTCAGCACTTGCTAATCGCATATTACTACTCAATTGAAGATTAATATTCGTCGTCTATTGCAGGGCCTGCATAGTTATCAAATCGAGAGTATTGACCTTGGAAAGTTAACCTAACCTTACCAATTGGACCGTTACGCTGCTTACCTATAATGATCTCCGCGGTTCCCTTGTCGGGACTATCGTCGTTGTAAACCTCATCGCGATAAATAAACATGATTAAGTCGGCATCCTGCTCGATGGAGCCAGATTCACGGAGGTCAGAGTTTACAGGGCGCTTGTCTGCACGCTGTTCTAGTGTACGGTTAAGCTGAGAGAGCGCAATAACTGGGCACTGGAGTTCTTTGGCAAGGGCTTTTAGTGAACGAGAGATCTCTGCAATTTCAAGTGTACGATTGTCAGATAAGCTAGGCACGCGCATAAGCTGGAGATAATCCACCATGATCATACTGATCCCACCATGATCGCGGGCAATACGTCTTGCTCTTGAGCGTACATCAGTGGGGGTAAGACCCGACGCATCATCAATATACATCTTGCCCTTTTCCATTAGCAGCCCCATGGTTGATGATAGACGAGCCCAATCATCATCATCTAATTGCCCTGTACGCACTTTGGTTTGGTTGATACGACCTAAAGAAGCAAGCATCCTCATCATGATTTGTTCTGAGGGCATCTCTAGCGAGTAGATCAGTACAGGCTTATCCTGCGTCATCGCAGCATGTTCAGCGAGGTTCATCGCAAATGTGGTTTTACCCATCGATGGACGCGCTGCAACGATAATAAGATCTGAAGGCTGCATACCCGCAGTCATCTTATCCAGATCTCCATATCCAGTACTTACCCCTGTAACACCGTCTTGAGGAGACTGGTATAGCTCTTCAATTTTATCTACAGTTTTTTCTAAGATGTTATGAATGCTTTGTGGTCCCTCAGTGCTCTTGGTGCGCTGCTCAGCAATCTTGAACACCTTGCTTTCTGCTAAATCTAAGAGCTCGTGACTGTCACGTCCTTCAGGGTTGAAACCAGCCTCTGCGATTTCATTGGCTACCCCTATCATTTCACGCACTACCGCACGTTCACGTACGATACTCGCGTAGGCGTCGATATTTGCTGCACTAGGGGTATTTTTTGCAATTTCAGCCAGATAAGAAAAACCACCTATAGTTTCTAGCTGGTTGTTTTTCTCAAGGTTTTCAGAAATCGTGATTAAATCGATAGGTTGACCTAACTCTACCAACTTCTCCATAGCCTCAAAAATCAGTTTGTGGGTTCTGGTATAAAAGTCATGGGAAACCACCAATTCCGCAACACGGTCAAACGCTTCATTATCGAGCATCAAACCGCCCAACACGGACTGCTCGGCTTCAATTGAGTGCGGAGGAACTTTTAAGGTGTCGACTTGTAGATCTGATTTAGCCATATCACAACATTGAAAAAGAGAAGGCCCTCTATTGTATCTGGTCTACTTGCAAGTGCAAACTACAAAAGGCCAGAGTTTAGTTAAACTCTGGCCTTTTGTAGTGCTTGTATCCATAATGCGTGATTATTTTCGTTTTAATTCAATATTGCCACTGACCGTGTCGATTTCAACATCAGCATTACCACCGTTTAATACAAACTCAAGAGAGCGGGCTGGGCCATATTTGGCTTTTTTTGTCTCATCAGCGCTTAATTCGTTGGTTATGCGTCCACCTGAATGAGCATTTATTTCAAATCGAGCTGACACATCACTTGGGAAATATAGTGCAATGTCTCCGCTCACACTCTCCATGTTAATTGCCGCATTATCTAAAAGCTTGTTGGTGTAGAGTTTAATCTCACCATTTACGGTCGATAAACGTAAATCTTTCAGCTCCGCCATTTTTAGCTCAACTTCACCATTTACGTTTTCTAGACGTATCTCCGTTGCTGTAGTTTGCGTTTTAATTTCACCGTTCACGGCGTTAAATCGCAGCTTCCCATTGGAAGCTACATCCTCAATATCACCATTTACTGTTTCAAACTGAATATTACCATTTAACTCTTGGCTATCTATGTCGCCATTTACAGTTTCTAGTGAGATCTTGCCGCTGATCTTATTGACTTTGATATTACCATTCACTGTTTTGATACTGGCTCCTGCGGTTAACTCCGCCGCTTCGACATCAACAATAACACCTTCAAAATCAAGCTCGCTGGTACTCGGCATATAAATCGTTAAATTCGAGCCACCACCTGTTCCCCAGCTATTGTAGCGTTTTGGCATTTCTACGATAAACTCTGTGATCTCACCCGAGGTCTCTAACTTATAGCCTTCGGCCTTATCATCAAGCTTGCCGCTCACCTTAAACAGGTTTTTATCCCATGTTTTAATGATGACATCACCACGTTGGTTCTCAATAATAACTTTGCCGTTAGCAGGGATGGACAGTTCTTTATCGATAGATTCTCCAGCCAATACCAATGTTGGCAGTGCTGCAAGGCCAAAAATTAATGCTTTCATTTTAGTTCTCCTAAATTTGTTGCCAACGAGGTTCATGAACCTTATTAATTAAATCGAGTTGCTGTTGATAAACCTGAGCAAGCATATTTAGTAATGCAGCGTTTTCAGGGTCTTGCTTTAACGCAAGCTTTACAGCCTGCTCAGCTTGTTCAAGTTCTTGCAACTGAGTTTGCCAATCTGAGGTTAGGGCTGGTTGCGCCTCATACTGCACAAGCAAAGATTGTTTTTGCTGCTCAAAAAAAGCACTGATATTTGCCAATGAATCCTGCTTTGGTTGACTCATTATTACTTGCCAAGCAAGAAGACCCGCAAAAGTGCAAGCGGCAATACCAGAAAGCTTTTGCCAATTACTTTGTCTTGGCGACTGCACAGGCTGCGCTTGATTAATCGCGCGCTCAACACCTTGCCATAAATCGCGCTGCGGTGCTGGCTGCGACTGCTCATCATTCAGTGCGGTATGCATAAATTCATCAAATGATGGTTTAGTCATTGTTGTACCACTCCTGTAATAGATTTCTGGCTCTGTGATATTGCGATTTACTCGAACCTACAGCCATATTCAACATATTGGCAATTTCCTCGTGGCGATACCCTTCAACGGCATGTAATACAAAAACCAATCGTGCACGCTCAGGTAATCTCACAATCAGTTTGTCCAATCCGTTTAGCTCTCCAAGTTGCTCAGCACCTTGTTCATCAAGCCCCGATTGTTCAAAGCTCACCACCTTTTGAAACCAGTTTTTTTGCTTTCGAAGGTAGCTGATAGCAATATTACTCGCCACACTGTGGAGCCAGGTCGAAAATTGTGATTGCCCTTTAAATTGATCAATCTTTTGCCACACTTGCACAAAAACTTCCTGACAAGCATCTTCCGCGTGAGCAGGCTCAGCTAACAATCTCAGGCATAATGCATAAACTCGACGGTGGTGCTGTTCAAATAGCTCACGGAATGCACCTTGATCCCCCTGTTGACATCTAGCCACTAGCGCATCAGTTTGTTCTTGTGAAAATGCCGCTTTGGCATTAATTATCATGCGTTTGTTCCTTTGGGTTGATACCTTCATCTTCGCATATCACATGAAACAAACAAAGCCACCAACGCCCAATTACTCATTTCAGCTTTTTCTTTAATACCAAATTGCTCAACTAAACTTTCTATTTTAAGCAAGTATCAAGACTAATTGGTATAAGTACAGGTTTAGACGCAAGCTAAATGAGAAATGGTTTAAAGAAAGATAAAAAAAATGTGCAACAACTCAAATAATACCAATTTGCTTATGCGAATGAATGGTATCAATTTGATGCTTCTTGATCTTCAACCTCATACGGTTTGTAGTGCCAGCCTTTGAAGATCAACTTCGGCTTTCCACCTGATGGTGGCTGCACACCAATTCCTGCATTTTTCAGTGCTTGGTCAAAGTGAATCCCTGTGCCGCCAGTACCAGTAATTGAAGCGCCTCGAACTGTCCCATAAAATTGACCGCTGCCATTTAGTAAGATAGTAGTCAAAGGCGAGTAAATTGCAGCGTACAAAGAAGAGGCCCCGCTAAACACAAATCCATTTGGCTCATCAAAAGAGGAGTAAACACTAAATACTGGTAATCCGCTCTCAGTCAACCCCTCTTGCTCTGCGACTACTTTTGCACTTGCACCAATTGACACTTTTCCCGTAGTAAAAACAGTGAGCGAGCTGCCTTTTTCGATCCAAATTTGGGTATTCCCCGATAATGTCATGTCACCATCAACCAGCCAGATCACATCACCGCCTGAGACCTTTATTTGACCATCAGAACCAAGCTTTAAACTTTTAAATGGAAATGCTAGCTGAGTGCGTTCTGTTGCAGCTCCTAAGTTTTGATCAATGCCTTGAAATAAGTAAATTGCTTTTTCTTTGGCGACATAAACATGAGTGCCATTACGCTCATACACCGCCTGCTTTGGCTTAAAGTGTAAGATCTGTCGGGCGCCAACCTGTAAATCTGTATATTGATTATTAGGATCGATAATACTATTCATGTTGAACGGCAAAGCGAGCGGATCACATTCTTTATTGGGCTTAGCCGGATCATAATCTGGAGAATCTGGGTCATAGACTTTTACCGGCTCAACCACTAAATCTTGCACCCTAAACCTAGGATCCGAGTAATGCACTCCATCTTGTAGCTGTAGCCCTGTATCTTTAAATTGACCACTATCGGCATACTGGATGTCAAAAGCATCCCCCTGCTGATTAAGTATCTCAGCGCCCCACTCCATTTGCGCATCTCCCATTGCGCGAACATAGCCAGTTATTTTTCCACCTCTATGTTTGAAAAAGCCACGGCTATAGACATTTCCTTCAACTCGAATACCACTGGATGAAGGCGAAATATCCACCCCAGTATTCGATCTTACATCGCCAAGGATCGGGGATGAACCTTTTAAATAGACTATCCCGGATGCTTGCACATCACCTTTAATTGGCGAATGTCCAGACAGCACTACATCAGCATCACCAACTACAGTATGCACATCGCCATCGTTGCTTTTGGTTTCTTCGTAAGTGCCTTTTGATGAATCATAGCTGTCTACTGCGCCACTACCTGACAGGTTAACACCTTTACAGCCTGTTACCGCATTTTGAAAAATAGATGCCTTTGGGGCTGGCTGTAGCTCAAAGCGTGCAACTAATCTATGATTAGCATGTTCACCATAGCGTTGACCTAAACTTTCAACGCTGAACTCATTACCACTTGTGGTTACCGATATATTAAAACGCGAGTCATTGATGGCACCATCACCTGTTGTACTAACGCCAGCAACCAATTGAGCAACACTCGTCGGGTTATTTATTAATGACTGCTCCAATCGCTGGCGGTATTCTCTTATCCCCTGCTCAGCTACTAATCGGGCATTAATATCTTTTTGGAAATTACCGCTTAATCTCTCTTGTACAACACCTTCCTTGAGAGAAGCAAATACGACAACACTCGCCATGCCACCAAGCAGCATCACCTTTACTAGTGTAAAACCTTGTTGTTGTTTCATTGTATTAGCTACCTAATCCAGCGTAAAAATTCATTTGTATGCCTGCACCATACTGCAAAGGAAAACGATTACCTTGGATTGTCACCGTGATCAGCTGGCCATTGATGGTAAATGCCAACCCTGTCACGCCTTTTAATAAATTCACATCTCCGTTGCCACGGTCACATACTAAATACTCACCTTGTAAAAAGTAACGCTCAGTATAATCAGTTGATGGAACGCTACCATCACAAGCAGGGACACCAGCTAACTGGTCGATACGAATGTCTGTCGCAGACACTGTAGGGATACTTTGTGTCTGTTTAATGCTGCGCATCATTACCCGATTGGTATAGCGAATGATTTCTTGTGAAGCCGCAAGTCGCTGGCTTGTTGTTACAGTCTCTTTAATGGATGTATAAGATGCAGCGATTCCCGTAACTAATATCAGGCCAACCACCATAGCAATCATCAGCTCAAGCAGCGTATATCCTTTATGGCGCATTAGCTACCTCCAGGCGGTGGTGGGCATGTATTCGCAACATTTGGATAGCTAGCAGTTAGAGAAACTTGATTTTCTGCAGGATTGTCTACTCTGTTGTCCTGCCAGCTCACCGTAATCTGCATGTTGTTACTATAAATCGCAGGCAGAATCAGCGTAAAACGATCATCAATTGGGTGTAGTTGCTGGATCAAAGGGTTTGCAGTGGTCAAATCACTATTATTGTGCTGTAACTCACACAGCAAAGGCCATATTCTTTCAATCGCATTTTGCCCATGTATTAATGCCATAGTGTATTGAAAACTATTGGAAGCAAACTGCAGTGACTTTAATTGTGTTGCAGCAAGGCCTAGCAGCATCAACCCTGCCACTAACATAGATACCACAACCTCAATAAGTGAAAACCCTTTATTTAGCTGCAATTTTGCTCTGCCTCATCTAACCAACTCTGACCGCTCACCAGTACGCACAACCGGTAGTCCTGCGTATTTGTCAGGTTATCTGTAATAAGTATGTTATTTGTCGCTAATACCTCACCACTTTCACGCACTATTTGCTCGGCTAACGACACTTCTATTGAGCTGTGCTTAATCGTAAAACGACCCACTTCTGTTAGCTGACCATTTTCTGTCGTTTTAATTACCCAATCACCACTTTCAACAACCAAAGCAACTTGTTGTTCACGTCTGACGGCTTCGCTCCTAGCTAAACGAAAGATAGCTTGTAATTCATTAGCATGAGTGGTCACTCTATCTTGTTGAATTTGTTTAATAAAACTAGGTGCAGCTACTGAAGCCAAAATGGCTAATATAGCCATAGAGATTAACAACTCAAGCAAGGTAAAGCCGCGGCGACACTTACCAACAGTCATTATTATTTGCTCCTTGGTTTCCCTGATGGTTAATACTTAACACACCACATCTATCAGCTGCTTGTGCCTTACCTGCTATTGGTGTGGCGGTGAGCCGATAGCTTAAGTTTCGGTACTGACCTACAGCGCCATTAGGTTTATCCAGCGGAATATAAGCAAAGGAATACAGATCTGATTGTGGCAAATTAGGCATCAAGTCCGCATCAGGGTAGCCACCATTGCGACTATAAATGCGCTCTATCACAGCAGCAGTTTCTAGCAACTGTTGCTGTGCTTGAGAACGATTTGCATCTTGAACGTATTGCACATACGACGGATATGCAAAGCTTGCTGTAATCGTCACGATAGCCACTGCTATTAACAACTCAGTTAATGTAAAACCTTTATTCACAGGCATTTATATATTCCACCACCAATTTGATAGCGCTGTCATTATAATTACTTTATGACAGACAAAAGACAAAGAAAAGGACAAGCCTATAATATGTAAACATAACATGAAGCCAAAGTTTCTAAAAAAGAAACTTATTACACCATATTACAACTGAACTACCTCGTTTGTAGAGGTATCCGTTAGCGAGAGGATCATCCATGTCATACCTGAAATTGGTATGATTAAGATTATTATTATGATTTTTTTGAAGGGGTACTTAATATAGGTCAATTAAGTGATAAAAAGCCGTGTATAAAAACACACGGCTTTTTTGGGCTTAATTAAAAATTAAGCTTCAGCGATTACGATTACTTTGATCGTAGCTGTAACGTCAGAGTGTACTTGGATAGCTACGTCGAACTCGCCAGTCTCACGGATAGTACCAAGAGGTAGACGAACTTCTGACTTAGATACCTCAACACCTACTGCAGAGATAGCATCAGCAATATCGCGAGTACCGATAGAACCGAATAGCTTACCTTCGTCACCCGCTTTAGAAACTAGAGTTACTTCAGCTAGTGCTTCTAGTTTTTCAGCGCGTGCCTGTGCAGCAACTAGCTCTTCAGCGATTTTCGCTTCAAGCTCAGCGCGACGTGCTTCGAAAGTTTCAATGTTAGCTTTAGTTGCAGGAACTGCTTTACCCTTAGGGAATAAGAAGTTACGTGCGAAGCCAGATTTAACATTAACCTGATCACCTAGGCTACCTAGGTTTGCAATTTTGTCTAGTAGAATAACTTGCATGTCTCTACACCTTTTAAAAACTAGTAATCAGCTGCTTACTTGTGTAAGTCAGTGTATGGAAGAAGGGCTAGGTAGCGAGCACGCTTAATAGCAGTTGCTAGCTGACGCTGGTATTTAGCGCTAGTACCTGTGATACGGCTAGGTACGATTTTGCCACTTTCTGTTACGTAGTTTCTAAGAGTAGCCAGATCTTTGTAATCAATTTGTTGTACGCCTTCCGCTTTGAAACGGCAGAACTTACGACGTCTGAAATAACGTGCCATGAGTAATTTCCTCAATTAATTCTTTCAATATGTTGTGCGTGCAATACTAGCTGACTTAAGCCATTTCGGCTCTCGTGGCGATTTATAAAACCGCGAACTTGTAATGCTTGCCCAACGTATAAATGCTCAGTTTGGTTTCGGAACTGTTCTCCACTGGCAACCACTTGAATACGCACGTAGGCATTTCGAGTTAGGTCAGCCTCTAGCTGCATTGATTTGTGCTCAAGTACAAATATACAGTGCGGGATCCCAGCTGGGCTTTGACTAAATTTAGGTGTTTTACAAATCACGCCCGAGAGCAGATATTGATTGGTATACAGGTCAACCTGAGTACTCACCATTACCTCGAAAGGTTAGTCAAATCCGAAATCAACAACGATTAAGCAGAAGCTGCTTCTTTTTTCTCTTCTTTTGCAAGAGGAGATGCTTCAGTTACTGCATTTTTAGTACGCATAACTAGGTTACGAAGCACTGCATCGTTGTAGCGGAAAGAAGTTTCAAGCTCGTTGATTACTTCAGTTGGTGCTTCAACGTTCAATAGAACATAGTGTGCTTTGTGAAGCTTTTCGATTGGGTAAGCCAGTTGACGACGACCCCAGTCTTCTAGACGGTGGATAGTACCGCCAGCTTCAGTGATAGCACCAGTATAACGCTCGATCATACCAGGTACTTGCTCACTTTGATCTGGGTGAACCATGAATACGATTTCGTAATGACGCATGGATATTCCTTACGGTTAGTATAGCCTTGTCCCGTTTCGGCCAGTCGGGGTAAGGCAAGGAACGATAATAGTAGGGCCGAAAGAGCGCGTATTTTACGTGCCGAACTAAAATTAAGCAATCAGTTTATTGCAAAAATTTGGTGGAATATGTGTGTATTTTAAAAGCGAATAGGAAGTGTTTGATGAATATAGAAATTTAGAAGAGTTGGAGCGGCACACGAGGTTCGAACTCGTGACCTCGACCTTGGCAAGGTCGCGCTCTACCAGCTGAGCTAGTGCCGCATCACAATATTTAGCTCTGGATTTGTCGGTAATTACGCAAGGCCGCGTTGATTACCTACTGCAGCTGAGCTAGTGCCGCATCAAAATATTTAGCTCTGGATTTGTTGGTAACTCCGCAAGGTCGCGTTTATTACCTACTGCAGCTGAGCTAGTGCCACATCACATTATATTCTTTATTTTTTCAGTCGAATATAAACTGAGAAGTTTGGAGCGGCACACGAGGTTCGAACTCGTGACCTCGACCTTGGCAAGGTCGCGCTCTACCAGCTGAGCTAGTGCCGCATCACAATATTTAGCTCTGGATTTGTCGGTAACTACGCTAGGTCGCGTTGATTACCTACTGCAGCTGAGCTAGTGCCGCATTACAATATTTAGCTTTGGATTTGTTGGTAACTACGCTAGGTCGCGTTGATTACCTACTGCAGCTGAGCTAGTGCCGCATTACATCATATTCTGTATCTTTCCAGTCGAATATAAACTGAGAAGTTTGGAGCGGCACACGAGGTTCGAACTCGTGACCTCGACCTTGGCAAGGTCGCGCTCTACCAGCTGAGCTAGTGCCGCATCACATTATTTAGCTCTGGATTTGTTGGTAACTACGCTAGGT
>NZ_RDBW01000030.1:0-66142 GCF_003934235.1 Pseudoalteromonas sp. J010 | reverse complement strand
ACTGTATTGTTGCCATCCATATCATCACGGAACTGCTCAACGGTAGCAATTTCAACGGTTTCACCAATTGTGATGTCGCCGCTATCTGGCTGCTCTTGGCCACTTAACATTTTAAATAGTGTTGATTTACCTGCGCCGTTTGCACCGATGATCCCAACAATTGCCCCTTTTGGTACGTTGAAATTCAAATCATCAATCAACAACCTATCTCCAAAACTCTTGCGTAGGTTGCTTACTTCAATCACTTGGTCGCCTAAGCGAGGGCCAGGTGGAATGAATAGCTCATTGGTTTCGTTGCGCTTTTGATAGTCGTTTTGCTGAAGCTCAGTAAACTGCGCCATACGTGCTTTAGACTTAGCTTGGCGACCTTTCGGATTTGAGCGCACCCACTCAAGTTCTTTTTCAATCGACTTTTGGCGTGCTTTTTCTGATTTTTCTTCTTGCTTCAAACGTGCATCTTTTTGCTCAAGCCATGAAGAGTAATTACCTTCCCATGGAATACCGTGACCACGGTCAAGCTCTAAAATCCAGCCTGCGACATTGTCTAGGAAGTAGCGGTCGTGGGTAATTGCTACCACAGTGCCTTCATAGTCATGCAAGAAGCGCTCAAGCCACGCGACAGACTCCGCATCTAAGTGGTTCGTTGGCTCGTCAAGAAGTAGCATATCAGGCTTTTCAAGTAGCAAGCGGCAAATAGCAACACGACGCCTTTCACCCCCTGATAGGTGCTCAATTTTAGCATCCCACTCAGGTAAACGTAGGGCGTCAGCAGCACGTTCGAGTGCATTGTCTAAGTTATGACCATCATGTGCTTGGATAATTGCTTCAAGCTCGCCTTGTTCTTTTGCTAGTGCATCAAAATCGGCATCTTCCATTGCATATTCAGCATACACTTCATCTAATCGAGTCAATGCACGCTTAACTTCACTAACTGCTTCTTCTATTGTTTCGCGAACGGTCTTGCTTTCATCTAATACAGGTTCTTGTGGTAAGTAGCCAATCTTAGTACCTGGCTGCGGACGTGCCTCGCCCTCGAACTCTGTATCAACCCCTGCCATAATACGTAGTAAAGTTGATTTACCCGCACCATTTAGACCTAACACACCAATTTTAGCGCCAGGAAAAAAGCATAAAGAAATGTCTTTGAGGATAGTGCGCTTAGGCGGCACAACTTTGCTCACCCGCGACATGGTATAAATATATTGAGCCATGAGTTTCCAATCTCTTTTTTGATTTAGACGTATTTTAGAGAAAGCCTTGACGGGCTGCAATGTTGATAGGTCATAACGCTTAAAAAACCACAATGAACGTCAGCTTAGTTAACTGTTGTAATTTTTTATTTACCTTTTAATAAGTTAAACAATTGAACTGTTTATATATACAGTTAATGTTTGTAAGTTTCTCATTAGTAGGTCATTTTTGACCTGTTTCGCAACCTTAAAATCGCTATTATATCACTACGCTGAAGAAAGTTATCGGATGAAGATGTTAACAGCGTTGTGGGGTTATTGGAATTAAACCCTGTTGGCAAGGATGAACGACTACGTTGTTTTCGCTTCTCAGTAAAGGTTATACCAATTTGACTTAATACTTGCTCAATTTGAAGGAGTAAATCTGACGCTAACAGCGTTAAAAATTTCTCATTTAGAACAACTAAATAGCAAAATTTTTGCCTAGTTATCGACAAGATTTTCTCGCCTCAAAATAGACCATTTAATTAAGCAAATTGGTATTAACTCAGCTAAGCAGAACAAAATTTCACTAGTCGTGTTTATTTTTTGAGGTAAGGAGAACTATGACACTTATAAACACAGCCACATCCAGACTGGTGGGTCAAATCAAGCCTGCACCTACAGGAGCAGAAATACTGCGTGTTGCACGCAGGCTCAGAGGCTATACACAAGCCGAGTCAGCGGCTCACTACGGTATTGAAGAGCGCACATTAAGACGCTGGGAAAATAGGGAATATAGCCCTCGCTGGAATGACGTGATTGGCCTAGTTGAAGATGTTTACTTACTCGATATTTTAGAAGTGATAGGAAAAATTCACGATGAACAAACAAGTGACAATTAAACAAGTTCGTACCGCGCTTAAACGTTGGGGTAAATTTTGGTGTGCCAAAGAGTTAGGTAAGGGGTTTAGCCGTCAGGCAGCGACAGAAGCGATAGGAAGTGTAGCTAGTCGTAACATGAGTGCAGAGCAGATCCATGTCCCAGATGAAATAGCGCAGTTGAGTGCCTCTATCGAGCTATTAAGACCAGAGTGTAAGCGAGCCATTCGAGCAAAATATATGATGCACAGTAGCGCCGTAAACGCAGCCAAACTACTGGGCTTTGATAGTAAGCGTTCTATGGAGTTTTGGTTACTTAAGGCCGAGCAGAGTTTAATGGTTAACTTGTCTGCACAATAGAAAAAGAGGGGGATTGTATGTCAGTGATGAATACAGTTGAGCAAATCAAAAAACATGAGGGATTTCGGCGATTTCCTTATTTGTGTACAGCAGGAAAGCTAACCATAGGCTACGGACGCAACCTAGACGATAGCGGAATAAATGAAGATGAAGCAGAGTCATTGCTTGCCAGTGATGTTGAAAACGCAAAAGCGGCAGTGTCACGCAGAATTAATACGCAGCACTGCAATGAAGCAAGGATAGCGGTGTTAGTCAATATGGCGTTTAATCTCGGAGTGACCGGTTTGCTTAATTTTCGCCGAATGCTGCAAGCAGTAGAAAAAGGTGACTTTGAAACCGCTGCGCTTGAAATGCTAGACAGTCGCTGGGCAAAACAAGTGCCAATACGAGCACAAGAATTAGCACAGCAAATGATTTGTGGAGAGTGGCAAGCATGAGTCTACTGGCAAGTCTGTTTTCAGCTAAAACCGTGGCACCTATCGAGGCCATTGGTAATATCTTGGATGAGTTATTTACCAGCGAAGAAGAGGTGCTAAAACAAGAGCACCTCAAAGCGAGGCTGATAGCAAAGCATGCGCTAGTACAAGCGCAGATCAACCAAGTACAAGCCTCACATCGCAGTGTTTTTGTTGCCGGTGCTAGACCTTTTTTGATGTGGGTATGTGGGTTTGGCTTTTTATTTTCATTTGTTGTTAATCCTATCTTGCAGTGGTTAGTACCGGAGCAGGGCACACCCGATTTACCGTTGGATGTCATGCTGGAATTAACACTTGCCATGTTGGGGCTTGCAGGGTTACGCACGGTGGAAAAAGTAAAAGGAGTGAGTAAGTGAATCACCCAGAACAATGGCAGATGAAAAAAGAGTTGAATCTGGCTCATATTTTAACCACCATCGTCTTGCTGGTGTCTAGCATTATTTATCTGGGGGATTTAGATAAACGGATCACGACCAATTCTCAAGCGCTTGATCATCTCAAGCAAATTCGCAAGGAAGATCAAAAGCGTATAGAAAAACGCTTAGATTCCATAGACAAAAAACTTGATACCTTATTAAGCGCGCGGCGCAAAGAATCTTAGCAGCAAAGCTACTTCGGCAGAGCTTTTTATATCCAACTTAATTTACAAGGAGAGTAGCATGAATAATGCTATTGATCTGACGCGCCTATCTGCACCAGAGGTGCTTGAGACTGTGAGCTATGAGACTGTTTACCAGCAATTAGAGGCGCAGCTACAGCAGCACTTCCCTGATTACCCGTGGTTGCCTTCAGATCCAGCAATTAAGTTGATGGAGCTGTTTGCCTACCGAGAAGTGATACTTAGGCAGCGCGTAAATGATGCAGCGCAATCAGTTATGGTTGCTTATGCTAAAGGGTCAGACCTAGATCACTTGGGCGTCTTATTTGGCGTGCCGCGAGAGGAAAATGAGCCTGACGAACGTTATCGACTCAGGATCCCATTGTCGTTAGAAAGCCACTCAATGGCGGGGACAAACGGCGCCTATCAATATCATGCTTTTACCGCTTCTGCGAAAGTGAAAGACGTATATGTTGAGTCAAGCTTACCCGGTATTGTCGAGGTGTATATTTTGCCAGTAGCAAGTGTTGAGACACTGCACGAAAAAGAAGCGCTACGTACCGAGGTATTGCGATACCTAAATAATGAAGATGTTAGACCGCTTACTGATTTGGTCAGAGTCCATTTGGTAGAGCCAACACAATACACGATTGAAGCTGATATTTACTTTAACGCAGGAATTAATACTGAGCAGGTCAAAGTAGCGATTAACCAAGCGGTTAATGCGTTTATTCAGTCTCATTATTTACTAGGTAAAGAAGTACCAAGCTCAGGTCTCATTGATGCGCTACACCAAGGAGGGGTCAGAAAAGTCAAATTGCACACAATGAATGACGATATTGTATCTACTGTGAAAGAGGCGGCTTTTTGTCGCACTATACAGCTGCACTTTCCAACAGAGTAAGGAGACTTATGGCTAATTATCATAAATTACTACCGCCAGGTACATCCCCACTGGTTTGTAAAATGGCAGAGGCAGTAGAGCGTGTACCTGAAGAGCTCAAAGTGCAGGCAACCATACCAGAATACATTGGCAGGCAATGGCACCCTGCAACCTGTCCAGAGGCGCTATTGCCTTGGCTTGCTTGGTCACTGTCAGTGGATGAATGGGACGAAAATTGGTCGCTTCAGACTAAACGCGCATTTATCGCCAACTCAGTTAAAGTACATAAACATAAAGGGACTGTAGGCGCGGTGAAACGAGCACTGGCATCACTTGGCGTCAGTGTAGAGTTTTTTGAGTGGTTTCAAGAGATTGATGATATTGCCATTGCGCCATATCAATCAAAGCAGCCGCATACGTTTATGTTTATTGCATGGGCGAATGAAATCCCCTACACCAGCGATGCTGTGGTGCTCAGCCCTGAGCTGTACCAAGCTGTAAGAGATGTTACAAACAGCACCAAGCCACAGCGTGCACACTTTGACTTTTTAGTTGGGGCAAAAATGCAGTTAGGCGTGCAAAGTGCGGCGGTCGCCAGTGGCATGCAAGTTGCGCGAAAAACGGCACACACGCAAGCTGTCAAAGCGCCAGCAGCGCAAGTGTCGGCGGCATTGGCCTTGGCAGGCACCAAACCCGTTGCGGCAACAAGCCAGTACATGAAAAGCATACCTGTGAATGCAAATATGCACACACGAGCACAACTGGCACTGCACCTTAATAACCGCCGTCACGCTGTAAGCCGTATTTATTTTACCAACGAGCAAAAGCTGCCAGCTGCCAAGATTGACTTGAGCTGTGCATTTGCAACCAGCTTACATATTAATAATCAACGTTTTCAAGTGGCAAGATTCTACTGCCACGCCTAATCATCGCAGCAATGCAATCAACAACCGTTATTGGAATAGCGACTACTTCACTTCTATTGATGTCATCAGCGTTTACCCAGCGGTAATACCGATTGGTATAGCCCATTGCTGTTATTTCGTACCGATATGTTGAAGCAAATTGGTATCACTCAACAAAAGGAGACAGGTGCTGTGAGCACGATTTTACGGCCGACGATCACCACCAGAGGGTTGGAAGCAGTATTTAACGCCCAAAAAAATGGCTTTCAAGCGAAGATCAGCAGAGTAGGGCTTGGCACAGGCAACTACACGCCAGATCAAGGGCGTAGCCAGCTGCAACAAGAAGTCCACCGCATTATGGTGGCCAGCGGTGAAGATAAGGGCAATGCCCAAATCCACATGAGTGTGATTGACGACACCGATCACAACTTTTGGGTCAATGAAGTTGGCTTTTACATCGAAAGTGAAGCAAATGGTCAACCCGAAGAAGTGCTTTTTGCGGTGTACTCTTCACCAGATAGACCCATTGCGTATAAATCGGCGGAAGTCGACTTATTACTGGCGTTTGATTTGGTCTTAACAGGGGTTCCTGCGGACTCGGTGACCATTGTCGACAATGGCGTCAATCTTAATATTCTTATCGCCCCAGAGCTTGCCAAGCTCGGCGCTGCACAAATCAATAATATGACCCGTCATCTTAAACAAAAGTTTGAACTGATGGCTAAAGGAATTTTATAGGAGCAATTTATGGCATTAGAACAAGATATTGCAAACCTGATACAGTCCACGGATGCGTTAACCGCAGTGGTTGACAACAAGGCACAGCAGTTGGATAGCCAAATGGCAGCGTTTGATGCGCGTATCGCAAAAAAAGAGCAAGATGTAGATGAATTTATCCAAGAAGCGATGCCAGAAACACGCTATGTACAAGATATTTTTATCGGTGGTTCAAAGGATTATTTTTATCCGGTGTGGTGGCGTTTTCCACATAATGCAGCAGGGGGGGTAAGCTAACGGTTGCTCGACACTACTCGTGGAATAGCGACACAAAACCACTCAATAGTACAAGTGGACACCAAGCCGGCTTACTACTAGAGCTAGAGGGAAATGCTCATGGGTGGAGTGGTGATGCTAAATTCATGCAAATCAAACGCTATCATCAAAGCTATAATGGAACCTTAAGCCATGTAAATTTCGCTATGTACTGTAGGCGCAGAAAAGTTAACTCAGATTTAGATTTGTACGGTGGTGGTGAAGAAGGTGATTTTGGCCCGGTTTGTCCAACTTTTAGCGGTTTATATTTGAGAGGTGGAGGACTAAGATACCGGATCATCAAAAACTGGAGGGGGAATGTTAATTACCATGAAGGACAAACGATGGATGAGAGAGAAATCGATACTGTTGTTACGAATACGGCATCTGTTCGCTGGTACGCAGAGCCAATTCCATTTGCCGAGCGTTTAGCGCCAACACTAAGCACCATTCCATACGCAAACCACCCCTATACACCACCGACAGCCTAAAGGAGTAAACATGGAAATAAAAACGTTAAGAATTGGCGATGATGAGCTGATTAATGTCCCTGCGGATGAAAAAACGCTGGCGGATTTGGGCATTGCCAATGCTGATATTCCCGCTATTTTAGCCGAGGCCAAACAAGCGCAGCTACTATCACAGTGTATGCACGCCAGAAGCTTTTCTTATCAAAGCGAATCAGACGGGCTGGCCTTTGATTATTTAGCCGCTTTAGCGGAGTTTGGTGAAAACAGCGAAGCGACTCAGGAGGCAAAAGCCGCGTGGCTACAGGCAAGAACCACAATTAAGGCTCGCTATCCAAAACCTGAATAACGAATATTTACAACCACATTAGGCTACTAAGCCCACCCTTTGGTGGGCTTTTTTGTGCCTGATTTACCACAGAGCTAACGCTCAATCGTTTTAATAAACAACTTTAACCATATGGAGAAAAAATATGGCACTAGAGCAAGATATTGCCAACCTGATTGAGGCGTCAAACGACCTCACCGCAACCGTCGATAATAAAATTCAAGATATTACGGCGACCTTAAATAACAGCGTGCTTGATGCCAAAAATAAAGTGAATGCGGAGCTGGGTCAAATAGACCAAAGGTTTGACTCTGCTCGTAAGCAACAGTCCCATTTTCGTGTGACTAAAAACCAAGCACTAATTCCCAATGAAGAAGGGACTTTTCCACTCTTCTGGAGTGGCGGTTATGTCAAAGAGGCGAGATTCTTAGAAACGGTGACGACCGGGGTAGAAGCAGAACAACGCACACCACTTGCCAGAGAATTTCTACGCGCTATCAACTCTGATACCAAATACTTTGCGGGTAAATTTAACATCTGGGAGCTGGAATATTATCCCAATCGTCGAGGCGAGAATGCACATCTAGCTGCGTATTTAATGTATCAGTACTTTAGAGCGCCTACCGTAGTAACAGCAGCAGCGGTTGTAAAGCATATTCGAGGGACAGTACCAAGTAATTGGTGGTGTGAAGGTTTAGAAGCAAATCAAGAAGCAAAGCTTTGCGGCGGCACTTTTTACCGTGGCCGAAATAAATACGGACACTGCCACCCTTACGTTCATGGTGAAGGTAAACCTGAGGATGAAACTGGCGTGATTCAAATTGCCCTTCCTGCCGTTGTAACAGGAGAAGTCCCCTTGGATGATTGGGGACAATTCGCCTATTTGGGTGATGCTACACAAAATGCTTACGATTAAGGAGAATAAAAATGGCAAAACTAATAGTAAATAACCAAGTTGTTGATAAGTTCTATGACCCTAGTACCCCACATTTTGTGACGCAAGAGTTTGTTGAAGACACATTTGGCGTGGAAACAACATTCACAATAGAGCTGAGTGAAGACGAGGCTGCGCTACAGAGCAAGCAATCTGCTCGTGAGAAAATAGCGCGACAGGTTGCAGACACTGACACACTACTAGGCACAACAGCAGACACGACACAGCTATTACTAAACGAGCTGAGCAGTTTAGTGACTTCGCTTAGCACCGCGCAGTCACTGGAAGATGTGCGAGCTTCAGTGAGTGGACTGAAAGAAAAAATTGGTCATATTCACACCGATGTGCAATCAGGAAGATTAGCTTTTCCATATCAAGTTAAAGGTGAAGCGCAAGTAATGCAGGAAATTACTGAGCGAGCCAATGGCGTGAGTCAAGCACTACAAACACGCGGGTGATAACACATAAATTGCACTCGACAGGCTATTGTTGAGTGCTGTTTTCAAAGCATTGGGTTCCTTATGTCTTTAATCAATTTTAGTGCCGTTGATCTTGGCCAACTACCGGCATCTGATTTACTTGCGCCGGTCCAATTTGACACTTTATACAATGAGCTCAAGCAAGCACTAGCGGCGGCTTGCCCTGATCTTGGCGAGCCCTTGCCAAGCGACCCATTAGCGAAGTTGATGGAGGTGTTTGCTTATCGAGAGTTGCTCTTACGTCAGCAAATTAATGAGGGCGCGCAGCAAGTGTTGTTGGCAAAAGCAACGAGCAGTGAACTTGATTATCTAGGCAATCGCTTTTTAGTCACTCGCGAAGTCGATGAAAGTGATGCTCGTTTTCGTCAGCGGATCCGGCTGGCACTTGAAGGATTTAGCACCGCAGGGCCAATTGGCGCATATTGTTTTCATGCGTTTAAAGCACTGCCTCAAGTAAAAGATGTTTTTGTGGAGTCCCCCGAATTTGCGCTGCTGCAAGTCGAACCGCCATTATCAGAGCTCGTTCCAGCGCAAACGAAATTGCTGCACTGTACCCATGCCGCTCGACTTCAAGATGCAGCGCCAGGGGATGTGGCGATAACGGTGCTCACAGATAGCGGTAATGGCATACCCAGCCAAGACGAAATAACAGCGATAACAGACTATTTATTCCAAGAAGAAATTAGGCCATTGACCGATAGACCAAGGATACTCGCCGCTGAGGTAAAGGAATTTACGCTTCATGCCAAATTGTATTTATATCCCGGCCCTGATGAGCAAAAAGTCAAAACGTTGGTCGAGCAGAGCGTGAAGCAGTGGTTGCAGGCGCATCATAAGCTTAATCACGATATTCGTATGTCTGGACTGTATGGCGCATTACATCAAACGGGCGTGCAACGTGTTGAGCTGGTCTCGCCAACCGAAGATATTATCAATGCGCCTTGGCAGGCAGCGTATTGTACGAAAGTGGAGGTAGAAATTGCAGGACGAGATATTTAATACCTTACTACCACATACGAGCACACCACTTGAGCACGGGCTGGCAAAAGCGTTACGCAAAGTCTCTAAAATTCCAGTACCGCTCGGTAGTTTATGGGATCCTTGGCGGTGTCCTGAGCACTTTTTACCTTGGCTTGCCGATGCGCTCAGTGTGGATTTTTGGGACAGTACTTGGCCTGCTGAAGTCAAACGTAAAATCATCGCCAATAGCGTACCAGATCACCGTATCAAAGGGACGGTCAGTGCAATCAAAAGCGCACTTTCCACGTTAGCGGCAAAAGTTGAGCTAAAAGAGTGGTGGCAACAAGACAATCCCAGTGACTTTGCGCCGCATTCGGCGCAGATAATCGCATTGGCAGCGCAAAACTTAGACCCAGCAGGCAATACACTGCTCACACCAAAATTACAGGCGCAGCTATGGCAAGCGGTGGTGATGACCAAACCATGTCGCAGCCAAATCAGCCTGAGCGTCGGGGTACAGCAAAGTGCCAGCTTGCTCGTTACTTCAGCAAGTCAATCGCTAAGCCTACAACGTAGCTGGATGCCCCAACATGCAGATAATGTTGAGAATATGACTGCGCTTGTGGTTGCCACGACAGCGGCTTCACACAGTATGGTCAAAGTATCAGGTAAGGTAAGTTCAGATCTTACCTCCGTGTCGAATATTTTTATTCAAGCGGCACCTTTTGCCATCCAAATGCAGCGCCAACAATTTTATTGTTACTAAGGCCTTTGCTACTTGCGTTTTGTTTTCCTGAGTGTGTTTTGGTCGCGGTGCTCGACCTGCCGCCAAGTGATCTAAGCAAAGGTTTAGCAACAATAAACCAAGCTTGCTCAGATGAACAAAAGCAAATTTGAGAGATAAGTAAACCCTAATCTTTAAGGAATGATTTATGGAACACTTTACGCCGCTCATCACGCAGGCGGGATTAAATGCGGCCGTTAATGCCAAGGCCAATGGCTTTACCATTGATATAAGTGCCATTGCGGTGGGGACGGCTGGCTATACACCTTCACGCAGCCAAACTCAGTTGCAACAAGAAAAAAACCGCGTTGTGATTGCTGGTGGGCAGGTTGTGGGAGATGGTCAATTTCATCTTACCGGTCATTTTCAGGACGATGAAGAGTATGCGGTGCGAGAGGTCGGGTTTTACCTTGCCGATGGCACCTTGTTCGCAGTGTGGTCTCACCCCCAAAACGTACTATTTTATCAAACACCTATCGCACAAATTATTCAAGGGTTTGACTTATTGCTCAGCGCCGTGCCAGCAGAGGCGATCACGATTAACACGACCGGCGACTTAAGGCTTTTTTATGCGGCAGAATTTCTCGACATGCTAGTGGCACAAACCCAGCAAATTAATGCACATATTCAAGCCAACCACAGGCAAATTCAATTTAACGACAGATTACTACAGCTAGGAGTGTAAAATGGCCGACTATCAGCCAATGACATTAGAGCAGCGCATCGGCGCACTGCAAGCCGAAAACGGCAAACTAATAGATTCAAATAATACCTTGACCCAAACCGTGGTGGGCAAAATGGGGGAGATTAACCATGCGCTGAGTGATGCGCAGCAAGATGTTAATGAAGCGATTGCTCGCGTAGAGTCCAAAACCGATCAAGCGATCCTTAATTTTGCAGATAGCCATTCGGATATAAAAATCAGTTATTACGATCAAATCGCTCATTCAAAGGCTTCACTAGAAATAACACCGGATCCAGAAGATGAATCGCGCTCTGAGTGGATGTTAGTGCCAACGACGAGTATTGGTTACCATATTTATCCAACCGTCGGTGCACTTACTAAAATTCATCTAGCTCATGGGTACTCATATTCGCCTGGGTACAGTGAAACGCCACAGTATGAGCGGGACTGGAGCGTAACCTATATGCAATTTGTTTTTGCGAACTCAGCGGCGACGAGTGTAGAGATCAATGCGCAATTGGATGCAAATAGCGTGAGTGTTAGAACTTTTGGAGGCTGGTGGAATGGTGCATCTACAGGCTCAATTCCTGTATTAAAGCTCTCTCAACATCATCCATACTCGAGGTTATTTGTACGATTTATTAACCGAACTTTTGTCCCTGCTAATACTTCAAATCCACCACAAAACATCGTTGAATTTGGCGGTAATGCAACATTTGCCGTAGACCGTGTAATTAACTATCCAAGAATTAAGGTGTAATGATGCAAGAGCAAATTCCTTCACAACAAGACCATTTAGCGACGCTCGCATATTTAGACAAGCAAGTAAAACGGGGGCAAATTGCCAGAGAAGTCGCAGACGCAGACTCTATTGTTGGTACTACATCAGACACCAGCCACCTTTTATTGGTTGAGCTTATTACATTGATTGATGGCTTGAGTAAAGCAACCACATTGGCAGAGATGCGCGCGGTGGCATCACAAGGGCAAACGCGTCTGGGCACGTTGGCGAATAAAGTACTAAACCGTGAAATTCAATTTCCCTATCAAGGTAAAGACATTGAGCGTGTGTATCAAGAGATAGCAGCGCGCGCAACGGGCGTAACCACCATACTCACTTCTTCAGAATAAGGCTTTTTATGGCAAATCAAACCATTGATCTTACGACTTTGCCTGCGCCTAACATCCTCGAACCACTTGACTTTGAAAGCCTATTTCAAGCGCGTAAACAGCGCTTTATTGAGCTTGCTCCTGAGTATAGCGATGCGTTAACACTAGAAAGCTCGCCGCTGGCGATATGTTTGCAAGTGGAAAGCTATCGTGAGTTATTGCTAAGACAGCGTGTTAATGAGGCCGCAGCGGCAAATTTACTGGCCACCAGCAAAGGGGCAGATCTTGAGCATCTTGGGGCATTTTATGGGGTATCGCGGTTGCCTAATGAGCAAGACGAAACACTTAGAGTGCGTATTCGCAATAGCACCATCGCGTCAAGTACCGCAGGCAGCGCAGCGCATTATCGTCATCAAGCCATTGAAGCGGCACCGGGGTTAATCAAGGACGTATCGGTACAAAGCCCAGGGGATGGGCTGGTGGTTGTCACGGTACTGGCAAAGTTGGACGCTGACGCCGAGCAGGTGTTAGCGCAAGTTAAAAACCGCTTGTTTGATGACTCAGTAAAAATGTTAACCGATACCTTAGAGGTCAACTTGGCAGAGCCGGTGTTGGTTGAGGTGAACGCAGAGCTATACCTAAACACCCATGCCTCGGAGCTGATTGTCGATAAGTTAAAGCACACGCTACAAGAAAAATGGCTGCAAGCCACGACGCTTGGTTGGGACTTAACGCCAAGCTGGTTACATGCTCAGCTTCATGGCACAGGGGTGCGACATATCGAGCTATTAACACCCACACAGTTAATTGATGTGGCCGCACACCAATATGTGATCCCAAGTGCTATCTCGCTTGTGCTAAAGCGGGGGTAATATGACCTTATTACCCCCTAATCACACCGAGCTACAGCAACGTTTACAGCAAAGTGTGACGGTGAGCGACGACATTGACCCGGGTATTTCATCTCTTTCTGGGTTTAAGGCAGAGCCACACATTAATTTGTTAATGTGGCTCGTATGGGAATATGGCTTAGAAGCAATTTTGCCATACTCCCAAGACCTACGAGAAACCCTCAAGCAAGGTTTGGTATGGCAGCGCCTGCGTGGCACTCCTAAAAGCCTAGACATGGCGCTGAACTGGCTTAATTTTGAAGATGCTGAGTTAGAGCTCACGCCTCCTGGTCGTCACTTTTATCGCTATCAACTCAGCGCTGGAAAAATTCCCGGTGACAAAGCCTTTAAAGATATTCATCAGTTGCTTGGGTTATCTGCGCCCGTCAGAGCCAAGCTCTCGCGTGTCTATCATGATTATGATGTGCGAGAGCTGCGATTATCCACGGGCGCATTTGGCCAACTGTTGTCGGATGTCTCTGGAGTGGCATTTTATGATGGTGAGCAAGTCTTGTGTAAAGCCAGTTTTGGTCGGCGTCATCAGCACGGTGTCGCACCCGGGCAGATCAACGCTGCAACACAGTTGAGCCGTACCCATAGCCAGCGCAACCACTACTTTAGCGCCAAGCGTTTGAGTGCATATAAGCTTAGCGACAAAGACCCGTCACGCCTGCCTGTCAGCACGGCAAGAGTGCGGCTTTTATCATCGCATCGGGTGTGGTCAACACGCTCGTGGCAGGGTAAATGGCAACAGCGCTGGGTAAAAGCAGATAATCTCTCAGGCAGGCCACTTAGCGCCACTATCAAACACTGGCAACATCGGCAGATGATGCCGTTATCCACTTCCATCGCTACCACAGGGCGGCTCAATGTTCACTGTAGTCATTTTGAGGTAGTACTTCCCGAATAAACGGAATAAACAATGCAATCTTCACACTTTGCCCCTGTTGTATGGACTACACAGGGGCTTGCTAAGTTGACTGAAGCCATAGAGCAAGGACAGCCTTTTACACTCACACACCTGTCAGCAGGTAGTGGCGGCTACCGTCCTTCTGAGGGGCAGACGCAACTGCAACGACAACAGCAAAAAGTACCTATTTTACAAGCCGAGCAGTTAACCACCACGCAAGTCCGCTTTAGTGCCGTATTTGAAGGAGAGGCCGAATACCCAGTAAAAGAGCTGGGGGTGTGGTCTGATAACACACTTGTTGCGGTGCATAGCGCCAGTGGTGAGGTGCTCAATCACAAAAGCAAAGACGTAGCCTGGCTAGAGATTATTTCGCTTAACCTCGCAGCGCTGCCTTCACAGCAAGTTAGTTTTGCAACAGGGGTGCTCAACACCAATATTTTTATGGCAAAAGAGCTGGCGACGTCTGTTTATGCACATCTGAGGCAGGGTAAAAGCCTAATTCAACAAGCCAACCAAACTTTGCAACTGGCGATGCGCCTAAGAAAAGCAAACATAGGATAATACATGACCATAGAAGCACAACTTGCTCAGTTGCAACAGGCCGCAACGGAGCAAACCGAAGCAAGTGTTCAACTTGCCAATAATATCACCGAAGGCCTACAAGAAATCGATCAGGTTAAGCAAGATATTGCCAAGGCGTATGATACGGTAAGTCAGAACAACCAAGCGCTGAATGATTGGCAAACTCAGTCAGGAAGCGTCAACCTTAAAGACCTAAACGGCAACAGCCACACACTGCCAACCCTAAAATCACTAGTTGCTGATGCACAAAGCGTTAACCCAAATCCCCATGTCATGACCAAAGCCCAACTTGACGCACTTCGCGATATACGTAAACAACAATATGCAGGCAGTGGGTTTGTGGAGTGGGGGTTTGGACATGCTGCGAGTGTTGCAGTAAATTTTGGTATGTGGACATATCGAAACCAATTGAACTTGGGACGTTCAGGTATACAAAGCGGCTGGTTTGGTTCTGATAAATCGTCCACTCCTTTTCCGAGAGTATTGGTTGATGGTGTATTAATTGACTTGCAAACTGTAGATTATCCGGATGGGATTGTGATTTGTAAATTTCCTCCTGCTCCCGACGGCACCAAAACCTATGATTCAGCTTCTGGCACCGTCACCCAGCATAGTAATGCTGAAGCCGCATTTGCAGCAGAAACCGAGACCAATAAGGTGATCACCTCTCGTAAAGACTTAGTATTTCTGGAGGCTTGGCATGAGAAAGTCGCTGAAAAAGACGTCGTGTATCCGCTTGGCAATGTGCAATATGGCGCAAATAACTATAAGGGCATTGCCCTTCTCAATAATCTTGTAGTACAAGGGTACTCAGCCTTTGGTGAATGGGATAGCGCAACCAAAGGGTATGGCATCAAGTGGTCATCGCTAACGGAGGCGCAAAAGGCTACTTTCCTAGGCGAGCCGGAACATAATATTTATTACGATCCAGAAGCCAAAGCGTATATTCAGGTTAGGTATCGAGTTAGGGTTGTTGAGGGGCTTGGGAATGATTGGAGGGCGGTAGAAGCTAATACTGCAGGCGTCCTATGCTACGACTTACACTATCGTGTCGGCAAGCAAGGCGTTAAAGTGGAAACGAGTTCATATGTCCCTCATAATTCCTCAAATGGTTACTTTTCATCAATAAGCCCTTACTCCCTTTTAAAAAGCGACCTTGGTGTATTTCATGCCGTTGAAGGTATAAATAGCAATAAATTTGGTCACAAAGGACTGTGTTATGCCTTACCGATCGCCCTCGTACAGCGTTTAAACCAAGGGGCTTATCATCCGACTTATAACCCTATGGGGACTGGTAGGCGACGTATTAGTGGAGGATATTATTATAGGTGGTATGAACGGCATGTACAATTAACTCCAATCAATTCAATTTATGACTGCTTTAGTCGACTGGCAAATAATGGAGGTGGAAACATGGGAGAGCATGGCTTAGCTGTGATCTCCGGTGGCCTAGAATATTGTGGTCGTCCTGATCAATACAAATATCATGACGCAATCTACGCAGGCCAAGTTGAAGATTTGCGCCTAAGTGCGAAAAAGCTAGATGTTAACGCGTTACGTGAAGAAACTATGCGTAAAGCGGTTGCGGGGACATTACGCGGGAAGAGCAAAGTACCTTTTACTCACATTAAAAAGGCCGGCTCTTTTACAAAGCAAAGTGATACGGCTTATGAGACTCATAGCAGTTTTAACCCCTCACAATGGCGTTTGTCTTTTGAAGTTTCCAACTCAACGTTCGGTAATAGTGGTAGTAGTTTCAATGGTTATAAAACAGGTGCAGATAAGCCTAGCGGTGATTGGGTATACTATGTCGGCAGTAATGGTCAGTCGTTTTTGTCAGCAAGTATTGTGCACTTCTCTTATGGAGAAAATCAGCATTATTTCTTGCCTTGGATTGAGGATGATATTAACGGGAAAACACTTACTTCAGTACGAGAGTCAATTAGGCAGCAGGTTGATGAGTTTTTCCCAATAGGAACGGATATTGATGTATATGTGATTAAAGCAGATGAAATCGATGCTGAATTCGACTCACTCCCTTGGGTCGATATCATCGGCCACCCTGAAAACATCGCTGCAACCTTCCCAGACGGTGTGGTTGGACAGTGGATACCCACTATCCCAGATGGCACAAGTAAAAGTTATCAATTAAATAAAAAAGCAGTGTCAACGTCGCCAACTCTCTATGTAACTGAAGATAATGGCAGTACATGGATCAAAACGGATTCAACAATTCATCCTTATGCAAATATTCGCAATGTAGCTCCTTCTGCTGGAAAAGTTGAACTATGGTGTTACGAGGCAAAAGCCAAGTTCACAGAAGCAGCATCACTTTCAAAGCTGTTAAATATATCATCAGATGTTTGGAGTGGTAACTATTCTCAGCCATCTTTAGGTAATCGGTTAAAAGAAAGCTTGATAGATAAAAGTGGGGGAGCGGACAGGGATAACCCAAGAGGTTATTACAAACTGGAGTACAAAAATATGGATGATACTCATATCAGTACTCGAGTGGAGCACCAACCCAGACATACTCCAATTACTGATTTGTCACCGAATACCGAGGCTGTTAAAGCAATATACTCGATAGTGGAGAAAAATGGATTGATGTACTTCCAGCTTAATGGTACTGAACTTAAATACCAATATAAAGAGGTGCTACCAGTTAACTCGAGCATTTTACAGGCTTACAGTAAAGGCAAGCTATATCATTTTGTGGTTGGTGCATTCAAAGGACTGGTGGTGCAATTGCTAATGGATGTTACCTGCATAATGGAAGAAAAGTGTTACTTAAACAGCGAAGGAGAAATTGTCAGTTTTACAACAGGCAACGTAATCGGTATTGCATCAGGTGCAAAAGGCTCTTGGGGCGACGACCAAACCATCCCTATCATCAACGGGGAAAACACCAAAACCGACCTTAACGGCAACACCGTCAAAGTGTTCTGCCATCACACCCTATTCCCAATAGGTATTGCACACAATGGATAAGGAGCATGCGATGAATACTGAAATGGATAACTTCAGCACAGATGCAGTCGAGGCCTCGGCGGTGGGCTATGCAGACGTGCAAACAAAAATAATGCTGCGTCACCCTCAAGAGCAGATTGACGAAGTGCTACGACTTGCCATTGAGCAAGAAGAAGCAGCATATCGTGAGGCACATGCCGCGTGGCAGAGTGCAATGACAGAAGTGCAAGCACAAATAGCAGAGGCGCAAGCGCACAATGCTGCTAACCCAAATGAGCTAATGCCAGTGCCGCCGCTACCAGCGGAGCCGATGCTAGACTTGCAAGCGAGAAGAGCCTGCTATCGTGCTGCGCATGTGGAGGTGGATTTAGCACTAAGCACTGAAACCAAAGATGCACACATTGAGTACGACGACGACGCGCTTGTGGCTTATCACCACCCAGCCACGGTGTCGCACACCGCACAGCAACTAGCAGATACCAAGCGCGAGCGTTTTAAAAGCCAGCGCGCTGCCAAAGTGTCGTCAATTACGGTTGAAGTTGACGGCTTAACCTTTGACGGTGATGAGCAAAGCCAGCAGCGCATGGTTCGAGCCATCCTCTTGATGACAGAAAACGACACGCAGCGCTGGGTGCTTGCCAATAACGCTGTAGCTGATGTCACCAAAGCACAGCTTACGCAGGCTTGCTTACTTGCGGCCGCACAACAATCCGACCTGTGGATTGAATCTCACTAACCCTTTATACAAGCATGTATTTTCTCGCCGAGCCATATCCTTTGGCTCGGTTTCATTTCTGTAAGGAGTATTCCTTGGCCACTTTAACACAACAAGGCCGCAAGGCGCTTGCGCGGCTTTTGAGCCAGCAAGCTATTTATTTGGCATGGGGTAAAGGCGACCCAAGCTGGGACGACACCCTGTCGCCAACCCCAACCAATACCACTCAACTCACCAGTCTTATTGGTTATCGCAAGGCAAAGCAAATTCGCTATTGTGAACCTGATGAGCAAGGGGAGATCCAAGTGCCGAGCGGCAAGTTCAGCTTGACCGACACGCCCAGCCAGCATCTGTATTGCCAGTTTACCTATGACTTTGAAGATGGCTTAGGTGAGCATATTCGAGAGCTGGGCTTAATGCTGGGCACAACAGCAAAAGCCAACGTGCCCGCAGGCAAGTATTACCTCGCACCCGACGAAGTGGCGCAGCCCGGCGAGCWCATTTTATTAGAGCATCGCACGGCGTTATTTCGCGACCAAGGGGTACGCGAGACCTTTGAGTTTGTGATCAGWTTTTAAGAAGAAGGCAATGATAAAAGATTATTACCAACAATTTGATCCCGCCAAACAATATAGTCAGCTGTTGTTTCGGGCAAGCAAGGGCTTACAAAGCCGTGAGCTAAACGATTTACAGCTACAGTCTCAGCACCATGTAAAAGGCATTGCTGATGTCTTGATGAAAGATGGCGATGTAGTAAAAGGTGGTGATGTCGTCGTCGATAACACCCAGCAGCGTGCGACCATAGGGGCATCGTCGGTGTATTTACAAGGTGCGGTACATGATGTGCCAACGGCGCAGCTTGCCATTAGACTCGATAAATTAGAAGTTGTCGGGGTGTGGCTGGCAAAGTCTGTTGTTACTGAGCTTCACGACCCCGCGCTTAGAGATCCTGCCATTGGCGCCCATAACTTTGATGAGGCCGGTGCAGCACGGTTAAAAATATCGGGAGTATGGGGACTAAGTGATAGCCTTGACTACCCTGACAGTGACTTTTTCCCTGTTTATCAGATAGATCACGGCACGCTCATTGTTAAGCAGCCGCCACCGCAGCTCGACTCCATCACCAGTGCCCTTGCCCGTTACGACCGCGAGTCGAACGGTGGCAGTTATGTAGTCAGCGGTTTAAATGTCAGCTATCGTCAGACAAGTGCAACCCACCAGCATTTTAATGTGCAAGAAGGTAAAGCCCATATTAATGGCTATGAAATCGCATTTAATACCGCATTACCAGTTGCACTGGCCAATGATCCTGATGTGCGAGAGGTGATCAATGAACCGAGCCGGTTTATTGCCAATGACCAAGGGAAAATGCGTATCGACCTGGACTTTGCGCCGGTTCAGCGTATTGATCAAGTAACCGCAGAGGTGAAAAAGCGCACTGAACTTACCCGAGGACATGCACAGACTGGACAAAACACCGACCCATTTGATGATGACTCGGTGATTGAGATTATGGCGATTTCACAAAATGGTGTGGAATACCGCCAAGGTATCGACTTTATTTTCGTCCGTAATCACATTAGCTGGCGTGAAGGCGGAGATAAACCCGCCTCAGGCACAACGTACGATGTGATTTACACATACCGCCGCGCGGTGGAGGTCAATGCAGATGAAACTGGATTTTGGCTTGAACAGCATTTAAATGATGCAGAAGAAGTGCTGGAAAATGGCTTGATCGTGGTGGATTACCACTGGTATATGCCACGGATTGATTTATTGGTGTTAACACCAAGTGGCAGCGTTGAGCGGATCAAAGGCGCACCAGATAGAATTAACCCACAAGCGCCTTTGGTGCCTCATCAGCATTTGGGTCTTGCACAAGTGCGTCAGCATTGGGGTAGCGCACCACCGCAAATTCAAAATATTGCAATTGAAGCCGTACAAATGACCGATTTGGCACTGATGCAGCAGCAAATATCCGATTTGTATCAGTTATTGGCTATTGAGCGGCTTCGTAACGACACTACGGCACAAACACCTGCCAGCAAATATGGGGTGTTTGTTGATCCGTTTTTAGATGATGACATGCGTGATGTGGGGCTAAGCCAAAGTGGCTCTATAGTGGATGGTGAATTGATGTTACCGATGAGCGCTGATGTCACCCAGCTGGCGCAAACACAGACCCTGTCGTTACCATTTGATCTTGAAGATGTGTTGGTACAAGAAAGCCGTACAGGGGAGATGAAAATCAACCCTTACATGGCATTTGAGCCTATTCCTGCGGACGTCACCTTAACCCCCAGTGTTGACCACTGGACACAAACTCAAACGCAATGGACAAGTCCTATTACACGCCGCTTAACTCAAGGTGGGGGGCGCGTGCGCCGTGTTGTTGAACATACCACAACCGAGCGAGTGGGAGTGAGACGTCAGCAAGCTGAGTTTTTGCGTTCTCGTTGGGTCGATTTTGCTATCTCAGGGTTTGACTCTGGTGAGCAACTTGACTCTTTACTGTTTGATGGGATTGAAATTATTTCAGAGGTACAAGCATGATCCAAGCAAATACGCGCGGTGAGTTAACTGGTCGATTTAAAGTACCAAATAACGTGCCCGCAGGTACTAAGTTGGTGCGTTTTATTGGCAAGCAAGGCTCCGCAGGCAGCGCCAGCTATACCGGTAGCGGCATCATAGAAGTCGAAACGCTACGCCGCGTCAATAACATTATTACTCAGCGCTTTGACCCACTTGCACAAACCTTTATTTTGGAGCAGTCACGCTTTATTGCGGGGGTTGAACTGTGGTTTACCGCCAAAGGGCCAGAAGCCGTTGAAGTGCAAATTCGTGAAGTAGTACAAGGTATTCCTACCCAAACTGTGCTGGCCAGCAGCAAGATAAATAGCGATGAGATAAAGCTAAATGATCAGCCAACGCCATTTACTTTTACGCCAACTTTTTTAAATGCAGATCAAGAATATGCTTTGGTTGTGCTCACCGATGGTGCTGATCATAGTGTGGCGATTGCGGAGCTGGGCAAGCTTGACCAAGGGCATAATTGGGTTACGTCACAGCCTTATCAGGTTGGAGTGCTGTTGTCTTCAAGTAACGCAAGTACGTGGACGCCACACCAAGATAAAGATCTCACCTTTAGGTTAAAAGCCGCTAAGTTTACTGCGCCAAGCCTACGTGTGGAGTTAGGCTCTGTGGACGTTGAACAAGTAACCGATTTAATGTTGCTTGCAGTCGTGCAGCGCCCAAGTGCTGAAACTCAAGTTGCTTTTGAGCTTACCTACCCATCTGGCAATAAAGAAAAAGTGCTCAATGTACAAGAGTGGCAACCGAGCTCATTGGGCGAGACTATCACTGGCAAAGTGAAAGTCAGTGCTTTACTGACTGGTACGCAAACGCTAACCCCACTGCTATTTGCAGGAACCCAATGTGTACATGGGCAGGTTGCTGACGCTGGTGACTATATCTCTCGTGAATTACCGTGCCGACTCGGTGGCGATGTAATGGTGACATTTGAAGCCAATATTCAAAGCCACTCTGAAGTGCAGGTACTACTGCAAAAAGAAGCGCAGTGGTTAGCACTTGAGCTTGATAGTAGCAGTGTATTAACCGACGGCTGGCAGCAGTTTACATATCGCTTTAACGGTGTTGATACTGCCACAACAAGAGTCAAACTGGTTTTAAAAGGCACGCCTTCACAGCGCCCAAGGGTGCGTAATTTACGTGCATTTACCTTGTAGGAGGCGCATTGGACATTAATCAATTTACGCCTTATCAGCACTATCCACTCCCTCACCCAGAAAACTTACTTGAGCAAGATGTCCAGCGCTTGATTAACGCACTGCATGCGATTGACGGTGATATTCACCAACAACAACTTGCCAGTGCACAAGCGCAGCACGACATCAATAAACGCTTTAACAGGCTTCGACTTAATCAAGTATTGGGTGAATCTGTACTACCAATTTAAAGGACTTTAAGAGGAAATCATGGCAACAATTCAACAAGCCGTTCAAGTAATGGTCGACAAACTTGTCGCAGATATGAACGGTACAACCCCCCTAAGCGCAGAAGAGCAAACCTTAGTCAGCAATGCAATAACCCGCCTTACCGATAACGCCAAACTAGAGCAAGCCGTCGTTGCGGTTGCACAGGAGCATTTAGATGAGTCAACTCAACTTTTACAGCAAGTGGCAACCTCAGCACTGCACAATATCGACACCGCAAAAGCAGAGCTAGGCGGTGCAACTGCGGAGTTGGTAACAAGGGCAGCAAAGCTCGCTTTACTGGATCAAATAGCGCCGCTGGCACAACAAATTAGCACCGCGGTTAACCAAGCCAATACCGCAGCGCCAAAAACGCTGTTTGCATTAAACAACATTGAATTACCAAATAGCCACGCCAACTTTCGACGTTCAACAGCGGTTTTAGCCATTTATTGCAGTGATGGTAAGTCTTATCTAACCCGGCCAAGTATTACTGCAAATTCACAGATTGAAGCATGTCGTCTTGACCACATTGCAATAAACGAAACTGGAGACTCGACCTCAATATTGAAGTCGAGTTTTGTTTATAACAATGCTTTTGAGCAAAACCCAGAAACTAAGGTTTTTCAATATGGTTCTAGTGCTGCTGTGCCATTAGGGCTAAAAGCACAACCAAATGACGTCGAGTTTGAGGTGGTATACAGTACGCAAAAAACACAGGCGACAACTGTAGCAGAATATGGTGGCATATTTGTAGCTGGGCAGGGCTTTACTTCTCGTACATTGCCAAAGCAAAACCTCAACGTGCAAGATAAATATGGCATTGCTACTCGTACTAGTTATGCTCATGATGATGTTGCTGTGTTATATAACAACCAAAAACATTGCCTGGTGGTTATTGATGCAGGAACAAACTTGGTAGTGGAAAAATATCGTGATGGTAATCACATTACCAACGTTGCAATAATGAATGAGAGTCAATATCAGGACTACGTCAATAATGGCGACTTTACTACCTTAATTTTTATTGCCAATACATTGGCACAGCCCCATGGCATAAATCGCTACACTCACGTTGAGGATGCGTTGTCGAGCTATGCCCAAAATTACTTTGGTTATTTTGGCGCCATAGGTGGCGAAGTAAAAATGGCGGGTAATAAATATAATGCGCATTACTTATTTACCGCAGAGCAAAAGCTAGAGCCAGTTAATTATTGCTTTACAAGTAACAGTGAACCCTATCATACGGCCTATGGACCTTCTGAAGGCGAAGTGAATGTGGCACTGGAGCGACTTGATGGTGAATTATTAGGGTCATATTATTTTTGCTCTAGGGCAGATAACTGGGGGTATGATGGCGGCATTATCGCCACATCTATTCAAGCAATGAATCCCTATTCCAATATTGGCATCATCAATGAGCAATATCTTTATAATCGATATGGCCTTGCTAGAACATGCCGCGCAATTTAAGGAGTGAAAATGAAAACATATTATGATGAACAACAGGGCATGCGTATTAACGGTAACTTTTGGCAGGTGCACCCAGAAACAGGTAAGCCATGGGATACAGACTCAATAGCCGCCTTTATGGATAAAGTACAGGCACAAACTGACACCATTGATGGTGTTGACTCGTTAAGACAGCAGGTGATTGTGCGTATTAAGCAGCTTGCCTATAAACAATTGCAAGGGCAGCAGTGGCGAGTGGAGCGGGCTAAGGAGCGGGAGCTTCAAGCGACACTAAGTGGCAATGACGCAGAGGCGACTCAGCAACGCGACAATTTAAAAATCATTTTGGCGCAGCGAGAAGCACTGCGAGTAAAAAGCGATGAGCTAGAGGCTGAGGTACAGCGTTTGACCACTAAAGCTGAATTACTAGCGTATGTAATTGAGTTTTAAATACCAAGCAGGTCAGGATTGACCTGTTTTACTTCCTAAAAATCAGTAAGATACACCTATGCTTGAGAAAGTTAACAAGCACAGGTTTCCAATCTCCAAGGCCCACAAGCAAGTGTTTGCTGTGGGTTTTTTTATTTTTATATTTCATTTGAGGACGTTATGGCATCATCTAAGTTGATTGATTTATCTGCGCTTCCTCTGCCACAGTTGCTAGACAATCTAGAATATGAACATCTGGTGGAGCAGCTTAAAAGCACGCTCAGCGAGCAAAACCCAGATGTTAGCGCGGTACTCAAACTTGAGTCGGAGCCACTTACACAATTGCTCAATACTTTTGCCTATCACAGCATGTTATTGCAAGGGCGGATCAACGATGCGGTTAAAGGTAATTTATTGGCAACGGCGACGAGCACGGACCTTGACCATATCGCTGTACGATATGGGGTAAGTCGTTTGCCACAAGAGCCGGATGATAGATTTAGAAGTCGTATTCAACAGTCTTTTCATAGTTTAAATACCGCAGGAACCGCAGAAAGTTATCGCTATCATGCACTCTCTGCTGATAGTCGTGTCAAAGATGTGCATGTTGCGAGTCCTTCACCTTGTCATGTTGTGCTGACAATTTTAAGCCATGAATCGCCTAATGGCTTACCTTCAGATGGATTGCTAAACAAGCTTAAAGCAACGTTTGGACTGAAAGCGGATACAGTTGATACTGTATCTGATGTGCTTGCATTACAAAAAGTGCGGCCAATAGGTGACAGAGTTGAAATTATACCAGTGACATTGAAGCCCTATACTCTTCATGCTCAAGTGCAATTAGCCCCAGGACCCGGCAAAGCACAAGTTAAGGCACAAGTGCTGGCCAAGTTGAGAGATTTTTTTGCACAAACGGGTGTAATGGGCAAAGCGATAAAACGATCAGCACTGTTTGCCACTTTATATAGTAGTGGTGTGGAAGATGTTGTACTCGCTGCACCGAGTGAGAATGTCACAGTAGAAGGTCATGAGGTCCCTTGGTGTGAAAATGGCATCGCAGGTGTGATATTTGAAGGTGACGTGTGAGTGAGAGTCAACTTTTGCACCGAGGTGTTGAGCTACTTGAGCACATACAAGCCGCTCAATCCCCAATTTTTGAAGTACTGAATGACGCGGCAAGCTGCCTCGAGGCATTATGGCAACCTGATACTTGTCCAATTGAATTATTACCTTGGTTGTCGTGGAGTCAAAGTGTTACGCAGTGGAATGAACAGTGGCCAGAGCCTATAAAACGCCAGATCATTGCGCAAAGCTATGAGCAACACAAACACCTTGGGACGCGTTTTGCCATTATTAACGCATTAGCGCCTTTTGGCTATGACACTCGTATCACAGAGTGGTTTGAACAAGTACCGAAAGGTCCAGCAGGAACTATCGCGATAGATGTTGCGGTATCTGATAGAGGGCTTGATGAGTCGTTATATCAGCAGATTTTTCAAACTATTTCCGCGAATAAGCGCCATAGTATTCAGTTTGATTTATCGCTCAGTTTATTATCCACAGCAAAAATTCAGCTAGCGTCAGCCACGCTATTTGGTTCTTCTGTCACGGTGTACCCTTATTATGCCAGCGAAATTGTAAGCGATGCCCAAGTACGTCTTGTCGCAGCCAGTCAGTCTTGCAGTTATACCCATATTTACCCTCGGAGTAGTTATGCCCCAACCACAATACTGGACCATGCTGACACCAGCGGGTCGCGCTAAAATAGCCAATGCCATTGGCACAGGCGTTAAAATCAACTTAGTCAAATTTGCTGTGGGCGATGGCAATATTTTACCTGATTCAGAACATCTCACGAGTGAGCGATTTAGAGGACTGATCAATAGCTCCAAAACGTTAGATAACAATCCCGCGATGCTTGAGATTGTCGGTATTGTGCCTGCTACAGAGGGTGGGTTTTATGTTCGTGAAGCGGCTTTTTACACCGAAGACGACCAGGCATTTGCCATTGTTAAATACCCTGAAACATATAAGCCAAATATTGAAGATAATGCCAGTGCCGAGCTTGGCATAAAAGCGGTAATTGATGTGGTGCAGTCAGAGATGGTGAATTTAAAAGTTGATCCCTCTATGGTGTATGCCACACAAAACTATGTAAATAGTGAAATTAATAAATTTGTAGGCTTGCTATCGCTTGATGGTGGCGCGTTTTCCGATTCATACCCTAACGTTCCCTCGTTAGACGGAGGCAGTATTTAATGTCGAACAAAATTCAATTTAGGCGCGGGCCTGCGGCAAACCGCACCAATGTTACGCCGAGTAATGGTGAACCAATATGGTTGACCGACAGCAAAAAGTTATTTATTGGTGATGGCACCACCCCAGGCGGCGTAGATATTTTTACCACTCTTGGCAGTGCCATTCATCGTGATGCAGGTAGTGGTGCCAACCATGTTCTGTTGCTAGACAGTGCCGGTAAAATTCCTGAAAATGTGCTTCCGAGTCTTGCCATTGGTGAGCCATTTGAGGTCGCTAGCCAATCTGCTATGTTGGCGCTGCATGCGCAGCCCGGCGACTTGGCAATTCGTACTGATGAGAACAAGTCTTATATTCTCAAGTCGACACCTGCAAATGTCTTGGCAAATTGGGTGCTGCTACGCACACCAACAGATAATGTATTGTCTGTAAATGGTAAAACAGGCGCTGTAACGGTTAACAAAGCAGATGTTGGCCTAAACCAAGTTGATAATTTATCGAAATCGCAGCTGTTTACCTCGCCGATGTTCACCGGTACGCCAAAATCCCCCACACGAGCACGCTCAGATAATAGCACCAATATTGCCACCACCGCGTGGGTGCGAGACTGGGTTAATTCATTAGGTCTTGCGGTTGAAGGCGGTGATATTGACGGGGGAGTATTTTAATGGGGCGACGGATCCAATTTAGAAGAGGCCCAGAAGCAACACGATTACAGACTGTACTTGGTAACGGCGAACCGGGGTTTTCAACAGATATAAAGCAGCTTTATGTCGGTGATGGCGAAACACTGGGCGGTGTACCAGTGTTGATGTCTAAGTTTATTAAGATAGCCGCCCCAAGTGTTGCCGCTTGTGGTGCTCGTCATTTATTTCAAGCGGTAACTACACTGCAATTACCGGATGAAGCATCAAATGGTACAACCTTAAGCGTCATGTTAAGTCCCCATGCCGGGGCGACTCAAGAGTTACCGGCTCGGGTGTTGGCACCTGTGTCTAAAACGATTTCAGACGATGAAGGAAATGCAGATACTGAATATCACATGACAATATCAGGGATTGAAAGAACATTTCTTTTTATTGATGGAGGATGGCAGATATGGCGTTAACTGATTGGGGTAATACTTTTGGTTTGGATAAGCGCTATGCTGGCATGACTCCTGAAGTAAATGATGCAGAATTTACCACCATAGCGAAAGTAATTGGTAGTAATTTAGCATCTAAGTGCTCAATTAGTTTAAGGGGAACAACCAGCAATACTGTTGTTAACTTTTCAGCGAAGATATTAGTTAATCATTCAGGGGATATTGTTGTTGAGTCTTTGAGCGGGGATTACACACAGCTTGAACTAAAAATACTTAGCAATGCAAATGAAAATTATCTAATCCAAGTTAGGATTATTGGCGGTGCCCCTTTATCATTGAGTTGTTATATTCTATCTCACACCAACGATAACGTGAGTATAGGTAACTACAGCACCGCAAACTATCCCATTGCACATATCCATAAAAGCAAAAAAAGCAGCAAAGCATTAAGCTCCATAAACGAAACCAATATGTTTGTGGCGGGCAATGACGTACTCCATTCAGGTAACGTTGATGAATACCTAGTCGGAGAAAGGAAAAAGCCGCTGGTAAGTGGTGTTATACCCGCGCACAGCAATGTGCACCTAAAAACGAGCGATATATTTACCTTACCACCTGTTGCAGAAACACCAGAAGATGCTGTGATTGTTGTTTCTAAGCGTCTGTCTGCAACTCCGTTACTCAAAACAAATAGCCAAGAGAAAATAATCATGACCCGAAGAGGGCGAACAATAGAAAAAAATGAAGTGCTGTTTGATACAAACTGCACACTAACGTTTATTTTGAATGACGAGGATAACTGGGAGATGCAAATATGAATAGCGCCAAGGTCAGCCAGTTAATGGGTGTGCATCCTTTAGACGCCATATCAGCTGTTGATGGACAAATTCTTGAACCAAATAATAAATATATGTTTGGGTATGACATTACCAGCGTTCGATTACCTCCGTCAGACACGTTAGAGGTTGGCGACTGGATTGAGTTTATTCCACCAATTGGGCAGTCAGTGAGTGTCATTATACAAATCATCGATAACTCACGTCTGTTTTCAGTTATTAATAACAAGGCGTTTGATAAAAACACCTCTTTAATTGTCAGAGGTGGTGCTCTGAATTATTACAATTATGATGTGGATGCAGTGCATCGATACAGGTTCAATGGCAGAGATTGGCAACCCGAACAGGTGTGGACACAATCTCAAAGCGCCATGGCAGAAACATCGGGTGTCAAAGTTATTACGGAGTCCCAAATATTTACAGTACCTATAGGTGTACAGCAAATCACTGTTGATATTGTTGCACCAGGAGGTGGCGCTGGCGGTGGTGCGACGGCTCAAGTTCAAGGGTACTCTAATATTGTTAGCGGCGGCTCTGGTGCAGGCGGAGGTGCCGCTGTTTTAGGCGCACGAATAAACGTTACCTCAGGACAACGAATTAATATCATTATTGGTAGTGCAGGTATTGGTGGTTACACCTACTTACATCGCGATGCTCAAAACACAAATGGTTCTGATGGAACATCAGGGGGGAACACTATTTTTGGTGATTGGATTGAAGTTGAGGGAGGAAAAAACGGTAAAGGCGGTACGTACTTGCTAAACGCAACGTCTACATCATCAATCTCTTCAATAATGGGCGGCCTAGGTGGACGGGTGTTAAAAAACACAACCGATGGAAGAGAAATTGATGGCGGTAAAGGTGGTAACTCTGGAGTAGCCAAGCTCAACAACAGCACTAACGGTGAGCATGGAGAGTCTATTCTCGATAAAATCGGAGGTATAGTACATGAGATTGGCACCAATTCAGATTCCAGTGGCGGCGGAGCTGGAGGGGCATCAGCGCTTGGGGATGGCGGTAATATACATGTGAGTGGATCGAACTTCGGGGGGGGCGGAGGCTCTAGTAGCGGATACGTTTATACACGGAGTGGAAGTTCGCCGCATCGAGCCGGAAATGGTGGGCGTTCAATGGTTAAAATTGCGTGGAGTATTTAATGAGAGCCGCATTAGTAGAAGATGGAATAATAACCAATTTAATTGAAGTATCACAGCTAAGCGACATTGCTGGGGCGCAGTTCATTAGCCCCAAAAGCACGCTTCAAATTGGGGACGAGTACCAATCAGAATTAGCATGTTGTGGTGATGAGCCGCCAGTAATAATACCCAATATTCAGCTCAGTGGCATTAGCGTCAACAGCGCCAACGCGAGACTACTAGGTAAAATATGGTGGGTGCCAAAAGCTGAGGCATTTACCATTACTGCAACCGCAAACGGTTTACCAAATGGTGGGGTGATGGTCGTGGTTGAGCGGGTACTCAATGGGTATCAGCCAATTGACGATACTCGATTTGTTGCCACTATTGAAAATGACCAAGTGACTATTCAGGGCAAATTCGAGCAGTCGGGCAATTACATTATTACAGCTAAACGATTAAATGAAGGACTAGAACGAATAGGTGCGCCGTTTAGACTCGAATTCGAAACGATGGAGTTTGATGCTTATATTCTTGCCGTATAATGTGTAGCTAACCGGTCATAATTGACCTGTTTTACTCCCTAAAAATCAGTAAGATACACCTATGCTTGAGAAAGTTAACAAGCACAGGTTTCCAATCTCCAAGGCCCACAAGCAAGTGTTTGCTGTGGGTTTTTTTATAAAAGGAGTTGACCATGGCATTTGAGCAATTGGACTTATCGCAGTTGCCTGTCCCAAAAGTAATCAAGGAATTAGACTTTGAGCAGCGCTTAAGAGCGYTAAAGCAAGCGTTAGTCGCGCAAGATGAGGCATTGCACCCTGTGCTTGCACTTGAGAGTGAACCACTCACTAAATTGCTTGAACTTATGGCGTATCGTGAGCTAGAGCAGCAGAGCATGCTAAACGACGCGGTTAACGCCAATTTACTTGCCAGTGCGTCAGGGAGTGATTTAGATGCAATCGCTGCAAGGTTTAATGTTGCAAGGCTTGGGAATGAGGATGATGAGCGTTTAAGAGCGAGAACGCAATTAGCGTTTGATGGACTCAATACCGCAGGGAGCGCGGCCTCTTATCGCTTCCATGCTTTGTCAGTGAGTAATGAAATTTGCGATGTGCAAGTTCATAGTCCGCGGCCATGTGAAATAGAGCTAACCGCCTTGAGCCGCGTTGGAAAAGGTACATTAAGCGTGGAGCTGCTAAGTAAATTACACGTCGCCTTTACCCCTGAATCGTCAACTCAGCCTCAAGTTTCTAAAGTGAGACCGCTTGGAGATAGAGTCACTATCAAGCAGCCACAGATATTGACATTTAACATTGCAGCGGAACTTGAAATTTTACCGGGTCCATCGTCTGAGGTGATTGTAGACAGTGCCTCAGCCGCGCTCGAAGCTTACTTAACTGAAAGACGACAGCTTGGTCGGCAGATCACGCGAGCGGGCATTAGCAATGCTTTGTTTTTATCCGGTGTTGAAAACATCAAGCTGGAATCGCCAAGTGAAGACATTATACCTCTAGATAATGAGGTGGCGTATTGTGATCAAATGGATTTGCGGGTAAAGGTGAGGGGGCAGGATGACTAAGCTTTTACCTCATAATGCGTCAACGCTTGAGCAGTGGTTAGCTGCGCTGCAAGCCAAGCCTCGAACTATCCGAGCAGGCTTATTAGCGGCCTTAAAAATTGATCAGCGCAGCGATGATGAGCTAGTGGAAATTGCGCGTTATCTCTCGCTGAGTGAGGTCAGTTGCCTTGATGTACGCAGCGCACTTAAACGCTTATCAAGTAATAAGCTGCTGCCAATTATTTATTCTCAAGTGTTTTTCCCAAGAGATGCACTTGAGCGCCTAGCCACAAGTATTGGATTAATTGGGCTCTCCCTAAAGGGTGATGAAGCACGAACTCAATTGCGTGATGCTTGTGTATTGAACGATACACGACTGCTGTTGACGAGTCTTTGGCAACCCGCACTTTGCCCTGAGGCTTTATTGCCATTTGTGGCGTGGAACTACTCTGTGGATGAGTGGGATGAAAGCTGGCCTTTGCAGGTGAAACGCCAAGTGGTGGCTGACGCATTTACAGTACATCAGTATAAAGGCACACCGTTTGCGCTGCAAAAGGCGCTAGACAGTTTAAACATTGAAACTGAAATCAAAGAGTGGTGGGAAACCCACCGTACACCGGGAACGGTACAGATCTGGGCACTCATTAATCAAAATTTGGACGACCGACAACAGGGACTGTTGACCCCCCAAATGCTTAAACGCATTCGCCGTGTGGTAAATGCAGTCAAGCGCGGCGCTATCCATGTTGATTTACAGCTGGGTATTTCGCTTAAAGAGCAAATAGGAATTTCCGCACTTGGTAATACGCCATTGGGACTGAGCAGTACCAAGGTATTGGGCTTGGGAGTTAAGCCCGCTCAAGGTGTAGCGGGATTGACGGTATGTGGTCATTGTAATCAGTATGGTTATCAAGCATTACAGGTTGCTGGTGGTGGTATTTTACCTGATGAAAGCAAGGCAAGAGTAGCGGTTGCGGCTGGCGCTTTACAGTTGAATGCGTATGAACATGATTGCCGGGGAAAAGGAATAAAGCCTGATCAAATGGCGCAAGGAGTCGCGCTGGGCAGTGCTATGCAGCGACTTCATTATCAACATTATCAATTACAAGGAGCGACATAATGTCAGCACTAACGCTTCAATTTACCCACGCTGGACTGGATGCGCTCTTAAGTGCCCAGGCGCGTGGTTTTAAAGGGCAAATTAGTCACATGGCATTTGGGGATGCGGCGTACACGCCATCGCAAAATCAAACCGAGCTGCGCAGCCTAAAAGAGCGCGTTGCGATTGCCGACAGCGATTATCAAGATGGTGAAAGCACAAGCCTTAAAATTGCAGGCAAATTCGACGCCCCACTGGAATATGCCATTAGAGAAATAGGTGTGTATTTAGATAGCGGTGAAGTGGATGCAAGTGGTGAACCTGAGCTTATTTTGCTTGGGGTTTACTCAAAAGCCAACACCACCCTAGGCTATCGAACACCTGACGTTAAAGTGTTGCAGTGGCTGACACTCAGCCTTGCTCAGTTACCCAGTGAAAGTATCGAAGTTAAATTGGGTGTCGATAACTTAAACCTTATCGTCGACAAAGAGCTGGCTGAGATGACGCTCACCCAGCTCGATACCATGCACCGGCAAATTAAGCAGGAACTACGTTTGCAGCAACAAGCTTGTGAGCTGAGTGAGCTTAGGCAATTACTCTCAAGTGAAATTACACGTTTAGATACAACACACACGACGCGACTAGACGATAGGGTTGAAGCTATTCATGGTGTCTTTAACGGTGAGCTCGCCAATGTAACTCGGGTGCAACTAGATACGATGAACCGCCAAACCAATCAAGAAATCAGATTAACCACTCTTGAGCATCAATAAGGAAACACTATGTCAAATGACAATTTAACCATAACGGAGCGCCTGAGTCAGGTTGCCACACGTGCCAATGCACTGTGTCAAACTGTTGAAGATCAGGTTGGGATTATTCAAAGTACGCTAGAGAATAAAGCTGAGGAGGTAGATCAGCATATTGACTCTTCTACTGCTGAACTCACTGCAGCTACAAATGGAATGAAAGCGCAGGTAAATAGTTTTATTGATAGTCAATTTAGAGCTGAGCTACCTTTCTTCCGCATTACTAAGAATCAAGAGCTGAAAATTAATGGCTCTTTAACTCCTGGAACTAAGGGGATCCCAGATGGTTACAGTTGTAGGAATAGTAATCATTACGAATGTGAAATTGTAGCCTATTCAGAGCATGGGAAGATCAAAGAAGATAAACACCCGGAGATCAGAGCAATGTATGATCAAATTCAAGGTGGTACTCCAAAATATAATCAGCCTGATTTTGCAATCGTACGTGTAAAAGCATTAGAAGTGGATGATTATCCAGCATTTGAAAATGCGTACTCCATTTATCAAGGTGCTTTACCTTACAACAACCCATTGACCTTTGGTGGTTGGATAAAAGCTGAATCAGGAAAGGTTCGATTTACTTACCCGTCCGATGACTTCTTAGTTCCAACAGATGACAAATGGCATGAAATGACTCGACAATCAAATATGCCTAGTAGCGGTGGTGTGAATTACACATTTGGTCCTCACATTTATCTAGAAAAAGGAGCTAGCTGCCTAATTGCTTTACCTTCGGTAGTTGCAGGTAAGGTTCCAGCAAATCGATGGGGATATTTTGAAAAACCAGTATTTGAGAGGCAACTATAATGTTAGAACAAATCGTAATGAGAAAAGATGAGCTAGGTGGAGAGCGCAGCCAATTCGACATTGATTGTGAATTAAGAGCGTACCTTAAAAAAACGGATTGGTATGTGATAAGGGAGCTAGAAACGGGAGTGACCATTCCTACTGATGTGAAAGAACTACGCAAGCTCGCCCGAGAGGCAATAACCACTCCATTTAATTAACCTTCTTTCGGGCGTTTCGTCCATCTTCGGCTGTTCATCTAGCCAATTTATAATTTGAGAGCACAACTATGCATCGACAAACCTTGATAGCTAAGGTGTTGACGTGTCTGAGTGATGGCTTGTCTGAGCTTGCAACAGTAAACTTACTAAAAGCAAGCCAGCCGCAGCCTGACTTAACAGAGCGTGCACAGCTTACCCTTATCCCAATCGCTGAACGACAAGCCAGTGAATTGCAAGCAAAAGGCGCCGATAAAGGCGTCACCTATGGGCCTGCGTCCAATAAAAACCTGAGCCCAAATGCACTCGACAGAAGGGTGTTGACCTTGCAGCTCGAACTGGCGCTAGAAGAGGCTGATCCTATCGCCCTTGTCACGCGATTAGATAATGTGGTCAGTGCCACTGAAGCTGCAATTATAAAGGACGAAGCGCCCACCCCTTGGCAACATTGTATTTTTGAAAACGTCAGTATTGATTACAGTGACCAAGTCAGTTCTATGCTCGCCAAGGCGACGTTGGTTTGGCAATTTTATTATCAAGTTCACTATCCTGAAGAGCCGGGAGTGGAAATCACAGAGGTTTACCTTGGCCCTCGCGGTGGTGAACATCGTTTGATCGCCAAAGTACCAGCAACTGAGGTGGCAACATGATTGTAAATCAACACTTTTCTGACCTAGCAATGTCTGATCTACAGCAACGAGTCAACAAATTAATTAGCTTAGGTACGGTACATGAGGTCGATTATGAAACGGCGACTGCAAAAGTCAAAATGGGTGATTGGATCACCGCTAAGCTACCTTGGTTAACAGCACAGGCTGCTCAAGACATGACATGGCAAGCGCCAGAGGTTGGGGAGCAAGTGGTGGTGCTAGCACCATACGGAGATACTGCACAGGGGGTGATCCTTGGTAGTTTATATTCCAATGCTGCGCCTCATCATCACCAAAAGCATGTACTGGATGGCGGGGAAGCGTATGGGGCAATAGCGGATAAAGAAGCGGTTAGTCGTACTAAATATAAAGATGGTGCGATGGTGGAATATGATCGTGAGCAGCATATTTATCACTTATACGTGCCCAATACTAGCGGCAATGATGTGGCGCAAATTAAGGTGCACTCAGCACGCAATGTACATATTGAATGTGGCAAAGATGCCACTGTTATTGTTGGAAATGACGCCAATATACAAGTTGCAAATAACTTAACCGCCAATGTTGGTAATAACGCGGTAGTAAATGCAGACAACAATATTAATGTGGCCGCAGCCAATGCGCTATCGCTTGAGGGAAGCACCATTAGCATGCGTTCAACCTCGGGCAATATTGAGGTTGCAGCCAGCGCCACGTTAAAACTTAACGGCGCCAATATTAGTGCGCAGGAGTAAGGAGTTATGCCAGTCATCGCAGTGGATGGCGACATCACGAATGTTCACGCGCAATTTGTACCGGGGACGGCCAGTGCGACGCAGTCGAGTTTTACTGCAGCGGGCAAACCGATATTACGTGTTGGCGATCCAATTAGCACCCATGTTTTTGCACCAGACCCACGAGTAAAACATGCAGGTGCGACTATCAGCGCTGGTGCTGGCAGCTTTACTATTGCGGGTAAAGCCGTCGCCAGAATAGGCGATGCCACCAGTTGTGGCGGCAAGCTTGCAACGGCTGGTGTGGCGTCATTTACCGTAGGAGGGTAACTCAACATGATAGGAATGAACGCCAAAACTGGTAAAGCACTCGGTGGCGTTGAGCATCTAAAACAAAGTATCAGGGATATCGTCACCACACCGCTTGGTAGTCGTGTGATGCGACGCGACTACGGCTGCGGTTTGTACGAACTTGTCGATAGACCTTTTTCGCACACTTTGGTGGGAGACATTACCATGACCATAGCCGAAGCACTTGAAAAGTGGGAGCCACGTTTTCAACTTGATGGTGTTGCGGTACATCCAGCAGGAGAGGGCAAACTGTCCATCGAAATTAAAGGACTGTACTTAATCAACGGGGAGCCTGTCACCATTGAGGGTATCCAAATCTAAGTTATTTTTTATCCACCTTATCCGTTAGGGATAAGGTCAACAAACTCTAATTTATATGAAGTTATTAGGGCCATACAAGGCAGCTTGTATGGCCTTTTTTATTCTCTAACTGACATGTCTTTAAAGGAGATAACTATGTCAAAATTTCTACACGGTGTAGAAGTCATTGAGGCGCAATCCGGCACGCGTCCAATCAAAACAGTAAAAAGCTCAGTAATTGGTGTAATTGGTACAGCGCCAAGTGCAGATCCTGATAAGTTTCCGCTTAATACTCCAGTGTTGGTTGCTGGCAAACGTGCTGAAGCAGCACCGCTTGGTAACGAAGGAACACTACCTGCGGCAATGGACGGTATTTTTGACCAAGCTGGTGCAGTCGTGGTTGTAGTGCGTGTTGATGGTGCTGATGAAGCGGCAATCATGTCAAACATGGTTGGCGGTGTGGCAGCAGACGGATCTTATGAGGGTGTGCAAGCTTTCTTAGGTGCGGAGTCAGTACTTGGCGTAACACCACGTATTCTTGTAGCGCCAGGTTATGCACATCAGCGCCCTGAAGGTAATCGCAACCCGGTTGTTACAGAGCTTGTAAATGTGGCTGAGCGCCTTCGTGCGGTGATTATCGCAGATGGCCCAAACACCAATGATGAAGATGCAAAAGCATATCGTGCAGATTTTGGTTCGCGCCGTGTTTATGTTGTTGACCCTCATGTCAAAGTATTCCGCGATGGTAAAGCAGAAGTTGAACCAGCCAGTGCTCGTGTAGCGGGCATGATTGCCAAATCGGACAACGACCGAGGTTTTTGGTGGAGCCCAAGTAACACCAATATGAACGGTATTGTGGCAACTGCACGTCCTATCGACTTCCAGCTGGGCGATGCCAACGCACGTGCGAATATGCTAAACGAAAAAGAAGTGTCGACCATTATTCGTCAAAACGGCTTTAAGCTTTGGGGTAACCGTACTTGTTCTGACGACCCGAAATGGGCATTCCTATCAGTGGTACGTACCGCAGATATGATCAACGACTCACTACTGCGTGCGCACATGTGGGCGGTTGACCGCAATATCACCAAAACTTACATCGAAGATGTTACCCAAAGTGTTCAGTCGTACCTGGATAGCCTAAAAGCACAAGGTGCAATTTTGGGCGGTCAAATTTGGGCTGACGAAGAGCTAAACACTCCAGCAAATATTCAAGCAGGTAAAGTGTACTTTAGCTTTGATTTCACGCCGCCAACACCGGCTGAGCACATCACCTTCAAGAGCATTCTAACTAACAACTACCTAGAGGAAATCGTATAATGGCAATCTCTCCAAAAATTCTTAAAAAATTCAAGCTGTTTGTAGACGGTAAAGGCTATCTAGGTATCGCTGATGAAATTCAGCTACCAAAAGTCACGGTAAAAACTCGCGAAGTGACATCAGGTTTCCAAGCGCCAGTTGAGTTAGATGTAGGCCAACTTGAAAAGCTAGAAGGCACTATTACGCTACTTGAATATAACGCAGACATGATGAAGCTACTTGGCGATTGGAGTGGTGCAACAACACCTCTGACTGCTCGTGGCGCAATCCAAGCACAAGGCGAAGCGCCTGTTCCTGTAGTGGTAACGCTTGAAGGCTTCTTCAAAGAAGTGGATATGGGCAGCTGGAAAGATGGTGAAGAAGCCAAGCTAACTCTGCAATATGCAATTCAGAAGTACAAACTACAAATCGGTCAAGATGTGATTTATGAAATTGACCTATACAACGACGTTCGTACCGTTAACGGTAAGGATCAAATGGCAGCACTTCGCGCAGCAATCGGAGCTTAATCCATGAAAGAAATCATTACCTTAGCATTCCCAATTACGGTCGATGGGCATGAATATGCAGAATTGACAATGAGACGACCAAAAGTACGCGATCGGTTAATGGTTGATAAAGCGGATATTAGCGAGTCTGAAAGCGAAATTCGTTATTTCTCGCACTTGTGCGAAGTTTCTCCWGACATTATCGAAGAGCTTGATTGGAGTGATTTTGTTAAGTTGCGAGAAACGCTACAAGCTTTTCTCGTGTCCCGCCAAAGCGCTTAAAAGCGATGGTCATTGCCCTTGCCAAGTACACCGGCTGGGGCTTGGCCGAGCTGAACGCGCTGACAGAAGATGAACTCATTGAATGGTTCGAAGCAGCGCTTGATCATAAACAAGCGACAGAAGCGGGCTAAACCGATGACCGCAATCGCCCCTTAACCCTTTAAGGGGCGTATTTCCATATTTTTAGACGCTTTAGCTTAGGCTACTTACTCAGCAGCCTAAGCTAAAGCGTTTCACTTTTCTTTATTTTCCTCAGGTAACGCCATGACAAAAAAAGGTAAACAGGCTCGTTCGCGCGAGGCGAACAAAGTCAAAAATAAGTTGCCACAGGTAACTTCTCTTGCAAACCAAGTGGCACAGTTAGGCAGCATAGTTGCCAAACTAAATGCAAATTCAGCCACAGCAACCAGTGAACAAGTTCAACAGTTAATCACGATTATGACCCAGCTAAATGCCAGTGCGGTGTTGCATCCTGAAGCGTCATTTTCCCTCCCTGAATTTCAAATACCTACAAGCCAAACCGGCGCAAGCGCAGGCGAAAGCTCCAAACTGGTAGAGCAAGTCGACCAAGTGATGCTGGCACTGCCTGATTCACTTAAGCATGCAATAGATGGTTTGTCTGACAAAGTGGCAGGGCTTGATTTTAGCCGTGCGGCGCAAACCGTAGATGTTGAGCTAGAGGCGTTGGCGCAGCAGGTGCCATCGATTTTTAATGGTATTTCTGTCGCCTCTGCTGTGGATGTAGTAGAGCAAGCTTCAAAGCAAGTCCACGGAGCCGCCGAGCCACAGCAGCAATTTTGTGTGGATGTTGAGTCATTAAGTCAAGCTTTGCCGGCATTGATGACAAATTTAGATGTTTCCGCATTGCCAACTCAGCTGCTTGAAACCGGCAAGACCTTGAGTGATATACAGTTCACTGAGGTGCTTAAAGGCGACCTTAGCTCACTAACAGCTGCGGCACCAACCCTATTAACTCAGTTTGGTTTCGATGAGGCTGCAAATGTAGTGACCCAGTTTGCCCCGGCGATGGAGCAGCTTGATCTCAAGGGTATCGTACAAGGTGACTTACAAAGTTTACAACAAGCATTACCTAGTTTACTTGATGCGGTTGATTTAGGTGCGCTAAACCAGACATTAGCTCAACAAATCCCAGCCTTGTCACAGCTAGATTTAGCGGGGCTTGCCCAAGGTGAGTTGGGATCGCTTGTTACCACTTTACCTAATTTGCTGGATGCAGCTGGAATGGAAGGTGCTGCGGATACGCTGTCAGCGGCATTACCTGCACTACAACAGCTGGATTTGGGGGCGATAGCAGAGGGTGATGTACAATCATTACTGCAAAATGGCCCCGCATTGCTAGACGCATTTGATATGCAAGGTGCCTCACAAGCGCTTGGTGCGGCACTGCCAATCGCTGAAAAACTCGACTTCAAAGGGTTAATGAGTGGCGAGCTTGGCAGTTTGGTTGATGCTGCACCAGAAGTTCTTCGGGCGTTTGAGCTTGGAGATGCCGCAGATAAGTTACAAGCCGCAGTACCTAGTTTAAAACAGCTGAACTTAAAGCAGATAGCCAGCGGCGATGTGTCGAGTTTGATGGCTGCGGGTCCATCATTGCTCAAAGCGTTTGAGCTAGATGGCGCCGCAGGTGTACTGGAAAACGCATTACCAGCATTAGAAAAGCTTGATGTGGATGCGATTTTAGGTGGCGATATTCAGTCCTTAGTGAGTGCTGGGCCTCAGTTACTAAACGCATTTGGTTTGCAAGATGCCGCGAGTGTGTTGGAGCAGCACGCAGATTTGCTCTCCAATATTGATATAAAAGGGGTACTCAAAGGAGATTTATCTTCATTAACTAAAAGCCTACCAGATTTATTTGGTGAGTTTGGTTTTGAAGGAATGGCAGATGACTTGTCGGAGTCGTTCTCTGAACTTGAAGCCGATATAAAAGATAACCAGCCTAAAGCAAAAAAAGGTCGCAAAAAACGCGGTAAAAAGCGCAAAAACAAAACCAACCTTTCAGGTAGCACTGCTAAATCACCGCAGCAGGCAAGCAAGCGTAAAGGTAATAAGCCTTTTCTTCGTTTGCTTGACGGGGGCAAAGCACCAAGTGCAACAGCACAGCTAAATGCTGACGCGGAGCAACCAAAAAAAGCAAAAGGAAAAGCAAAAAAAATCAAAACTATGGCAGCTGCAAATGATCCCAGTGTACAAAAGTTGGGGCGTTTTTCAGCAGTCAAAAGCGGTAAACTTGGCAGCGTATTTAAAGGCTCCAAGCGACTGCTAGGGCGCGTGGCAGCTCCTTTGAGTGTGGCTTTAGGCGCATTTGATGCGATGACGGTGCTCACCGATCCTGCCCTTAGCGCAAAAGAAAAAACCACCCAAGTGAGTGCTGCTGCAGGTGGTGCTGGTGGCGCACTAGCTGGCGCGGCTGCTGGTGCGGCGCTTGGCTCGGTAGTACCAGTGGTTGGCACTGCTATTGGCGGGTTAGTGGGAGGTGCACTTGGAGCAATGGGTGGCGAGTCAATCGGTGGGTGGCTTGGAGATAAACTGGGTAGTTTATTTTCAAGTGAGACACAACCTGGCGAAACGACATCTACATCGGTTGGTAGCGAGCACAGTCGCCCACAAGCTGTGGCTCAGCCAGCCATACCTAATGCAGGCTCGGCCGCTAGCGAGGCGCTCGATTTTGTTAAGAACAATGTTATTAACGAGCTGAACTTAGCAACGGGTACCGCTGCGGCATTGACGTCCCAGCATGGAATCGCCAACACTAAAGTGCACGGGGTGAGTAAAGCCGGCGACATGGTAGGCAGAGCGCTTAACGCACATACCGTGTGGGAGACGATGAATAATGACACCCTTTCACTACAGCAAAAGTCAGGCGTAATTGGTAGCACCTTAGGTGGTATGTTTTCAGCTGATGCCGTAACTGGGGCGATGTCAAAAAGTAAAAACCCGTATGTGAAAATGGCAGCACCTATGGCGGGGTATCTTACCAATAACTTAGTTGGATCTGCGATTAAAGGGTGGTTTACAGATGAAAAGCCTAAAACGGTTGCTCCCGAGGCGATACTCGATCCAAACAGCTTAGGTACGCAGCCCACCAGCGGTGACAGTGCGGCCAACAGTACCTTACAACCAACCAGACATGGCGGCTCTGTTACTGTGAATGCAAACATCACCGTGAATGCAAAAGAAGCTCAGCAGGCGCAAGAAATCGCACAACAGGTGAAACGCATCTTAGAGCAACAGCAACAACAAGCTGAGCAGGCGCTCAGTGCGCGCTATTACAACCATGTAGCATAAACAAAAAGAGGGCTAAATGAGCAAGGTAAACCATGCTAAGCATATGATGCAGCTAGGAAAGTATAAATTTTCAGTGAGTACGGCGGCATTTGATAAGCTCCAATATGAGTCTACATATCGTTGGGAAACTCATGATTCGCAAACTGACAAAGATTCGCCTCCAATGCAGTTCATCGGCGTTGGTGAGCAAGGACTCACGATAGAAGGCGTAATATTTCCACAAATTGTAGACAACGGCCTAAAGCAATTAGACATGATGCGAGACGAGGCGGCCAAAGGGGAGCCAATGACCCTTGGATATGTAGAAGAAAGTGGTAAGTCTAGTCCCAGTGTTGGTCGAGTTATGGGTAAGTGGGTGATCACGCGGATAGCGGAAACTCGTACTCTGTTTTTTAACGATGGGATCCCGCGAGAAATACAATTTACGATGGAGCTTAGCCGCTATTAGCGGCAATTTGCCCTAAGGAGTGAACATGAACAAAGGTGTGACCTATATTACTCGAGATGGAGATTGTCTCGATTTAATCTGCTTTAAACACTACGGGCGCAGCAGCGGTATGGTGGAAAAAGTGTTAGAAGCAAATCATGGACTGGCTGAGCTTGGCCCGCTCTATCCTGAGCAGGTCAGTATTTTTTTACCCGAGATTGCAAAACCTGCGGCATCTAAAGTGATTAATATCTGGGACTAATATGAACCTACAGCCACATTATTCAATTAAAGCCAATGGGAATGAAGTCGCAAGCACACTCAAAAACCGCTTAGTTGAAGTAAGCGTCACGACTCGAACAGGGCTGGCAAGTGATACCTGCTACGTACGTTTTGACAACTTAGCTGAAGCTCCCATTGCGCTCCCGTCCCCGAGCGACAAGTTAGAAATTGCGATGGGGTATAAAGAGGGGACGAAAGATCAAAGTGCACCGTCGACTAAGTTAGGAATTTTTGAAGTGGGAGCTTATGAGCTGACCGGGCCAAACCGCTCGTTAACCCTTTTCGGCAATAAAGTGCTGTGGGATAAAGATTTTAAGGCGCTTAAGGTACGCTCTTGGCCTGAAAATGGTAAAGATGAACCGGTATTACTGGATAAACTCATTAAAGAGATAGCTGCAGAATATGGTCTTCAAGCAAAGATTGGAGATACTTTTCAAGGACTAGAAATCCCTCACATTGAGCAAAGTGAGAGTGACATGCAGCTGCTGAGTAAACTGGCAGTACAGTTTGATGCCATTATGAAAATTGCAGACGACAAGCTCATTTTTATGGCAAAAGGTACTGGGAAGTCGCTCTCAGGTAAAGCCCTACCCAGTGCAACTATTGGTAAAAAGCAGCTCACCACTTGGAAGCTCAACGCGAATCACCATAAGTTGATAAAGTCGGTTGATGCTTACTTTTATGACCAAGCATTAGCACAGAAAAAGCAAGTGAGTGCGGGCAGCGGCACACCAAAAACAGCGCTGACTTACGTGTACCACACACAAGCACAGGCGCAAGCGGCGGCGGATGCGATGCTCAGCAGGCTCGCCCGAGCGCACCGTGTGGTCGCGCTTAGCGTTGTTGGTGATCCTGCTTTGGTTGCTGGAGGTGTGATCACCATTAAGGAAGTTGATGACAGCCTTGATGGTGATTGGTTTATTAGTGAGGTTAAACACGTTATCAATCATTCAGGTTTTGCCAGTCACTTGACTTGTGAAGCCCTTATACCAATTTGAGCAAGTACGAAGACAAATAAATATTAAAAAGGCATGCCACGTGGTTTGAATCTTGGGTGGTATGTCTCCTTTCTCCCTATGTCCCGAATAGGGTGTTTTTATATCAGGCGAAGTAGTTATACCGTGTTGAGTGTTTTTTTAGCAAATCGGTAGCAATTGTCCGATGTCCGTAAAGTGCAAGATATAATCCTTTCTCCATGTGGGCCATCCTTATTTTGAGGCTCTGGCCTCTTTCCTCTTATGAAATAAGCTGTAATTCGCTGTAATGGTATCTGGTATCAATTACTTCTACACTCAGTAATGCTTTTTGATTTAACAACTGCAAAAAAGGATTACAACATGTCACACCACTGCAATCAAAATCCCATTGTGTCGGCAGCTATCTATCCGCCTATTGGCGTGATGCGTGTCGGAAACAGTCCTGATGAGTTTTTCATTGGCCCTGAAGTTGATACTTTAATCCCGCGAGATACTCAATATTATCGCGACCGCACCGGTGCATTAAAACGTCAAGCGGCACGTTTTCGTATTTATGGTTTGGATGCAGAGGGAAATGTCGTCAAAGAGTTAGTCTATGATGAGCAAACATCAATCACTTGGCGTGCACGCCTTGCAAATCAAAAAGCCTCTTGGTACGAATTTCAGTTAGCATTAGACATTCCTGAAGCAGCAGAAGCAGATCCTAGTTTACTGCGCAATTTAAACGTGGAAGACCGTAACGCGTTGCTGATCGACGGCGGTGAATGTCAGATAAGTGGTACTAGTTCTGGTTGTGGCTGTAGTCGTTTTGAAGGCCGTTTTCAGGGTAAAAAAGTATATCTTGGCGAAATGCGCACGGATGAACAGGGCAGGTTGATAATGCTCGGTGGTCATGGTGTTTCTGAAAACCCACAAGGTCACGAAGCGGTTACTTTTGGTAATAACGAAGGTTGGTACGACGATACCTCAGACGGCCCGGTTATGGCATCTGTTGAATATCAAGGCAAGTGTTTAACAGTAAAACCTGCATGGGTAATTTGTGCGCCACCGGATTATGCTCCGATGCAAAAGTCACCTCGTACGATGTGGGACTTAATGCGTCAAGTGGCTGTTGATGCCGATATGTTGCCTGCGCCTTCAGGAAAACCCTCTTTCAGCAAAGATATTCTGCCAATTTTTCAACGTATGACAAACCTACAGTGGGTTAATGCCGGTTTTGCCGCTGGGTTTGGTTGGCATAGCCCATTTGATTTTACGTCAAAGGAATGGATAAGCCGACTGAATGATAACTCTGACACGTGGAGAGAAGCGAGACGCAACTTATTTAACAATTTCAGGCAAGTCGAAAAAGTTGAAAAAATAACACCTGAGGGTAAAAAGAATGTGTGGGATCCACAATTTGCAGCCTCCGCGCCACAGCTGTGGCCGTGGTTATATGGCGATGCAATGAGTGTTGATGCCGATGATTCTCCAAGACAGTTTGTAACGTTGACAGATATTCAGTTGCACATGCTACAGCAGTGGTCGAACGGCGACTTTGAGTCTGATTATGATCCCAAGTACCAGCCTCCCGTGTATCTTGATGATGTTCCGGTGGCGCAACAGCCTGATATGTTAACCAAAGCCGCGATGGAGTTTTGCCTCGCAGATGCTTTTCATCCAGGGTGTGAAATGACATGGCCGATGCGTACAGCAGGATTGTATAGTGAAGCATTTCGCCTTAACCATGCACAAAACACCGCGCCGACTCATGGCACAAATTATGGTGTAGAAATGACACCTGCAATAGCACTACATTCGAGCGGCCCGATATTAACAGGACAAGTTGCAGGAGGGATAACACGGTGGATGGCCATACCTTGGCAAACGGATACAGCTAGCTGTCGAGATGGTTACAATGCTGCATATGACCCATATTTGCCGACCTTTTGGCCAGCGCGTGTACCAAATAATGTATTAACCGAGCAAAACTACCATACCGTGATTGATGAGTGTTTGTCACCAGAAGTACGTCAGGCTGCTTTTAATGACCGAGCGCTTTGGTTAGATGACTTACCTATCCCGCCGGATACAAAACCAAAAGAATTGTATCAGGCTCAGATAAACAGCATGGTCTCGAATTTTGCAGACTTAACAGTCGTATTGCCGAAAAGCGAGCCAGGTGTAACAGGTTTTCCAACGACCATGCAAGTTGGGATCGCGCCGCACACGTCAGCTCCGCAAACAGAGAAGTTGATGACCAGTGGGCATGGCAAACAGGGTGTACGTCCAGACTTATCACAAACTGACAAAGCCCATCGTCGTAGTCGCAAGCGCTAGTTGAATATGACGAAAAGGAAGTCAGACATTGTTATTGTGGGAGCCGGTATTGCTGGGTGTATTCTAGCATTAGCACTGCACCCACACTACCATGTTGTCGTAATTGATAAGCAGGCACAGGCACAAGAAAAGGTAGGTGAGTGCCTACCTCCAGCTGCGTCTAGGGTGCTCAGAAAATTGCATTTATCGCACTTGCTACAAAGCCCTGAACATACAACTAGTCATGGCATGGTTTCTTTTTGGGGCAGCGACTATCCAACGATAGTGGATAACGTCAAAAATCCAGATGGTCTTGGCTGGCATATTCATCGGCAACACTTTGAACAGCAACTCAGAGATGAGTTGGCACGCCGTGGTATTTCGTTGTTATCTTCGGCTAAAGTAGCAGGGATAACCAAAGCGGATATGGACTGGCAGGTACAGGTTACCAGTCAAAAAAGTCAGAGTGAATTGACGACCCAGCTTTTGATTGATGCAACCGGACGAAGTTGCCATATTGCTAGGCAGCTGGGTGCCAAATTAGTGTTAAGCGACAAGCAAATGGCGCTTTGGCTGACGGCACCAGTGGCTACCTCAAAACAGCTTGCGGTGATCAGTGATGAAACACACGGCTGGTGGTATAGTGCACCAAGTGCCGCGTATCTATCACAAAATACGGGCATGCAGACACGAGTCTTTTCGTGGCAAGCACCTGCCGAAATCATAAAACGCAGCGGTATAGCTGATGTAGATGGATTTTTGGCAAGAGCACGTCAGGTGAAAGGGTTTAGTACTTTGGTTGATTTAGTTAATCGTCAAGGTGCTAGGCTGCATCCTATGGTGAATGCTAACTCTGCACGATTGGAGCGTTGTGCCGCTGACGGTTGGTTTGCAGTAGGTGATGCTGGTATGAGCTTTGACCCGCTATCGTCGCAGGGAATGCTGCATGCTATGAATAGCAGTATGCAGTTAGCAGAAATTCTCGTCGCTCACGGACTGAGATCAACACGTGCTACTGAGCTTTATCAGTCACAAATGGATAGAGTATGGGCCAGATACCTAGAACATCGACAATATTTTTACCACGGTACAACACTAGCTTGATTGCTGAACCCACGCAATAGAAATAAAAGGCTTTGCCCTAGTCGTCGGTCGTTATCTTGCTGTTAGCGTCAGATTTACTCCTTCAAATTGAGCAAGTATTAAATCAAATTGGTATCAAATTAATGTAGTAAGTTGGGCGTCAATAAATTAGCACAGTTGTGGATTTGAGCTAATGTTAAATGAGGTTCGGTTAATCGGCTTTGGTCTTTGGGTGTACTATGCCTATCCAGCAAGAAAATGTCGAAGAGACACTCTTTTTTAGTCAGCTTTTGAAGCAAACGTCCGCAATTGAATTACTTAAACAAGTATTGATGCACTCCCATCATGCGGTAGTTATCACTGATGCTGATCGCAATAACGGCTATCGCATTGTTTATGCAAATAAAAAGTTTTGTACTCACACAGGGTACGAATTAGCTGAGCTGGTTGGTAACTCGCCTGCTATTTTGCAAGGCCCGAAGAGTAATAAGCGTGTTATTGCCAAGCTCAGTGCGGCATTAGAGCGTGATGGCTTTTTCTATGGTTCTTCTATTAATTATCGTAAAGATGGCAGCATGTATCCTGTAGAGTGGAACATATCTGCGGTGTGCAATGAACAAGGTGTTGCGACTCATTACATATCAATGCAAAAAGACCTAACCAACCTGCGACGACTCGCGGAGCAAATTCAAGAATCAACCACAGTATTTAAGCGTTTTTACTTTAATGCGACCCACAATCAAGCATTTGTAGGGCCAGAAGCTCGCCGCTTTCGCAGCAAAGGTAAATCAACACCAGATGCTATAGAGTTATTCGATGAAACACTAACTGAGCTTAAAAAAAATGAAAAGCTTCTCAATGGTAACCTGCGCTCTGAAGCGGCCGAGGAACTATTTGAAGATGCGTTTTTTGACATGGGGCCAGATGATCTAGGTGCTTTTTCTAGCAAGCAGCAAAAGGGCCCTGAGTCAGCGGAAGGCTTTTGGCTAGAATGCCCAATTGAAGAAGATGACGTTGCTTGTTTACTCGAAGCTGTGGATGAGGTGGACGCGGAAGTTGGTTTGATACAGGCGAATGGTTATTCGCAGCAACGTATTGAGCTGATCATCAAACTGTATAAGGAGCTGGCTAACAGTTTATACTTTTGTGTTGAGTTTAATGATGGAGCATTAATTATCGATGAGGTTGCAGTATGTTTGACGCAACACTTGAGTGACAGCGATATTCCAATTGAAATGTTAGTGATGTTCAATAAAGATTTGTTTGTGTGGATAAAAGAAGTCTTTGACGCCAAGCAGTGCGATAATATTTATAACGGTGAAACCAATACGATTGCTGCGGGTCGGCAATTGATTGCGATGTTAAATTAATTTTAGCGTGCGTGAGCGACTAGCGCTTATACTGCTTGTTGGCAGGACACTTGCAGCTTTTTACTTATCCAACGTGAACCTTTAAGTGACATAAATGCCACATGTAAACTCCAGCATGGCGTTTGTATTGCCTTACTCATGATAAGCATTGAAGTGAGCTTGGCCTCCTAAAATCAAAGTATTCCTAACCTGTTTTATCAGTAATGTACTATAAATACATGGCACTGTTTTACGTCATTGCAGTTAAACGAATTGGTGGTGCATCAACATAAAAACTGTGCATAATAATACCAAATTTAACGTAATACCAATTTTCTTAATTAAGTGGTCTATTTTGAGGCGAGAAAATCTTGTCGATAACCCCGCTAACGCGTCCTGCTATCGCCAAGGTACCTACATCCGTGTAGGCAAGGCAAAAATTTTGCTATTTAGTTGTTCTAAATAAGAAATTTTTAACGCTGTTAGCGTCAGATTTACTCCTTCAAATTGAGTAAGTATTAAGTCAAATTGGTATAACTAATGAGGTTCAAGGATGGCTATTTGTCGTATAAAGCACGTAATTTTTGATGTGGGTAATGTTTTTGTTAGGTGGTCGCCTGAGGAGATTGTACGCCTTACTTTTGGCAATGAATGTGATGTGGTGGGGTTGTCTAAACAGTTGTTCCATAGTGAGACTTGGTTTGCGATTAACCGAGGGGAGCTGAGCGAAGCACAGACGAAGCAAGCCTTTATACAACACTGCAATTTAACGTCAGAGCAAGCGGAGGAGTTGTTCTTTTATATCAAAGAATCATTGATCCCGCTGTATGGCACGCTTTCATTGATGCAGCGCCTTAAAGCGGCTGGCTATAGTGCTTATGCCCTAACCGACAACGTACATGAAATTGTAAGCCACTTAAAAGCACGTCATACTTTTTGGCAATACTTTGACGGTGAAATTATTTCTGCTGAACTTGGCTGCATGAAGCCTGGCAAAGCTATTTTTACTCATTTACTGGAGCGCTATCAACTCGCTGCGGGTGATTGTGTTTTCCTCGATGATGTCCTGGCGAACGTTGAAGGTGCAAAGCAGGTTGGTTTACACGGCATTCAATTTTTTAATGCAGCGCAAGCTGAGCGCCAGCTGCGTGAGTTGGGGCTAACATTTTAACCAGCGTTGACCTTTAAAGTAAGCCCCAGCGCGAGCGAAATAACCTGAGGTTTGGATGCGAAATAAATTAATTTATTATCCGAAACTCAGGTTAGTCACACATATATTGGCGATTAGTGAAAGCGCAATTGCGACCACCGTAACAAGATACAGCACCCGTGTGACAATTCTGACGATTAGTCGGTACACAGTCTAAATCGCTCAAACGGTTAGCTCCGCCACCAATTTGCGCAGTTGCTTGCGGTGCGATAGCTTGAGTATTGTTCAAGTTTTTAAGTGGTCTTTTATTCAGCTTAATTTTCATAGTTATCTCCTTTGAGTTGTAAAAGAGTATTAACAGCGAAGTGAACCACAGTTATAGCAAGAGYCAAATGCTTTGCTGTTACATAAATCGGTTATTTCCCTGTCACAACCCGCGGTAATATAACCACCTGCGATATTTGGAGTTTGGGCTTTTTCCAAAGCTGTTGTGCGGTTGAGCTGTTTTATATTTCTTTTTGCTAGTGTTAATTTCATCTTATTGTCCTTATCGTGAAAGCTGACATGGTCGTATAAAAAACAAACTGCAATATTGAATGTACCTAATGTAAAATTTTTGTCAAATATGTTTTTGATGTGTTTCCTTTTTAGTTTCTCTAACGCTGTTTAGCTTAAACTCTTGCTGATAAGCCTTTCTCTAACTACAAATTTAACAACTAGGGTATAGGTGAATTTACATTGTCAGTAGCCCAACGCATTGAGATTGTTTGGTCTTTTTATTCATGCAACACTGCATCATGAGAATAATTAAAAACGGAATGAAGATGCGTAAATTAACAGCACTGGTGTGGTCTTGCTCTGTTTCCTTGTGCGTAGGTGCTGCGCTTGGAAACATGGCGAATGCTGATGAGTCACCCATATTTAGCTCCAAAGCTACGGCGCAACCAATCTGGGCTGAGCATGGTATGGTGTCGAGTCAAGAAGCACTTGCCAGTCAGATAGGTGTAGAGATCCTTAAGCAAGGTGGTAATGCCGTTGATGCAGCAGTTGCGGTTGGGTTTAGTCTGGCGGTAACTTTACCAAGGGCTGGAAACATTGGTGGTGGTGGCTTTATGTTGGTGCATTTAGCAAAAGAAAATAAAACCATCGCTATTGATTATCGCGAAATGGCGCCAAGTAGCGCCCATAATGGCATTTTTCTTGATGAAAACGGCGAAGTAGACCCTAAACTTAGCCTTCAACATGGCCTTGCTGTGGGTGTCCCAGGCACTGTTATGGGGATGGAGTTAGCACTAAAAAAGTATGGCACCATGACCCTTAGCCAAGTTATTCAACCGGCGATAAAGCTGGCGCGTGATGGCATTAAAGTGACCTCTGATCTAGCCAACTCTTTGTCTCATACTTACATTAAGCAGCGAATGCTAGATGTACCCGCGTCTAAGGCAATATTTTATAAAGAAGATGGCAGTAGCTACAAACCAAATGAATGGTTGGTACAAACTGATCTTGCTCACTCTTTAACGCTAATCGCAGAAAAGGGCAGTGCGGGTTTTTACCAAGGCGAGACGGCTAAGAAAATCGTTGCGGCAGTAGAGGCGGCTGGTGGTATTATGACACTTGACGATCTAAAAGCATATAAAGCGCTGGAGCGTCAGCCGCTAACAGGGTCATATCGAGGTTACGAAATCATCTCGATGCCGCCGCCTTCATCAGGTGGAGTTCACATCATAGAGATGTTAAATATGTTGGAGCAATACCCAATTGGTGAGCTGGGTCATAACAGCGCCGCAACTATTCATTTGATGGCTGAAGTTATGAAGCGTGCCTACGCTGATCGCAGTGAGTACTTGGGCGACCCTGATTTTTATGACGTACCAGTTGAGGCGTTAGTTGATAAGCAGTTTGCAAAGCAACGCAGTAAAAAGATACATCCAGATAAGGCAACGCCAAGTAGTGAAATTAAGCCCGGTAAATTGCTACCGTTCGAAAGTAACCAAACCACGCACTATTCCGTCGTTGATAAATGGGGGAATGCAGTTAGTAACACTTATACTTTAAACTTTAGCTACGGTTCGGGTATTGTAGCGGCAGGGACGGGGATTTTACTCAACAACGAAATGGACGACTTCTCGGCCAAACCCGGTAATCCTAATGGCTTTGGGTTAGTCGGTGGTGAAGCCAACGCTGTTGAAGGTAAGAAACGTCCGCTAAGTTCGATGACCCCGACCATCGTGATGAAAGAGGGTAAACCTTTTTTAGTAACAGGTAGTCCGGGTGGCTCACGAATTATCACCACCATGTTACAGGTCATTATGAATGTTATCGATCATGGCTTGAATATCGCTGAAGCGACCGTGGCTCCGCGTATTCATCATCAATGGCTACCAGATGAAATTCGGATAGAGCGTAGTTTAAATGGTGACACCCGACGCCTACTCGAAAGTAAAGGACACAGGCTTTCAGAAAAAAACGCCATGGGATCGACCCAGTCAATCATGCTTACCGATAAAGGGCTATTTGGTTCCTCAGATCCAAGACGAGCTGACAGTGCTGCGGTAGGGTATTAACTCACTTCTCACCTCAGTCTAGAGTAAATGGAATAGGGGCGTAGCAGCCCCTAGTTTAGCAAATGCCACAAGGCTATAAGTTGAAAGCAAAACTTGCCAATCTATTGCTTATCCAAACCTTAGGTTAGTTAAGAAATATTCGTTTTTATTTTGCTAAGCACACCGCTTTTTTGTCTGAAATTTCACTATCACAAGTTAAAAAGGCAGCACCATTTTCATCCAAAAACTGTCCTTGCCACTTTCCTCCTTTACCAAGTTCAATTGATAAAAAGCCAAATTTGCCTTGTGTATTCACCACCGCATTTTCACCATCCAAGTTGTAATCATATTCATTAAAGGCATTGGTGTTACTTAAACTAACACCACTGTTACCTACGACAATTTGCGGCGGCCTAGCGGTGCTTGTTGCAAAAGTTGAAGACTGATAAATGTGCATATGTCCTGCGAGCGATAATTTTACATGATCGGGCAGTTGGCCAGATTTGGTGCGTTTCAATGCAGTTTGTAGCATTACGTTTAGGGTATCTTTGGTTGTTGGGTTTTCAACGCCCCAAATGGGTCTGTGGCTCATGATCCACATGGGCTTGGTTTTTAGTAATTCACTTCTGACATTTAGTCTTTGATATTGTTGCTGGTAAACTTTAGTTAGCCCATTATCGGCACTGGCATCACACGCATTCGCGCTATCCATTACCCAAATACTGAGCGGCTTTAAATTGATGGTATAGGAGTTTTGCACAATGATATGTGCGCTTGCAGATTTTGGTGGTTGAGTATAATCACCTTGTGCTGGGCATTGTTGTTGCTCTACAGCATCAGGGAGGGCTGCCCCTGGGCCAAAAAAGTAAAACCAACCAACGCCAGCACGACTACACAACTCGTGATTTCCCCGTGCAAAAATCCATGGTGCCGTAGCTGAAAGTTGACGCGTTGCAAAAAAGAAGTCGGCTTGCCAATTACTCCATGTGTCTGGCCTGGGGCTATTTAGCGCGTTTTGGCTGTAGTAAGTGTCATTTAAGCCACAGCTTGCACCACCGTAGCCGCCGTCACCTGCGTCATAGGCGTAGGTATCCCCAGAGATTGCGCCGCCAGTACCGCGATAATTGAGATCTCCCATGTGAAGCAGTAGCTGTGGTCGTTGTTGTGCTCCTTGCGCCGTAAGGCTTTTAAACGGCTCAGCAGCGTTGTTGTTTTTACACACTGACGATTTACAGCCGGTGTCGCCGAAAACCGCGATTTTCTTAGGGTCAAAGGTGACTGGTGCTAACGAAAATGCGCTATTGGTGACTGTATAGGCAGTGTTTGATCTTAGCTTTGCTTCACATACGGTAACAGGAAAGTGCGTCGGGTTTGGGCGTTTTGCTCTTAATGTCATTGGTGTGACAGCTTTATTTGAGATAAGAGAGGGACATTGGCTGGCGTCGGTTAGTACACCATCGACAATCACTCGAGCATAAATATTGGGGGTTTCAGTAGTTGAGGGCGCAAACATAGTGTAAGCGCCGAGCACTTTGGTATTTACTTGTTGTACAGCAAGTGTACTACTGCAAGCTATTAAATTGAGCGCAGCAATGGCAATGATAACGCGCATGACTTCATTCCTTTTTTAATGTAGTAGAAGGAAGTTTAATTGATTGTTAATAGTTTGCGAGCCTTCAATGCAAATATCTGTGATCACACCGATACTCTATCCCCTTAGTAGCAAAAACACCCCAACTAACGCAATCAACCCACCACATAGCATTGATTTAGTGATAGTTTCTCTGCGTAAAAGCCCAATCGTCATCACCATAAGCGGTGCCGTTGCAAAGATGGTTTGCGCGATGGCTGGGTCGGTGTGATTAACGGATATCAACTGTAGCCATAGGCCGATAAAAGTACCAAAAAACACCGCAACAAACAGCCAGTTTTTGCCTTGAATTTGTTTCAGTGTAAGTGCCTTAAGTAGGCTTTGTGAACGCAAATAGGTGACAATAAAGGCCACAAATAAGGTACCTGAGGCGAGACGGATAAGTGCTGCCCACAAGCTGCTGATGCTTTCGTTAGTTAATGCGCCTTTGGAAAGTACCATACCCGCAGCTTGGCAAACAGCCGCTGTAAGTGCGAAGCAAACGCCAAGTATATAGTGCTTGTTGTCTACAACTGGCTGGCTACGACTTGGTTTGATTGCGAGCATTACGCCTACGGTCGTGATAGCAATGCCAAGCCAAGCTGATGCACTAAGATAAACACCAAGAATAATAATATTTAAGATCCCAGCAATGGCAGGTGCTAGGCTTTCAATCACCAAAGTGCGTGCAGGGCCAATATTTCTAAGTGCAGCAAAGTAGGCGCTGTCACCAATCGCTATACCCAGTATGCCACTGGCAATCAGCCAGCCCCAACTAGAGAGTAAGGTGGGGTACATGGTATCAGCGGTGACGAGTAAACATAATACCATCAGAGCAGAAGCAATAACGCCTTTGCTGACGTTTAGCTCAAACGGACTGAGGTGATGGCTAAATCGCTTGTATAAAATTGTTGAACCAGCCCATACTCCTGCTGCTGCAATTGCTGCCGCTTCCCCAATGCCAATCATATATACCACGCTGCTTGTGCTTATTAATTTGGTGGCAAGTATACATACATTGAACAAAAAATGGGGAGGGAGCGAGATCAAATCGTTATTACGGGGTTTTGGACGTCCATACATCTAGAGGTTGAAATTTTCCTGTTTTTGTCCATAATAATGCCATTCGATTAGTCTGGAGCAGCGCATGCCAATCACCGTCACCGACGAACTCCCAGCCATTGCCCAACTGCGTCATGAAAATGTTTTTGTGATGCCACAAAGCCGTGCATCAACGCAAGAGATCCGCCCTATGCGACTTGCCATATTAAACTTGATGCCAAATAAAGTGGAAACTGAGGTGCAATTTATTAGGCTATTGGCCAATACGCCTTTGCAAGTGAATGTCGACTTACTACGGCTAGACACTCATCGCAGTTCTGAAAATTCAGAGCAACACCTAGACATGTTTTACCGTTATTTTTCAGATGTAAAAGAGCAAAACTATGATGCCTTGATCGTCACCGGCGCACCACTGGCGCATCTTGAGTATGACGATGTGGTGTATTGGCAAGAGTTACAGGCGTTTTTTGATTGGGCAGAGCACCATGTTACTTCAACGCTCTTTTCTTGCTGGGCAGCGCATGCCGGTTTGTATCATCACTATGGTTTAAAGCGGGTGCTCAAAGAGGACAAACTGTGTGGGGTGTTTAAGCACCACTGTTATTTTGACCATGGGGCGCTGACTCGCGGCTTTGACGATGAATTTTTAGTGCCTCATTCTCGATATGGCCATATTGATGTCGACAAAATTAATACATGTAAAGACCTTGTAATTTTAGCTGGCTCAGAAAAAGTGGGTGCTTACTTAATAAAAAACCATTCTGGCAGCCAAGTCTATATCACAGGTCACCCAGAGTATGATGCTGACACGTTACAAAAAGAATATTTACGTGACTGTGAGAAAATGGCTAATGCACCGCAGCCTGAAAACTATTTTCCTGAGAATGACACCACAAAGCGCCCCTCCAAAACATGGCAAAGTCACGCGTTTTTGTTATTCTCAAATTGGTTAAACTACTATGTTTACCAAACCACACCTTATGATATTAACTTAGTTAGCCAAGATGTAAGGACTAACAATTATGCCGAATAATGTAGCCGTAAACGGTGAGCAAATTGCAGTGCAGCTTAAGCAAGCAATGCAGCAACGTATTCTGATCTTAGACGGTGCGATGGGTACAATGATCCAAAAGCACAAATTAGAAGAAGAGGACTATCGTGGTGAACGTTTTAAAGATTGGCATGTCCTTATCAAAGGTAACAACGATCTGCTAAGCTTGACGCAGCCGGAGATTATTAAGCAGATCCATCGTGATTATCTCGCTGCTGGCGCGGATATCATTGAAACCAATACTTTTAATGCCACCACTATCTCAATGGAAGATTATGATATGGCAAGCCTGAGTCGAGAGATTAATCTCGAATCGGCGAAGCTTGCACGTGCGGTGTGCGATGAATTTACCGCCCAAGACCCCAGCAAGCCTCGCTATGTGGCAGGTGTACTTGGTCCAACATCAAAAACCTGCTCCATTTCTCCTGATGTAAACGACCCTGGTTTTCGCAATATCACTTTCGACAAGTTGGTTGCAGCCTATGTCGAGTCAACGCTTGCCCTTATTGAAGGCGGTGCGCACCTTATTTTGATTGAGACTATTTTTGATACCCTGAATGCCAAAGCCGCGTCTTATGGTGTGGAGGAAGCCTTTGAGCAAGCTGGGGTGAGATTACCTGTGATGATCTCTGGTACTATAACCGACGCATCAGGGCGTACGCTGTCAGGGCAAACTACAGAGGCGTTTTATAACTCCATTCGCCATATTAAACCCATTTCCATTGGTCTGAATTGTGCGCTAGGTCCAGATTTATTAAGACAATATGTAGAAGAGCTATCACGGGTATGTGAAACGTTTACCTCTGTGCATCCAAACGCTGGGCTTCCCAACGAGTTTGGTGAATATGACTTAGAAGCCGATGACATGGCAAAAGAAATTATCGACTGGGGTAAAGAAGGATTTATCAACATAGTTGGTGGTTGCTGCGGCACCACACCTGAGCATATTCGCGCCTTCGCGAGAGGCCTTGAGCAAACCCAGCCGCGTAGCTTGCCTAACATCGAAGTGCGGATGCGTTTGGCTGGTCTTGAAGCCTGTAACTTAAATTAGGAATTCACCATGACACAAACAGCAGTATTTACTAACGTCGGTGAGCGTACCAATGTAACGGGTTCAGCAAGGTTTAAGCGCCTTATTCTAGAAGAAGATTACGAAACTGCATTAGATGTTGCCAGAGAGCAAGTTGAAAATGGTGCTCAGGTAATTGATATCAACATGGATGAAGCCATGTTGGACTCAAAAGCTGCGATGGTAAAGTTTCTCAATCTGATAGCGTCAGAGCCGGATATTTCAAAAGTTCCCATCATGGTTGACTCGTCTAAATGGGAAGTCATTGAAGCGGGCCTGAAATGTATTCAAGGTAAAGCCATCGTAAACTCAATCTCCTTAAAGGAGGGTGAGGCGCCATTTATTCACCAAGCTAAAATTATCAAACGTTTTGGTGCAGCCGTGGTAGTTATGGCGTTTGATGAAGTTGGTCAAGCGGAGAGCGCAGATAGAAAGTTTGAGATCTGTCAGCGCTCTTACAAAATCTTGGTTGATGAGCTTGGGTTTCCGCCAGAAGACATCATTTTTGACCCAAATATATTTGCGGTCGCCACGGGGATTGAAGAGCACGATAATTACGCCGTTGAATTTATCGAGGGCACGCGCAGAATCAAGCAAAACTTACCGCACTGTAAAGTGTCTGGGGGCGTATCGAACGTATCCTTCTCATTCCGTGGTAACAATCCAGTGCGTGAAGCTATCCACTCAGTATTTTTGTACCATGCGATTAAAGCGGGTATGGATATGGGGATTGTTAACGCCGGTCAGCTTGCAGTGTATGACGATATTCCAAAAGAGCTCCGTGATGCCGTTGAAGATGTGATCCTCAATACCGATGCTGGTGCTGGCGAGCGATTGGTTGAGATAGCGCCTAAATACTCAGGTATGGCGCAAGCAGACAAAAAAGAAGATCTAGAGTGGCGCTCTTGGCCAGTTGAAAAACGCTTGGAACACGCCCTCGTTAAAGGGATCACAGAGTTTATTGACGAAGACACAGAAGCCTGTCGTCAGCTGTTTGATAAGCCAATTCAAGTGATTGAAGGGCCACTGATGGATGGCATGAACGTGGTTGGCGACTTGTTTGGCGCGGGCAAAATGTTTTTGCCACAAGTGGTGAAATCTGCTCGAGTGATGAAGCGCGCGGTGGCCTACCTTGATCCTTACATTGAGGCAGAAAAAGAAGAAGGCACTAGCAACGGTAAAGTGATCATGGCCACGGTGAAGGGCGACGTACACGACATCGGCAAAAACATCGTGGGCGTGGTACTGCAATGTAATAACTACGAAGTTGTGGACTTAGGGGTGATGGTACCAGCAGAAAAAATCCTGCAAACGGCCATTGATGAAAATGCTGATGTCATTGGCTTGTCTGGCCTTATTACGCCTTCCCTTGATGAAATGGTGCATGTCGCTAAAGAAATGACACGCCGTGGCTTTGATATTCCATTGCTTATTGGTGGGGCTACCACATCGAAAGCCCATACCGCAGTTAAAATTGAACCTCAGTACGACAAAGGTGTGATTTACGTCAATAACGCCAGTCGCGCGGTTGGTGTGGTATCTAGCCTGCTAAGTAAAATACAAAAGCCCGAATTTTTGGCAAAAACCGCGGATGAATACGTCAAAGTGCGAGAACAACAAGCGCGTAAAAAGCCACGCTCAAAACCGGTTACCTTAGCGCGAGCTCGGGATAATGCTGCAAAACTTGATTGGCAAAACTATACGCCACCGGTACCAAGTAAGTTGGGGATCACTGAGTTTAAAGATGTGAGCATCAAAACTCTGCGCGATTACATCGACTGGACGCCATTTTTTATGACTTGGTCATTGGCTGGTAAATATCCACGTATTCTGCAAGACGAAGTGGTTGGTGAAGAGGCGCAAAAACTGTTTCATGATGCCAATGCTATGTTAGATCAACTAGAGCGAGATGGTAGTTTGCAGCCACTTGGTGTGATTGGTTTGTTCCCGGCTAACCGCGTGGGTGACGATATTGAGATTTACAAAGATGAGTCACGAAGTGAAGTCTTAGTTACGTCATGTCAGCTGCGCCAGCAAACCGAGAAAGCCGATTTTCCTAACTATTGTTTGTCGGATTATATTGCACCTAAAGGCACACCTGATTATTTCGGCGCATTTGCCGTCACTGGCGGCCTTGAAGAAGACGACTTGGCCGAGGCATTTGATGCTAAGCAAGATGACTACAACAAGATTATGGTTAAGGCAGTTGCAGATCGCTTAGCCGAGGCATTTGCCGAATATCTGCATGAGCAAGTGCGTAAAGTGCATTGGGGATTTGCTGCGGATGAAGCACTGAGTAATGAAGAGCTGATTCGTGAAAACTATCAAGGGATCCGCCCTGCGCCTGGTTATCCAGCGTGCCCTGAGCACACCGAGAAACAAAAAATTTGGCAACTGTTAGATGTCGAAAACCGTATCGGTATGAAGCTGACTAGTTCATACGCCATGTGGCCGGGAGCTGCGGTGTCGGGTTGGTACTTCTCGCATCCAGATTCTAAGTACTTTGCCGTTGCGACTATTCAAAAAGATCAAGTTGAAGATTATGCGACGCGCCAAGGGATGTCATTAGCGGAAGCTGAGCGCTGGCTCAGCCCAAACCTCGGCTACGAAACGACATAAACTGGATGATGATACAGCCCTATTTCTATAGGGCTTTTTATTGCGCTAAACAACACATCCTATGACTGATACCAATTAGCCTTAATACTTGTTCAATTTGAAGGCAGAAATCTAACTGCGTTAAAAATTTATTATTTAGAATAACTAAATAGCAAGGTTTATGCCTTGCCTACAGATGTAGTTACCTCGGCGTGATCAGGACGCGAAAGCGATGTGACAGACAAGATTTTCTTGCCTCAAAATAAACCACTTAAATAAAATAATTAATATAGTTCCAAATTCAAACCTTGAGCTAGATAAATTAAGCATCCAAATTCATTAGATAATGTTGTTTTGTGGTTAACAATGGAGGCTAAACTAACGTATACTAGATTGAATAACTGTTAATAATAAGGTTTTCGTCAACAATGAAAATGAAGTGGGTATGTTGGCTTTTGTTTATTTCGCCCATTAGCTGGGGAAGCAACCAGCTTGTTGTAGACATCATTAGCAGTGAAAATTTCAGTCAACGCTACGAAGACTTTCTTGCGGGTCGTCATGTGTTAGATGTTGACACCTTTCATCCCACAACCAAGGGATCTCATATCGAAATCATCGAAATGGTGTTACTGCAACAAGCGCTGTTTCTCGGTGGTGAAACCCGCCAAGTTGTATTCAACCCAAAACCATCTGTCAATATTTTAGAATTTTCCGATCTGATAGCAGGAGAGAGCTTAATTCTGGCCCGCAGTGTTTGGCATGAAAGTATCGTAGATTATCGAGGCGCATTATTTATTTCTGAGCCTATTGTTGAGGTTGGTGAATATGAGGCGGGTTTGTATGTTACAAAGCGCAATGTCGCGTTGCAACAGACTCCGCTGTCCCAATTGAGGCAGCTTGATGTGGTTTCTAACCCGAGATGGGCAGTTGATTGGCGAGCCCTGATGAATACAGATTTACACATGGTGAGTTTTATAGGTCCATGGGAAACTATGTTAGAGATGGTGGAAAGCAATGTGGTTGATACCATGTTGATCAACTTCAGTGTGAGCGATTCTTTGGTGTTAACCTTTGAGGGGAAAGAATATGTTCCTATAGAAGACATTAAAGTTGTATTACCCGATTCTCGCCATTTCGTTGTTAGTAAAAATCACCCTGAAGGTGAGCAAATATTTGCAGCGCTAAATCGTGGTTTAAACGTATTAAAGCAAAGGGGGATCATAAAGCGAGCACTTACTGAGTCTGGCTTTATTAATAAAAGGGTTGCGAATTGGCAGGTGGCTAATGCAAAAATGTTAGTTGAGGTAGATTGATGCAATTTTTGCTTATGGTGTTTGGTGTCGTTTTTGCACTTTTGCCGTCCTTTGGTACGTTGGCTTATGAATCTAAAGCACACATGCAGCAGATGTACGATGCTTTGCTACTTTCAGTGGAAGAAGACTATGATTTGTCGCTATTGCCCAGTATTCGTGCCCTCAAAGAGCAAGCACGAGGGCAGGGTGATAAAGAATTGCAAATTAAAACCCTATTGCTTGAGGGGAGTGTAGTGCAACACTTTGGTGAGTTTGAAGCTGGGCTGGATCTGCATCAACAAGCTTTGCAACTCGCTGGATCTGAAGCTAACACTATGCTTAAGGCCACGACTTATCTTGCCATTGCACATCTAGATATCGACCTTGAAAGTTTTGATCTTGCACAGCGGTATTTAGACAAAGCGTTACAATTGATAGAAACAATTGACGATAACGCGCAGATACATGCTGAGATTATGCTCTGGCAAGCACGCCTATATATGGATAAAGGCGCATATCGATTGGCACTTAAAACCGCAGCCACGCCGTTAGCTTCCTCTGTTCGTCAAGAAACTATCGCACAGTTAAGCTTAACGCGTTCATGGGCGTATTTGCAGCTCGGTAAGTACCCACAAGCAAGAGCAATTATCCAAAAGTTGGATGAGCAAAACTACCTGATGAAGAATCAGCGGATGCGCATTATGGCTGCGGTGCAGCGAGCGCGGATCGCGTTACAAGCCGGTGAATATCAAGATGCGATAACACTTGCTCAACAGGGATTAGAAATCACATTAGGTACGCGATTTTTGCTGTTTCAGTCTCAGCTTCAATGGATATTAGCGGCAGCGTATGCCCAGCAAGGTAACTATCAACAAGCGCATCGATACCTAAAGCGATATACTGTGACTGAAAAGTCGTTAAATTTGCAAAAGCGTAATAGCAAACTTTTGAAACTCGAAGCGCAGTATTCGCTTGCGCAGCAACAACAAGCGCTTGATGCACTTGAGCGTGATAATGCTCAGCAGGCAAAGCTTATTATTGCTCACCAACAGCAGATTGAGAATGCGAGGCTCAATCAGCAGCGTTGGCTGTTAATTGCATTACTTACCTTTACGCTTATCACCGTGATTTATTGGCGCTGGCAAAATAGGCAGTACACCAAACGACTTGAAAGCCAAGTCACAGCACGAACAGAAGAGCTTGCTGAGCGCAACAAACGCCTGCAAACCTTGAGCTTTACAGACAGCCTGACAGGACTTAATAATCGCCATCATTTTTTTAGTGTTATTGACAGTAAAATTGAAGCATGCCGTCAAGCTTGGCACGGTGCGCAGCCAAAAGGCAATGCAGATCTTATTTTTGTGATTGTAGATATTGATCACTTTAAGGGGATCAATGACACTTTTGGTCATGCCGCTGGTGATATAGTTTTACAAGATTTTTCTGAAATTTTAAAGCAGTGTACCCGTGAGTCAGACACGATAGTTCGCTGGGGTGGAGAAGAGTTTTTGCTGGTGATGCCTGATTTAGACTATGTGGCAGCACAGGAAGTGATGGAGTGGATCAGGCGGCAAGTGGAAATTTACCCTTTTATCGTCAATGACCAAGTTATCAATTGTACTTGCTCAATCGGCTTCGCTCCTTATCCTTTTTACCCTAGTGAGCCTGAAAAGCTTGGCTGGGAGCACGTACTAGAATTGGCTGATGGTGGGCTATATCTTGCAAAAGCATCGCGCAGAAACGCGTGGGTCGGTGTTTTAGCAGGAGAGGGTGAGGTGCTTAGCGGCAGCAGTCCACTTGCACATAACCTACAGACGTATTTACAAACAGGGAGACTGAGCACGCTCTCAAATCTTGCTGATCTTATCTATTCTCGAAAAGCGGGGTAACAAGCTGTGCAGGCAATAGCATACATTATGGCGCCATTTAAGTGTATTATGTAGGGTAAAACAACCTAAAAAGTACGACCCGTTTTGTTACCCATAGAAGCTGTTATTCCCGATATTATTTCAACACTTGCCTCAGATAGTCGTTTGGTATTACAAGCGGAGCCGGGTGCAGGTAAATCTACCTTAGTACCGCTGCGATTATTACAGGCAGGCTTATTCGGTGATAAAAAAATTATCATGCTAGAGCCACGTCGAGTTGCGGCTAAATCTATTGCGCATTATTTAGCAAAGCAGCTAGGAGAAACCGTTGGTGAGCGGGTGGGTTACCAAATTCGCAACGAAAAACGTCTGTCGGCTAAAACACGGTTAGAGATAGTCACTGAAGGGGTATTAACACGCCGTTTGCAAGCGGATCCTGAGCTGGTGGATGTTGGCTTGATTATTTTTGATGAATTTCATGAGCGCTCTATTCATGCTGACTTAGCGTTGATGCTGGCATATGAAGTACAACAAGCTTACAGAGATGACCTAAAGCTGCTAGTCATGTCGGCAACCATAGATACCGCACTGTTATCTCGCTATCTCGATGATGCCCCGATACTGACGTGTTCAGGAAAAACTTACCCCGTTGACGTCGCCTATTTTGGTAAACCGTCGCAGTATTTGTCTGATCATGTTCTGCGTGCATTGCAACAGGTACTTAGGGTGCAAGAGAGTGGCGATATTTTGGTATTTCTCCCAGGTCAAGGAGAGATAGTACGCTGTATAGAAGCCTGCAAAGCCACACTTGGAGAGGACATTATATGCTTGCCGCTATACGGTGGTTTACCATTGGCAGAGCAAGAAAAAGTATTGAGCAAACAAAGTGCCGCGGTGAGACGCGTAATTTTTGCCACAAATATTGCTGAAACCAGTCTGACCATAGAAGGGATCACGGGTGTGATTGACTCAGGACTTGAAAAGCGTCTGACTTATGATGTGAAAAGTGGCCTCTCTCGGTTGGATACGGTAATGATATCTAAAGCTTCTGCCACTCAGAGGGCAGGGCGAGCAGGACGTTTACAGCCAGGGTACTGTTTACGTTTATGGCAAGAAAGTGCGCACAACACCTTGAGTGACTTTCAGCCAGAAGAGATAACGACCACCGATCTTTGCTCGCTAGCGTTGGAGTTAAGTGCTTGGGGTATAACGCAATACCAAGATGCTAATTGGCTAAGTGCACCGCCAGAACGACACTTTACGGTTGCCCGTCAACTTAATAACGCGCTAAACCTCGTTGATGAACAAAATAAAATTTTAACCGCTGGGCAAATGGCATTGGCGCTGGGGGTTGCGCCAAGGTTAGCAAGCATGCTATTGCAAAGTAGCACATTACAAGAACAGCAAATTGCTTGCTTGTTAGCGGCGATGTTAAGTGAACGAGATATTCAAATACAAGCCGAAAACAGTGATATTACTCGGCGATTGTTGGCATTAGTTGAGTATAGTAAAGACAAAAAGGCCGCCACTAGTGCTTACCGCCTACATCGTGCGACCACTGAAGTTGTACTTACTTTAGCCAAGTCTTTTGCTAAAAAGCTGGGCATTGTGTTAAACATCGAACGCCTCTCACTTACTGATATACATAACCATACTGCTAGTTTGCTGCTGCATGCCTTTGTTGATCGCGCTGCGCAAAAGCGTGCTCACGGTGACAATCGTTATTTACTTGCCAATGGTAGAGGCGTAACGCTACGCGAAGCAGATACGCTGCAAGGTGAGGAATATTTAGTGGTATGTGATGTGGATGGGAAAAACAAAGATGGCCTAGTATATCTGGCTTGTGCGGTGAGCCAGAGCCTACTCCTTGAACAGTTAGCCTCGCAGTTAAGCGAGGAAACCCATTATCAGCTAGACAATAAAAAAGAAGCGATACTTGGGCGTCGCCGTCTATGTTACCAGGCACTTATCTTAAAAGAACAAAACCTAAGTCAGATCCCTGCTTGTGAATTTGAGTCATGTGTGAAGGATATTTTAACTTCACAAGGACTTGGGCTATTAAACTGGTCCGCAAAAAGCCAAGCTTGGCTTGCACGAGCGAAATGGCTTGGCGAACACGTGGATGAATTTCCGTGTATCTCAGAAGCCCATTTAATCGCGCAGTTAGATACGTGGTTGCTGCCTTATCTCAGCGGTGTGAGTACTATTAAGCAATTAAAACAATTGGACATCTTTAATTTGCTACAGGCAACACTGACGTGGGATCAACAGCAACAATTAGCGTCACAGGCTCCCGAATTTTATATTACACCCAGTGAAAAACGTGTCTTGATCCGCTACGACGAGCATCAAGGTCCGACGGTGTCCGTGGTACTGCAAGAAATGTTTGGACAGCTAGAGTCACCCATGTTGGCTGGTGGTAAGGTTGCGGTACGCTTCGAATTATTGTCGCCAGCCAAAAGGCCTATTCAAACTACCAGTGACTTAGGAAATTTTTGGCGCACCTCTTACTTTGATGTAGCTAAAGAGATGCGTGGCCGATACCCCAAGCACCGTTGGCCAGATAAGCCGCTAGAAGAAAAGCCCGGTCGCTCGATAAAACCTAAATCTCATTAATTGACGAAAGGCGAGTGGTAGGAAARACTCCATCTTGTTCTTGTCTGCACAAATTAATGCTGTAAAGAGGCTTATATCTAGCTTTTATGCAGAAGTATTAGACATGATTGAAAATGGCCTGCTTTGTATTTAGGTCTATCGGAAAACTTCGCTCGCAACAAACGCGGTTACTCGTTAAGCTTGATGTAATACCAATTTGACTTAATACTTGCTCAATTTGAAGGAGTCAATCTGACGCTAACAGTGTTAAAAATTTCTCATTTAGAACAACTAAATAGCAAAATTTTTGCCTAGTTATCGACAAGATTTTCTCGCCTCAAAATAGACCACTTAATTAAGAGAATTGGTATAAAACGCGTGGCTATAGTTGAAGGGGAGAAATAGATGCAAATAAAAAGCAGGCAGCTAGTTATTYTTTTATTGTTAATAATGCTGGTGTTGGCCAGTTGGCTGCCGCCATTTAACGCTGCGATGATGGCGTTTATTGACGAAGCGTTACTTCAGTCTTCATTGGTCTATGCTTCTGCCCGTACCGTGAATGGTGCGATTTCTTTGCTGCAATCGGCAGAACTCGGCATAGGCGTAGCGAGTATTCAGCCTGCTCAGTTGCTCGACCCTATTAATGACTTAGCAGAATACATATCTAATGTAATGCAGCTGGCGATAGGTTCACTGTTTATTCAACGAATTCTATACGCTATTTCAACCCATGTTATGTTTAGTATCGCGTTTACGGTAACCGTGGTTGGTTACATAATGTGCTCGTACATGGGGCTTTGGCAACATGTGCGAACTAAAATATTAGCGACTATGATATTGATCCGGTTTTTAGTACCTTTCGTTATTTTATCGACAGGCGTCACCAGTCAGTTGTTGTTAGATAATGAAATAGATAAACAAAACCAAGTTGTCTCTAGCAGTGTTGATGTATTTCAATCACAGGCGACGCAGACCAGCAGCCAAAGTGCTAAGTTAAAGTCCAAAGTCACTGAGCAGAAACAAACACATCGTGGGCATATTGAACAACTAACCAATCAACAAATTCAGCTGCACGGTGAAGCGACTGAGCTCAATGCACAACTTCAAGCACTATCAAAAGACATTGAAGCAGCGCAAGCTAATCGCAGTTTGTCACAGTGGTTAACATTTACTAAAAGTGAAGAAGCTAAACCACTTATAGAGAAGCAGCAACAACTAGACAGTAAAAAGGCAAAGCTAGATAACCAAATCGCACTCATTAATAGAGAGAAAGACCAACATCAACAAGCTATTAATGAATTAAATGAGCAGCTTCAAGGTGATACAGAAGGCACACTCAGTCGAGCAATTAAAGCGGTATCTGGTGGAATTACTGATATGCTTAATGCCGCAGAGTCTTTATTTATTGATTTTTTGAATGTGGTTTCGCTACTAATATTAAAATTAGTACTCATGCCACTGTTATTTTTCTATTTAGCGAGTAAAGCCTTTAAGGGAATTTGGCGATATCATCGCACTGCTTGATGAGCATAATACCAATTTGACTTAATACTTGCTCAATTTGAAGGAGTAAATCTGACGCTAACAGCGTTAAAAATTTCTCATTTAGAACAACTAAATAGCAAAATTTTTGCCTCGTTATCGACAAGATTTTCTCGCCTCAAAATAGACCACTTAA
>NZ_RDBW01000029.1:0-128518 GCF_003934235.1 Pseudoalteromonas sp. J010 | reverse complement strand
GGATACTTCATTAATGAACAGAATTTCCTGATGACCATAGCRTTTTGGAACCACCTGACCCCATGCCGAACTCAGAAGTGAAACAAAACAGCGTCGATGATAGTGTGGGCTTCCCATGTGAAAGTAGAACATCGTCAGGGCCTTATTAGAGAAACCCGTTGCAGCAATGCGACGGGTTTTTTTGCTTTGTGTGATTTGGAAAAAATCTTATAAGATAATCAACACCTCACAAAGCAATCAACATCTCGCGAGGTAAACTCGCTCCCACCACGACATCAACAAAGTGCAGCAGCTGTTGGGTCTCTCAAACAAAAAGAATAAAACAGTCTACTTTGTAACATCACGAGGTAAACTCGCTCCCACCACAATATCAACAAAGTATTGCACTGGTAGGAGGCGGTTTACCCGCCGAGCTGCTGGGTCTATCAAACAAAAAAGAATAAAACAGTCTACTCTGCAACATCGCGAGGTAAACTCGCGCTCACCACAATATCGACAAAGTGTTGTATTGTTAGGAGGAGGTTTACCCGCGAATATTACTCTGAGTACTAGAGCGTACAATTGGCTACACTAGGAGAAAACAACCGTTTTATCTCCATTAATGAAGAGCTTGTGTTCACAAGCTAATTGCAAGGCATTGCAGAACACCGTTTTTTCTATATCTCTACCAATTTTAGCCATTTCTTCTGCGCTATGTGCATGACTTACTTGTGTAACATTCTGTGCAATGATAGGTCCTTCATCTAGCTCATCATTGACGAAGTGTGCAGTTGCACCAATGATTTTCACACCACGCTTAAACGCTTGATGGTATGGCTTTGCGCCAATAAAAGCTGGCAGTGTCGAGTGATGGATGTTGATAATTCTACCATCAAAGCGAGAGACAAACTCAGGAGTAAGAATGCGCATATATTTAGCTAGACCAACTATATCAGGGTTATATTGCTCTATCAGATCTGCCATGGCTGCGTCGTGTTCTGCTCTGCTTAAGCCTTCATGAGAAACTAAATGGAAGGGAATACCAAAACTACTTACCAGCGGTTTTAAAGTATCGTAGTTTGCTATCACAGCTTGTACTTCGATATTAAATGCCTGTTCATACTGTTTTAGTAAAACTCCTCCTAGGCAATGAGCTTCTTTTGTAGCTAATAGGACTACTTTAGTGCGCTCTTGAGCATGGAGGTTCAGCTTAGCCCCTTTTGGTAGAGTTTGTTGAAGCTGTGTTAAAAAGTCACGACTTGGGCTACCGCTGAGTTCTGTTCGCATAAAGAACCTTTGGCCTTCTTTATCGACAAATTCATTATTGCGCGTAATATTAAAACCATGTTCATGGCATAGGCTAGTTATTTTAGCGATCAGCCCTATATCATCCTTACACTCAGTGGTTAGTATATAACTCATTTCCTCATTCCTATTTGTGTAAACGAGCCTTCAGAATACTTGGAATAACGTTTGAGATAAATCTTTTGTAATAAAAAATACCGCTATTGCTATCGTATTCAATCTTGGCTCATTCACTAACGACCGTGATTGAGCAGTGCTTTTAACTTTGCAGGTTTTACAGGCTTTGACAGATAGTGAATATGGTTACTCTTTGCTATCACTTTTACTTCCTCATCTCTGACGGCTGTGATTAAAATAGCTGGTATTGTTGTTTTCCATATTGTGCGTAGGTTTTTAATCAAAGAGATACCATCATGATGATCGTTGAGCTGGTAATCCATTAAGATAATATCTGGTGCTGCATTAGACTTCGCATATGCAAGGGCTTCTTCAGCTTTGGAAAAGAGTAGGTAGTGACAAGACCATTTATCTAAAAGGCTGGACATCGCCTCTAGGTTTTTTGGGTCGTCATCTACAGCAATTATATTGAGCTGTGTTTTACTCATCGGTTTTTGATTAATGTCTTCTTTTGTTTGTAACAGCTCGGCATTACCATAAGGAATATCAATACTGAATCGACTACCGTGATTTACCATTGAGTTTACGGAAATGGTAATTGATAACAGATCACATAAACGTTTCACTACACCGAGGCCAAGCCCCACACCTTTGTTATCGCCTGATTGGATACGATAAAAATCATTAAAAATTTTATTTTGTTCATGCTCAGATATACCCGGGCCTGTGTCCCAGACCTCGAGTCTGAGACTATGCTTTCGGCAGCGACATGCAATTAGCACTTTACCGCTTTCTGTATACTTCACAGCGTTAGACACTAAATTTTGAATAATACGGCGTAAATACGTTGTATCGCTGTGCACTACACTATGAGAGCTTCTGACTTTCAGCACCAAACCTTTTTCTTTAGAAATGATGGCATACTCATTAGCCAGTGGCAGTAAAATATCATCAATATTAAAGTGTCTTGGAGTGGGTTTCATGGCCCCTTGCTCTAATTTTGCGATATCTAGTAAAGCGCTCATGAGATGGACAGTGGAGTCTAGACTATCTGTTAGCTTTTCGAAGTTACTTTGATCTTTGTTGTTGAGGTTATAGGTATCTATTGCAGCTAAATATAAGCGAGCAGCATTGAGAGGCTGTAAAATATCATGACTTGCCAGTGCCAAAAATCGGGTTTTACTCTCGTTAGCTTGCTCTGCTTCTTTCTTAGCTGCCATCAATGCTTGTTCGGTTTTTTGCCTACTCGCGATTTCAGCTTTAAGATCTAGGTTGATGGCGCGGATTTCCTGAGTGCGAGCTTCAATCCGGTTCTCAAGATCCATATTGATTTCTTCAAGTGCATTTTGTGTTGCTATATGAGTAGTAATATCTGAAAAGCTGGTTACAAAGCCACCCTCAGGGAGAGGGTTGCCTGTCATCTCAAATACCTCGCCATTACGACGATGACGAATAAAGTGATGAGGCGTACCATTTTTAAGGTGCTGAACTCGCTTATCTACATGTTTGTCAATTTCGCCGGGGCCGCACTCTCCACGCTCTGCATTAAAGCGGATCACTTGTTCAATGGGTTGTCCCACTTCTAAAAATCCATCTGGATAGGCAAACATTTCGTTATAGCGTTTATTCCATGCGACTAATTTTAGATCTTTATCGACGACAGAAATACCATGACTTAAATTTTCTAGCGAGGTGAAAAGTAAGTTTTGGTTAAACTGAAGCGCTTGCGTCGTTTCATCAAAAAAGTTGACGACTTCTTCGAAAGCCATTTGTCTACCAGATGATACCGTTCTGATCAGTGCTTGTGCGGATGAGGCACCCAATACACCAGTAAGTGCTCGTTCACAAAATGAGATAAACTCAGGGTTAGGATAGGCATCATTATCTTCGAGAATGTTATTTTGTGCATAATGCCCTAACAACTGTTGGCTGCGTTGTACCCCTAAAAATGTTTGTAGTAATACTTTGAAATCATACACAGTAGCACGAACTTGCTTATTTACTCTTTTCGCAAGTCTTGTTTGATCTTTTGGGTTTACAAAAGCAGCAGCTTGGATGCGGTCGACAAGGCGCTCTTGTGCACCAATAGAAAAACTGATGTAACAGCTGATATTGGCTAAAAGCGCAAGTAGTGTACCTCTGGTAATAATTGTTTGGCGCGTCTCATAGTCGAGAATGTTGCCAGCTTCGAGGATGGGGAACATCAAAAATAACATCCAGCAAATGAAACCCGCTATCAGTCCTGCATATACTCCGTACGCATGGCCTTTGCGCCAGTAGAGTCCACCAATAATAGCTGGCAGTAATTGAGTAACTAGTGAAAAGGCAACTAACCCCATATTCGCTAGGGCTTCCCCATGACCAAACCATTGTTGATACATATAAGACAGCAGCAAAATTGCAGCAATAACAAATCGACGTACCAAAAGTATTTGTGTTTTGAAGCTGCTATTTAAAATATTCTTTTTGAATTTTCGCTTAAACAGTAAAGGCAGTATTACGTCATTTGATAGCATCGTACTGAGAGTAAGCGTTGCGACGACAATCATTGCTGTCGCAGCAGATAAGCCACCGATGAACACAAAGGTCGCTAAAACTGGGTGATCCAACATAATGGGCAGTGCAAGCACAAAGCTATCGGGTGCTGCACCTGCACCTATTTGAGGGTGTATAGCTGCTGTTGCAATAGGGATTATCATAGCGGCAATTAACAATAGGTACAGAGGAAAAGCCCAGCGTGCGGTCTTTAGGTGTGAAGTATTATGATTATCCACAACGACAACGTGAAACTGTCTTGGCAAGCATACGATGGCAGCTGCGGCCATCAAGGTTTGACCAACGAAATTAAAATTGAAAAAGTCAAATGACTGCCAATGCTCACTTAAGTTTGCAGTTAAGCTAGGGGCTTGAGTAAGTGACTGCCATGCCAGAACTGCGACCATACCAAGTGCGAGCAGTTTGACTATAGATTCGAATGCGACAGCTAACATTAGGCCTGAACGGTATTCTGTGACATCAACTTTTCGAGTGCCGAAAAAAATAGCAAATATAGCCATAATTAGCGTAACAGCCAATGCCAATGCCGTACCTGATACCTGCCCGTCTCTTTGCAACAGTAAAAAGCTACTACTCAATGCCTTTAGCTGTAAAGCAATGTACGGTATCGTTGCAAGTAACGCTATCATGGTAACCATCACCGCTGTTGTTTGGCGTTTGCCATATCTAGCGGAGATAAAGTCCGCAATAGTGGTGATGTTTTGTTTTTTACTGACTAGGATCAGTTTACGTAGAAASCCATGACCAAAGATGAACAATAAAATAGGGCCAAGCAAGATAGGAAAGTAGTGCCAACTGCTCGTTGCTGCAGTGCCAACTGAGCCATAATAAGTCCACGAAGTACAGTAGATCCCAAGCGAAAATGCGTAAACAAACGGATGATGACTAAATTTTAGCGCTCGAGGTGTGGTCTTGTCTCCCCAATTGGCGAGCCAAAAAAGTACGCCGATGTAAATGGCTGCAACCAAGAGTAAAATAACGGTCATAGTATTGGGTTCGATTCTTATTATTTATATCACCATACTTTATCAAACAAATACCGCTCATAGTCTAGTTTACATTGGATTTTTATCATATATGAATAAATTTATATTAAACAATATGTTATGTGCTAGCTCAGAGTAGGCTTTAGGTCTTTATTCAGCAAATTAGACTAATGTCTTACTACAGGATTAAAACAGAGAAAACATCAAAATTAGCCACTTCTTAAATTCATATCTAATTGTTTATAAAGACTTTTTATTAATAATAACACCCTTTGTTTTGCAGTTTACGTAAACGTAATCTTGGTGTTACGACTAAGGTCTCAATTTCAACTTATCAAGCCATTGCTACTCTCATTAAGGTCTATTAACACTGCTTGCTCTATGTTGGAGCGGGTGATAGGAGATTTAAAATGGCTTTTAAAAGTGAAGAACAAGCGAAAGCATACTGGTCAGAAAATCTCGCCTTGATGTTTAAGCTACTCACTATCTGGTTTGTCGTTTCATTTGGATTTGGCATCCTGTTAGTTGATGTGCTCAACGAAGTTCGTTTTTTTGGATTTAAACTCGGATTTTGGTTTTCTCAACAAGGCGCAATTTATACTTTTGTTGCGTTAATCTTTGTCTATGTTTCTAAAATGAATACGCTTGACAAAAAATATGGCGTGGACGAGTGAGGAGCTAATCGATGGATGTTCAAATTTTAACTTTTATTATCGTCGGCCTTAGTTTTGCGCTCTACATTGGTATCGCTATCTGGGCAAGAGCTGGTTCAACGAATGAATTTTATGTAGCAGGCGGAGGCGTACCTCCCGTTGCCAACGGCATGGCAACTGCAGCAGACTGGATGAGTGCTGCGTCCTTTATTTCAATGGCGGGGATTATTTCCTTCGCGGGCTACGATGGCGGTGTCTATCTTATGGGGTGGACTGGTGGTTATGTACTTCTAGCACTGTGTTTAGCGCCATACTTACGTAAATTTGGTAAGTTCACAGTACCGGATTTTATCGGTGACCGTTACTATTCTCAGGTTGCACGTGTGGTTGCGATACTTTGCGCTATTTTCATCTGTTTTACCTACATTGCTGGTCAAATGCGTGGTGTTGGTGTGGTGTTCTCTCGCTTCTTAGAAGTCGATATTGAAACAGGTGTTTACATCGGTATGGTGATTGTATTCTTCTATGCTGTACTTGGCGGTATGAAGGGGATCACGTATACACAGGTCGCTCAGTATTGTGTACTCGTATTCGCTTATTTGGTTCCTGCTATTTTCATCTCACTGATGATGACAGGCCATTTGCTACCACAAACCGGTTTCGGCGCAACGCTGGCTGATGGCTCGGGCACCTATTTACTCGACAAGTTAGATGGACTCAGTACCGAGCTTGGATTTGCGCAGTATACAGAAGGCTCCAAAAGCATGATTGATGTGTTTGCGATCACAGCTGCATTGATGGTAGGTACTGCTGGTTTGCCGCATGTAATCGTTCGCTTTTTTACCGTTCCCAGAGTAAAAGATACTCGTATTTCAGCTGCTTGGACTTTAGTATTTATCGCTATCGTATATACAACAGCACCAGCTGTTGCATCGTTTGCTCGTGTGAACATGATAGACACAATTAACGGTAAAGATGGCAGTGGTACGGTTTATGAAGAAGCACCACAGTGGGTGAAAAACTGGGAAAGAACTGGTCTTATCGTATTCAATGATAAAAACGGTGATGGCAAAATGCAGTACTCTGCGGGCAAGATTGATGATCCTGAAAGTGCAAACGAGGTGAAGATCGACCGTGATATTATGGTCTTAGCAAATCCAGAAATTGCGAACTTACCTGCATGGGTGATTGCACTGGTCGCCGCAGGTGGCATCGCGGCAGCACTATCGACAACTGCGGGCCTGCTACTGGTTATTTCAACATCCGTATCACATGATTTGTTAAAACGTACTATTAAGCCAGATATCAACGATAAACAAGAATTGCTGGCTGCGCGTTTAGCTGCGATGGTGGCGATAGGGATATCAGCGTACTTTGGTATTAATCCACCGGGGTTTGTTGCCTCAGTGGTCGCATTTGCCTTCGGTTTAGCAGCGGCGAGTTTCTTCCCAGCGATTATCATGGGTATATTCTCTAAGCGCATGAACAAAGAAGGTGCTATTGCTGGCATGGTAACGGGTATAGGTTTCACCGCGGCCTATATCATCTACTTTAAGTTTGTTAGTCCTGAGCTTAATGCGCCTGCTAATTGGCTATTTGGTATCTCTCCTGAAGGGATAGGCATCATTGGTATGTTGGTTAACTTTATTGTGGCCGCAGTAGTAATGAAAGTAACTGCTGAAACGCCTGAAGAAGTTAAATTAATGGTGGAAGGGATCCGTAATCCGAAAGGGTCAAGTGCAGCTCACGCGCACTAAGCAAAGCTAGCTTAGCTGCCCAGCCAAAGTGCTGGGCAGCTTTGTTTTTGGTAAAGCGAAGTGATTTGGTTGAAAAGGATGATGAGATATGACAGCCGAAATTCAAGATATTTTTCAGTTTGTACTCAAGCAAGCACCTTTCTCTGAGCTACCAGAGTCAGCAGCAAGTTATTTTTCCAAACATATTCAAGTCGTATACCTTAGCAAATCAAATCAGCAAGATTGGTTGCAAGACAGCCAGCCTAACCTTTACCTGATCCGTTCAGGTATTATTGATCTTATCTCGGCAAAAGATGAGGTCATTGGGCGTATGAGTGAAGGAGATTATTTTGGTTATCCGTCTTTGTTGACTGGTGATGCAATTCAAAACCATATTGAAGTGCAGAAGGATGGGTTGGTTTACATCTTAAAAGAGCATGATTTTGATTTTTTGCGTCGAGAATATAAGCCTTTCGAGCAGTATTTTGTTAGAGCTCACGCAAATCGCCTATTGGCATCACGTTATAAACAACAAAGTGAAACTTGGTCTGAACGTAAGATCTCAGAGTTAATGACCAAAGAGGCTGTGACGATAACACCCGATGCAAGTATCCGTGATGCGGCAAGGTTAATGAGTGAGCATCGAGTTTCCTCGATCATGATCACTGAACATGATCGTCTAGTGGGGGTTGTTACTGATAGAGATCTGCGAAACCGTGTCTTAGCGCAGGACCGAGATCCCTGTGCATCACTTGCAGAGATCATGACAAAAAAACCAAAACATATTTTTGAAAACAACCGAGTCTTTTCAGCGCTACATTTGATGTTAAAACACAACATCCATCATTTACCTGTATTAAATGAAGCATATAAGCCGTTAGGCATGCTAACGAGTACTGATCTATTAAGACAACAAAAAAGTGATCCAGTACAGTTGATCGGGCGGATCTACAAAGCGCAGAATCTTTTAAGCATCAAGAACTATGCTCAAGRGATCCCGGATCTATTACGACAATTCTCATATCATATTGAAGACATTTCATTGATAGGGAAGTTACTGAGTGGTCTTACTGATGCTCTGACTTCAAGGCTTATTTATTTATATCAACAACAACACGGTGCGGCACCATGCCGCTTTGCTTGGATCTGTTTTGGTTCTCAAGCAAGAGAGGAGCAGACTCTTCATTCGGATCAAGATAACGGCTTGTTGCTACCGGATAATATTGATGAATCAGCACGCGAGTATTTTGCAAAGCTTGGTGCTTTTGTCTGTGAGCAGCTTAATGAATGTGGGATCCGCTCTTGTCCGGGAAATATCATGGCCAGTAACTCGGGGTGTCGTGGTACGGTTGCTCAGTGGAGCGAGCGATTTAGTCGCTGGATCTTATCACCGACACCCAAAGCAATGCTTAATTGTAAAATTTACTTTGATATGCGCTTCATTGATGGAGCGAGCGACCTGTATGCCGCACTAAGTCAATCTTTGGCTAACATTAGTAAAAATGAGCTTTTTTATGCAGCAATGGCAACAGACATTAATGCGAACTCAGTACCTATTGGTATTTTTCAGCAATTTAAGTTGGAAAAAGATAAGGGTAAACATAAATACCTTGATTTGAAAAAGCGGGGAGTAGCAATTATTAATGATGTTGTACGCCTCTATGCTTTAAAAGCTGGGGTGGCCAGAGCCAATACTTTAGAGCGGCTTGAGGCACTGAATAAAGGTGCGCTATTAGCCAAATCAGATATTAATAATTTGAAGGATTGCTGGCGTTTCTTAACTCAACTGAGACTGAAAACTCAAATCAACCGTGAGGGGTTGCCTGGAAATTGTATTAACCCTGAAAGCTTGTCTTCGCTTGAAAAGCATCAGCTCAAAGAAGCATTCTATCTAGTAAAACAAGCTCAACAGGCCAGTGCGTTTAAATTTGCAAGAGGAAGCTTATAAGCGATGGAGTGGTTTTCTCGTTCTCTCGCCAAATGGCGTTACAAGCATTTATTATTTTCACAAGCTGAGTTGGTGGTGCTGGATCTGGAGCTTACTGGGTTGGATCCAAAGCAGCATGAAATTGTATCAGCGGGTTGGCTACCCATTAAAAATATGCGGATCGAAGTGAAAGACGCTCAGCATTACCTTAATAAAGAAGTGCAATCACTTGAGCAAAGCCCTGTATATCATGGTATAGATAGCGCACAGCTGGCGTCTGGGTATTCGTTAAAAACACTGTTGCTCGCACTACAACAAGCGATTCATGGCAACGTTTTAGTTGGTCACAATGTGCAAATGGATTGGGCTTTTTTGAAAACCGCTTTTCAACAGTTTAATTTGAATGTCAAACCGGCTTTGATGCTAGATACAATGCAAATTGATAAACGCCGGGTGTTAAAGCAGGGGTATCCGTTAGCGCAAGACGCATTAACACTCAATGCTTGTCGAATGCGCTATGGGCTACCGCTACATCAACTCCACGATGCCTTGGGAGATGCACTTGCCACAGCGGAGTTATTACTCGCACAATCTCAAGCGATATGCCTCGGTGGCAAATGCAAAATAGCGGATTTAACTTGAATAGGTAAATTCGCTGGTTCCTAAAATAATGCTTTATGAACGCCTTGGGTTCTTTTTGAGAAGGAAAAAATTGATTAAGCCTCTTACACATTTATCCTAGGTCGATTACAATAGCGCCATCAAAACGAAGGGTAGCTTTCGTACTTGCGACTTAATGGATTTTCAATTTAATGACAATCAAGCTTGCAATAAACGGCTTTGGGAGAATAGGGCGTAATATCGTCAGGGCGCTCTACGAATCCGGTCGTGATCAACAAATAAAAATTGTAGCCATCAATGAACTCGCGGATCCGCAAGGGATCGCACATCTACTTAAATATGATACGTCACACGGGCGTTTTGGTTTTCCAGTTTCCTTGACAGAGTCTTTCTTAGAAGTAGCAGGCGATAAGATCCAGCTATTCTCCGAACCAGATCCTAGCCACCTACCGTGGCGTGCACTCGATGTTGATGTAGTATTAGATTGCACTGGTGTGTATCACTCTCGCCAACATGCACTAGCGCATATTCAAGCTGGTGCAAAAAAAGTGCTATTTTCACATCCTGCGGATGCAGATGTTGACGCGACCGTTATCTTTGGAATCAATGAAGACGTACTGACCCCAAAACATACGATAGTGTCAAACGGTTCTTGCACAACAAACTGTATTGTCCCTGTGATAAAAGTGTTAGACGATAACTTTGGTATTGAGTCAGGTGCGATCACCACCATTCATGCTTCGATGCACGACCAGCAAGTGATTGATGCTTATCATAGTGATTTACGCCGCACACGCGCGGCAAGTCAATCCATCATTCCTGTTGATACCAAACTAGCTCGTGGTATTGAGCGAATTTTACCGCAATTTCAAGGCCGCTTTGAGGCAATCGCTGTACGTGTACCTACCATCAATGTGACCGCAATGGACTTAAGTGTAACCCTTAACCAAGATGCGACTATTGATGCCGTAAACTCAGTCTTGCAGGACGCTGCCAGTGGCCGGTTAGAGGGGATATTAAGCTATACCGAAGAGCCACTTGTATCAGTCGACTTTAATCATGATGCACATTCTTGCATTATCGATGGTACCCAGACCCGTGTAAGCCATAAACGCTTGGTTAAATTATTAGTATGGTGTGATAACGAGTGGGGCTTTGCTAACCGCATGTTAGACACGGCTGGCGAGATGATGAGAAGCTAATAATTTTAGAAATACGCTGTTATAATCAAAGCTGCTGCATAAAATTAAAACAAAAATTCAAATTTAGGTGATTAGAGTAACCTCAGTCGCCTTGTAGACAATAAAAGTATCGTTCTTAAAGGAGATGTCCAATGTCAGTCATTAAGATGGCGGATTTAGATTTAAACGGCAAGCGTGTATTGATCCGCGAAGACCTAAATGTGCCAATTAAAGATGGCAAAGTTGCGTCAGATGCACGTATTCGTGCAGCATTACCAACTATCAAACTAGCACTTGAAAAAGGTGCCAAAGTAATGGTTATGTCTCATCTTGGTCGTCCAACTGAGGGTGAGTTCGATGCGCAATACTCTATGCAGCCTGTAGTGGACTATCTTAATGATGCTCTGTCTCAAGAAGTCCGTTTGGTGACGGACTATCTTGACGGGGTTGACGTCAGCGACAATGAAGTAATCGTATTTGAAAACGTACGCTTTAACGTGGGTGAAAAGAAAGATGATGAAACCCTTGCAAAGAAGTTAGCTGCCCTTTGTGRTGTTTATGTAATGGATGCCTTTGGTACTGCACATCGTGCTCAAGCGTCGACACATGGTGTAGGCCTCTATGCTGAAGTGGCTTGTGCTGGTCCATTGCTTGCCGCCGAGCTGGAAGCGCTTGGTAAAGCGCTAGATAATCCAGCTCGTCCTTTGGTTGCTATTGTTGGTGGCTCAAAGGTATCAACAAAACTCACCGTACTAGATTCGCTATCTAAAGTTGTTGACCAACTCGTTACCGGTGGCGGTATTGCCAATACTTTTATTGCAGCAGCAGGTAACCCCGTTGGTAAGTCATTGTACGAAGCTGATTTGATACCAGAAGCGAATAAACTTGTCGCCGCTGCGAGAGCAAATGATGGTGATATTCCAGTTCCGACTGATGTGGTTGTAGGTAATGAGTTTTCAGAATCTGCGGTTGCAACTATTAAGGATGTGAGCGAAGTTTCAGACGAAGACATGATCTTCGATATAGGTCCTGACACCGCAACGCAGCTCGCTGAAATCATTGCAAGCGCTGGCACTGTTGTATGGAATGGTCCTGTGGGCGTGTTCGAATTTGATCAATTTGGCAATGGCACTGAAGCAATTGCCAATGCAATTGCTAAATCGTCAGCATTTTCAATTGCTGGTGGCGGTGATACGTTGGCCGCGATTGACAAATATGGTGTTGAGCAAGATATCTCTTATATCTCAACAGGTGGTGGTGCTTTCCTTGAATTTCTTGAAGGTAAAACCCTACCAGCAGTTGCTATGCTTGAACAGCGAGCTAAAGACTAAAATTGATTGAGGCAGCTTCGCGCTGCCTCTTTTACTACCTAGCAATCATCACTCTCTCACTTATTTGATGATTGCTTGGCGACGCTCAGTGGCGTCAGGTTAACCTCGATGAGGGTTAATCACACCAGCACGGCTGGTGTATATATATTATCCGTTCAAACCGATAGCGGTGGCTATCAACAATTGGAGAAAAGCAATATGGCTTTAATCAGTATGCGTCAACTTCTCGATCATGCAGCTGAGCATGGTTATGGCGTTCCTGCATTTAACGTGAATAACCAAGAGCAAATGCGTGCGATCATGGAAGCTGCGGACAAGACTAACAGTCCGGTTATCGTACAAGGTTCTGCTGGTGCGCGTAAATATGCTGGTGCACCGTTTATCCGCCACATGATTTTAGCAGCGGTTGAAGAATGGCCTCATATTCCAGTTGTAATGCACCAAGATCACGGTACTTCGCCTGCGGTATGTCAACGCTCAATTCAACTTGGTTTTTCATCAGTGATGATGGATGGTTCATTGCTAGAAGATGGTAAAACACCGTCGAGCTATGAGTACAATGTCGATGTAACACGCCGTACAGTTGAAATGGCTCATGCTTGTGGTGTGTCAGTAGAGGGAGAACTAGGTGTACTAGGCTCACTTGAAACTGGTGAAGCAGGTGAAGAGGATGGCATCGGTGCAGAAGGTAAATTAACCGAAGATCAGCTACTTACTGATCCAGAAGAAGCGGCAGACTTTGTCAAGAAAACCAATGTAGATGCGCTTGCTATCGCATGTGGTACATCACATGGTGCTTATAAATTTACTCGTCCACCAACGGGTGATATTTTAGCGATTAACCGCATCAAAGAAATTCACGCACGTATTCCTGATACACACCTAGTAATGCACGGCTCTTCATCTGTGCCACAAGACTGGTTGGCTGTTATTAATGAGTTTGGCGGTGAAATTCCTGAGACTTACGGTGTGCCGGTAGAGCAGATTGTAGAAGGGATTAAGTATGGTGTTCGCAAGGTCAACATAGACACAGATCTGCGTCTTGCATCAACCGGTGCAATCCGTCGCCATTTAGCACAAAACCCTAGCAATTTTGATCCACGCAAATTCTTAGCCGAGGCGACCAAAGCGATGACTGAGATCTGTGTTGCTCGTTATGAAGCGTTCGGTACGGCAGGTCAAGCAGCGAAGATTAAGCCAATTTCACTTGATGATATGCACCTGAAATACTTAACAGGTGAATTAGATCCAAAAGTAAAGTGATCACAGTACGAGCATAGCTCAGTTTAGACTAGAGCTTCGCTGTCAAAGTAATCTAAAAGCCCCTAGAGTTAGGGGCTTTTTTGGATCAAAAAATCGATCTTGTACACTTTTTATAATAGGTAACTTAATTCAGTCTGTTTACTTTTTGTGATATTAAGTGAGGAAATTTTCTGTAGATCGATCGGGTTAAGTTGGGATCAGATCTTTACTAACTAACCAGTCTCTAGCATAACACACTGGGTGTTTTAGCCGATATGATCGACACTTGTGGTAGTGTAGATGTAGCTAGTAGTACCAGAATTGCGGTGTCAATTCGCCTTATGTACAGTTCTTCATGATCAGTGTTGGGGGAAAGCTATCTTTAAAAGGTAGCGTATGGTCGCGATATTAAACTTATATTAGCAATAAAAACAATATCTTACTTTTTCTCCCGCAACTTTAAAACCAATTTACTTCGCGCTTAGTGTTCACTTCAGCCGGGATCATTTTTATACCAAGTAAGTCGTCTAACGTGCTGAGATCAATCAACGATGAGATCCTGGATCATTTTTATACTAAGTGAATGTGCGTAAAAGTCAGTTTTAGTTAGTATGAGCGCGATCCCGGCAGTGATCACTTAGTAAAAAAATGATCTTGAGCGTAAAATTCGAAGCAGTTAATAAAATAACGATCCTACATTTTTGCTTTCTTGATCTGTGGCTAAAAGAGTCTAACTTTAAAAATATGAGATCAGGACGTGATGAGTTGACTCTCGCCGCTTGCTTTCTAAACCTTGTTGTACTGCGCCCAACTAATCCCCAAGGTGATCAATTATGAAAACGAAATATCTCTGTGCAATCTTGCTTTGTGGCAGCTTCGTCAGTATGTATGGCTATGCTAATGACGCCGTGTCTGTATATGGCCGAGCACATGTTGGCATACAAAATACTGACAAAGATGGAGATAGTGACACATCGATTGAAAGTTATAACTCAAGAATGGGGCTCAAAGGATCGACACAGATCAACGAAGGTATTGATGTTTTTTATAAATACGAATTTCAAGTTGAGATCGCAGATCAAGATAAAGATGGTAAGTCTGGAGATAACCTGACGGCAAGATCTCAGTATTTGGGGATCCGAGGTAAATATGGCCAGTTGTTAATCGGCCGCGATGACACGGCAATGAAGAAATCCCAAGGCAAAGTTGATTTAATGAATGACTTTTCTGGTGATATTAATTCTTTTTTTGTTGGAGAAAACCGACTGGGCGACACCGTGCAGTATTCAACACCAGCAATAAATCATTTGAAGTTTACTGTGAGTTACATTGCTGAAGAGAACAGCAAGCAAAAAGATGAGGATGGACTGTCTTTAGCTGCAAGTTATGGTGATAGTAAGCTCAAGAAAACAAGCGTATATATTGCCGTTGCTCATGACAATCAGGTCGCTGGACAAGACTTAAATCGCGTTACGGTACAGGGGAAGCTGGGGAGCTTTAAAGTAGGGGGAATATACCAACAAAGTGAAGCGATAGACAGTAATGATGAAGTTGATAGCTACATGATAAGTGCCTCGTATAAAGTGAGTGCTTACACTATACTAGCTCAGTATCAAGACTCTGACGGTGCTAATGGTAAGCTCAAGGATTCAGGAAATGCGACGTCTTTTGGAGTCGAAAGAAGCTTGAGTAAACAAGCACGTATGTATCTTTGGTACTCTAAGTTTTCGCTTGATAATAATGAAGATCACGACGCAATGGCAGTAACATTACGTTATGACTTTTAATACTTAGCGAGATATTGTATCGACAGTACTTTTTATGTGTATTTGGTTGACGTTTATTCTATTTTAAATGGCATATGATTAGCGAAAACAAAATGAATGTACATATTTTAAAAACATAATTATTCTTCAAAAGTAAATTTATTATCTTATTTAATAACATGTACTTATGACTTTGAAAATATTCTTTTTTGCGCTGAAAAAAGATATTTTTTTGGCTTGTTTTCAGTTTACACGTTACACTTTCATAAAACTGTCATAGTTAGTCATAATAATGACATCAACAACGTCGGTAACGAGAGAACATTGGGAATGTCACGTAAAGTACTTGTAGTTGATGATGAAGCACCGATCAGAGAGATGTTGGTGTTTGTATTAGAACAAAATGGTTTTCAAGCAATTGAAGCTGAAGACTATGATTCAGCGGTGGCTGCCATGGTAGAGCCATACCCCGATATGGTACTGCTTGACTGGATGCTTCCTGGGGGCAGTGGTATTCAAATCGCTAAAAAATTCAAGCAAAGTGAGTACACTCGTCAGATCCCAATCATCATGCTTACAGCGCGAGGTGAGGAAGAAGACAAAGTGAAAGGATTGGAAGTTGGTGCGGACGATTACGTGACAAAACCTTTCTCTCCAAAAGAGCTTATGGCTCGAATCAAAGCGGTGATGCGACGGGTGTCTCCCACTTCTCTTGAAGAAGCAATAGAAGTTCATGGCTTGCGCCTTGATCCGATATCCCACCGTGTTACTTCTGCTGGTACTGAGCTTGATATGGGACCGACAGAGTTTCGATTATTACACTTTTTCATGACACACCCCGAGCGTGTTTATAGCCGAGAGCAACTGCTTGATCATGTATGGGGAACGAATGTCTATGTTGAAGATCGCACTGTTGATGTACATATTCGACGGCTGCGAAAAGCGATTGCACCTCTAGGCCATGATCGTTTGGTGCAAACCGTACGTGGTGCAGGTTACCGTTTTTCGAGTAAACTGTAATTGGTACTCCAAAAGAAGCTATATTGTATGGCTTCTAAATGGATTTCTTTATGTATCGAGTAATTGATAAGCAGGCGTTAACTAGACGCCTGTTTTTGTATTTCTTACCTTTAGCGCTTATTGGTTATTTACTCAGTGCGCCTTTTCTATTTCTTTTCATTGGTGCCTTTGTTTTATTGGTTTGGCATTACAAGCAGCTTTATCGTTTAAGTGATTGGCTGATCAACCAGCGCAGCTTCAATCCGCCTGAGGGCAAAGGTGCGTGGGAGCAAGTTTTTGAAGGGATATACCAGCTACAACAGCGAAATCGTAAAAAACGCAATGAATTAGCTGAGCTGATCCGTCGCTTTCGAGAAGGCGCTGAAGCTATCCCTGATGCGGTTGTCGTATTACAACAAGATTTGAGCATCGTGTGGTGTAATCAACTCGCGTTGAAAGTGCTCGGATTACAATGGCCGACAGATCATGGTCAGAGGCTAGATAACCTTATCCGAGATCCCAAGTTTGTAAAGTATATGAATGAGCATCGTTTTGATGAAGCGTTAGAGCTCGACACTGGACTTGCACATGAGCAAGTATTGGAGATCCGAGTTATGCCTTATGCTGAACAGCTGATGCTGGTGGCACGGGATGTGAGTCGGCTAAAGCAGCTTGAGCAGATGCGCAAAGACTTCGTCGCTAACGTTTCTCATGAACTACGAACGCCTTTAACTGTGATGGCTGGCTATTTAGAAATGATGGACAGCGATAATATGCCTCCGCCAGCAATGTGGGCTAAAGCTCATGGCACCATGATAGACCAATGTAAACGAATGGATAGTCTCGTCAATCAGCTACTTTCTCTATCTCGCATCGAGGGAGCTAGGAAGCAAGATAATGATAAAGCTGTCAATATTCCAGCTATGTTAGAGTTGATCCACACCGAGGCTAAGTCTCTCAACCAAGACAAAGGACATACACTAACGTTTGATATTGATCAGACATTAGATATCAAAGGGGCGGCGGATGAATTGCGTAGCGCATTCTCAAATTTAGTGTTTAATGCTATCCACTATACCAAGCCTAATGGTCGGATCCATGTACGGTGGTACCTTGAAGATGAAAAACCAACATTTTGTGTAATAGACAATGGTGACGGTATTGCACCGGAACATATCAATCGCCTCACTGAGCGCTTTTATCGTGTCGATAAGGCACGCAGTAGAAAAACTGGTGGCTCAGGACTCGGTTTGGCTATTACCAAGCATGTGCTTTCTCGACATGATTCAGCGCTTCGCATCGAGAGTAAAGTCGGTGAAGGTTCTCGATTTTGGTTTTCTTTTTCAAAGCAAAAACGCATTTTTATGACAAATGATGAAAGTCATAAAAGTGTAATTTAAGGGTAATTTTATTGTCATTTTATCGCTGCACAATGAGCAGCGTAAAATAACTGGGACCAACAATTGGAGTGACCCCAATGAAATTTAAAAGCTTAGTTGCCGCAATGGGTGTGGCCGTTACTACATTAGTTTCTACTCAAGTATCTGCATTAGATGAAAAGTTACCTGAGTATAATAAAACCAGCGGTATCTCAGGAAACTTCTCATCAGTTGGTTCTGATACGCTTGCAAATATGATGACGTTTTGGGCAGAAGAGTATAAAAGAATATACCCTAACGTTAACATCCAAATTCAAGCGGCAGGATCATCTACTGCGCCTCCAGCATTGACAGAAGCAACGGCAAACTTCGGTCCAATGAGTCGTAAGATGAAGTCAAAAGAGATTGAGGCTTTTGAAAAGCGCTATGGTTATAAACCGACAGAAGTTCGTGTGGCAATTGATGCACTTGCCGTATTTGTACATAAAGATAACCCAATCGAAGGTCTAACGATTGAGCAAGTAGATTCGATTTTCTCATCAACACGTAAGTGTGGTGCTCAAGCGCAAGCAAATCGTTGGAGTGATATCGGCTTGACTGGAGATTGGGCTGCCAAAGACATCCAGCTATATGGTCGTAACTCAGTGTCTGGAACATATGGGTACTTCAAGAAAAAAGCATTATGTAAGGGCGATTTTCGCAATAATGTAAATGAGCAACCAGGCTCTGCTTCTGTGGTGCAGTCTATCTCTTCTTCAGTGAACGCGATTGGTTACTCTGGTATTGGTTATAAAACTTCGGGTGTACGTACTGTACCTTTGTCTAAAAAGGGTACGAATTATGTTGACGCTACACTTGAAAATGTAGCTCAAGGAAAATATCCACTGTCGCGTTTCTTATATCTATATGTTAACAAGCATCCAAACAAAGAATTATCACCGATTGAGGCCGAATTCTTAAAAATGGTACTTTCGAAAGAAGGCCAAAAAATCGTAGAGAAAGACGGCTATGTGCCAATGTCTAGTGAAATGGCTACGCGTGAGCTGAAAAAGCTAGGACTATTATAATCCCAACCAAATAGCCAAGTACTTGTTGTTATTAATGCCGCTTTCATGCGGCATTTTWTGTTGCTACAACTCAATGTCCCCTTATTAAATAATTTGTCTAAATATTCATCTTAACGCAGCAAAAAAGCTGGAAATATTCTATATTTAGTTAAAATTTATAATAAATCAGTCGATAATGAACTCGTCTTACTTCAAAAGGTGTATATATGAGTCTAGGTACTGCTTTTGCTGATCTAAGTATCACCAAAAAGATCCATGCAATAACGCTCGTTGCGGTTATCGCTTTTGTGGTTATCGTGTTTGTTAACTATAACGCCATAAGTTCTAATCAGAGGGCACTTAATGAGCTGGAACAGCAGACATATAAAATCCTGAACCTAACAACGGAGAATGCCAATAAATTACAAAATTTAGATGAGCTGTTCACGCAGGCGGTCACTTTTGGTGATGCTGAGTTATTAGACAAAGCAAAAGAGTACCGGCAACAGATCCAAGATAATTTGCAGAAAATCAATGAAATCCAAAGTGGGTTTATACCATCAGATAATAGAGATGAACTTACTCAGTATGCAAAAATTGCGCAGCGAATTGCATCAGGCATGATTGATGGAACTGCTGATTTTAGTCGCATTCAAGAAGACGCTAAAAACAAAACTGCAATTTATGAAGCACTGGTAAAAGATTTTACGACCGCCAAAGAAAATGCGAATGACCGTTTTGTTGAATTGTTACAAAATACAGAAGCTCGCTCCTCAAACGCCCTAACTATCATGCTAATTGTGGCTGTTATCTCGTTAATCGTGCTGATTTTACTCGCAGTTATTATCGCGCGGGGCATAGGTAACTCAGCTAAAGATGCAGCCCAAAATCTTAAGTTGCTCGCTCAAGGTCAGGGTTCATTATCTACTACTTTGAATGTTCGATCTCACGATGAGATTGGCCAAGTATCAATAAACTTTAATGAGTTTGTAGGCCTACTTAAAGGGGCTGTTGTTGAAGTGATGAGTGTGGTTGAGCCGTTAATGCAGGACTCAAGTCGCTTGGTTAAAGGCATGGAAAAAGCGGAAAGTGCTACTAATCAACAAACGCATGATGCTGAAGTAGTGCGTCAATCAATGGAAGAGATGCGCTTAAGTGTTGGTGATATTTCCAACTCGGCATCACAGGCATCTGATGCTGCTCAGCTTGCTGAGCAGGAAGTTGAGCAGAGTAAGCGTCAAATACAAGTATCAGTAAATGAATCTCAAGCTTTGAGTGAAGAAATCAATCATGCGGCAGAAACAATTAATAAGCTTGCTGACGATACTCAGAATGTGACACAAATACTTAATGTTATTACGTCAATTGCTGAGCAGACTAACTTGCTTGCTCTCAATGCTGCAATTGAGGCGGCACGCGCCGGTGAGCAGGGGAGAGGCTTTGCGGTTGTTGCTGACGAAGTAAGAGAGCTGGCTTCTCGAACTGCTAAGTCAACGAATGAGATCAGGGAACTACTCAATGTCTTAACAGAAGCTGCCAATCAAGCGGTTAAGGCGATGACAAGTGCCAGTAGTATGGCCATTAATAATGCAGAAGCAGCTGCGCAAACGGGACAGTCAATTGAGCAAATTGCCGAACAAATTTTATCTATTAATAGTATGAATGGTCAGATTGCAGCAGCAACAGAGGAACAAACTTCGGTTGCTGCGATGGTTGTGAATAATGTAACTTCTATGCACCAATCGTTCCAAGACACTATGCAAGCGCTAAATGAAGTGCAGGATGTTGCTGAGAACCTCCATGTGTTGTCGGATAACTTAAAAGATGCAACCTCTAAATTTAGAGTATAGAGGCAATGTAACTACCGCAAAATAAAAAACAGCCACTTAAGTGGCTGTTTTTTTATTTAACCTGAACTCAGGGTAAGAAGTTAGTTAATCAACTAAAATACCCAAGCTCATAGGCATAATATCATTCTGGCCAGTTTTAGCGCTAACAGCGTTAAATTCACTTCCAATAGCCCGCTATTGGTGAGTAATACCAATTGCCTTGTCTGCAGGATGTAGATACCTTAGCGAGAGCAGGACGCGGACGCGGTGTTTCCCTAAAACTCTTTGGCTAGATAAGTAAAAAACTAAGCTGTGATTTAGCAACAATGAGTTGGAACATGTCTTATCCAAATCTCAGGTTAAATCGCTTAACCCACATTAGTACTTTCCAACTACTTTGACCGCGTCTGTCACTTTACTTGCGTCAATATAGCCTATCGCATCAGCATTTTTTGAGACAAATTCAATGATTGCTTGGTCGTTAGCTAGTTTTTTTGGTGGTGTCCCTTTACCGGTAAATACGAGCTTAGACCAATGCGCATTTAGCTGAGAACTTGATTTACCGATCACTTTGTCGTTGAACTCATCAAATGTCGCATTGCCATCTTGATTGACTGGGTTTGCACTACTGCCATCAGCAAATGACTTGCTTTTGCCAAGATACAGCTTTTTTATCACAGCGTCGTCTACATTTGTATTGTTGGCTGTATTAACAATAACGGCGATATCAGCAAGTGCTATTTGACTGCTCAGCAGCAAACCTAAAGCTACAATTTTCTTAATCATGTGCGACCTCTATTAGAATACTAAATCGATACCGAAGCTTAACAATTCAACTTTTTGATCCGTTAGCTGGTTGTCAAATTGATTTAATTCAACTTTGAATGCCGCTGATGGATGAAAGTCGTATCGCGCTCCAACACTCCAGGTTTCAGACTCAGCTCGGGCATCCGAAAGCGCGCCATTTACAAGCGTTTGTAAGTAAGGTGCATTTGGATTAGTTGGATCTGTAGTAACAGGAATTGTGACACCATTAGGTGCTGTGATCGTAAGTGGAACAGAATTAAACTCGTCGTTTGCATTCTTATCTTTGTTGTGTTCGTAAGTCAAATGTACAGTCCATTCATCCATTCGATAACCGACAGAAGCGTAATACTGTTGCTGTTTTGCTAGTATGCTATCGTCTACTTCGAATTGTGTGAATTCAGCATCAAATAACACATCATTGTAATCAATAGAAATACCAAATGCGGCAAAATAGGCATCGTCTTTCTCGACGGCTAAATCTTCAGCTTGCTGCGTGAGACCATAGCCAGCTAGTCCCGCCAATAACCCTGAAAGCTCTGGACTGTTTGCTGCACTGATACTCGCTTCTGTAGCAAAATATGCCATGCGCATACTGAACCAATCACGACTAAGCGTCCAGTTGGCACCTACAGTGTTGTTCAACTCAGCTTCGTCAGAATAAGTAATTGCGATAATATCATCATCGACGCTACCCAATGCAAATTGTACTGTGCTATCCCACTGGCCTAACGTGGCATTATGAATGTAACTAAGCCCGTTATATGTACTAAAGCTGAGGTTGTAGACAGACTGAGGTGGCTTTATCCAGCGGTAAGCATAACCTACATCCAGAAAATCAGAATATCGATAAAACGGAATTCGCATTTTACCAGCGCTGATCTGTGCGGAATCCGAAATAGTATAAGTTAAATATGCCCATTCGAACTCTGCATCAAAATCATTTGCTCCTCGGCCGACGATTTGTGCCGTAGCACTAAGGTTATCTTGCAAATCAGCCGCTAGCTGTAACGCAAATAAGCTACGATTTTCCATATCAAAATCGTTATCGTAACCAAAAAGTGTATCATCACTATCCAGCGTTTGGCCGCCAATTATAGAGGCAAAACCATTAATTCTGATTTCAGCAGCGCTATTGAAACTTATTGTGCCTAGTGCTATCGCTAAAGCAATTGCTGATTTTTTCATATTGATTCCCATTTTCTKTGCAAAGAGTCATATTAAGAATGCGTACCTATAAAGGGTGATTCGCCGATTTAGTTCACATTACTTTGTCTTAGAGGTTAGTGTAAAAACTTGAAATAACAAGTTACTAACAATACATAACTGCGATAATCAAGCGCATAATTTCAATTACTAGGGTAATACTAATTTGCCTTAATACTTGCTCAATTTGAAGGCGTAAATCTGACGCTAACAGCGTTAAAAATTTCTTATTTAGAACAACTAAATAGCAAAATTTTTGCCTGGTTATCGACAAGATTTTCTGGCCTCAAAATAGACCACTTAATTAAGATAATCGGTATAAGATACACTCACCTCATCTGACCACTCAAATTGTATCGTAAATTATTCCAAGGTTACGAATAAAAAATAGCAGAAATGGTGATAAAGCTTGGGGAAATAATAACTAGGAAGCACAAAGAGTAAGCTAGCGCTTGCTCTTTGTGATTTGTTCGGCTTGTATTTTACAGGCATTATGCTGCTCAATGCACTTATCTGTACACAACTGTAATGACATTGTTTCTGGTGTATTTTGCATTTCACAGCTGCGTTCACATTGATAGTGCTGTTGAGCACATTGGTTTAATTCAGGTGATAGTGTACTCGTACAACCAAGTATTGTGGTTGCTAATACTAATAATATGAACACAGTTTTCATCATAAGTCCTTAAAGGGAAACTTGTATATTGTCAATCAACCTGACTTTCCCAAGAAATGCAGCGGCAAGAATTACCAGCCTATCATCTTCGAGTGTAGCAGGTCTTAGGGTATCTTTTTGACAAATGTTGAAATAGTCCAACTTTAAGCCTTCATTATGTAGCATATCTGTGGCATTTTTTATGATCAGATCAAAGTCTTTTTCGCCTTGCTCTAGTGCTGAAGCTGCCTTTTTCAGTGCTTGAAAAAGTACTTTTGCCGTTTCTTTTTCTGACTCAGAGAGATAGCCATTCCTTGAGCTCATGGCAAGTCCTGATACCTCTCTTTGAGTTGGCACTCCGATGACTTCAACTGGAATAGAGAGATCTTTGACCATTGTTTTGATGACTTGTAATTGCTGAAAGTCTTTCTCACCAAAACAGGCGAAATCTGGCTGGACTAAATTAAATAGCTTAGTGACAACTGTCGCAACGCCACGAAAATGGCCAGGGCGCGCACCACCGCAATGACCTTCAGACACACCGGGGACGTCAACAAAGCTTTGTGCTTCCAGTCCGCTGGGATAAATAGTATCAACGCTTGGGGTAAACAAAATATCGGTTTCTAGTTCTGCAAGTCCCTGTTTATCTTGTTCTAACGTACGAGGGTAGCTATCAAGATCTTCATTCGCACCAAATTGCATTGGATTAACAAAGATGCTAACGACAACTTTATCTGCGAGTGTTTTTGCTTTTTCTACCAAAAAGAAGTGACCTCGATGAAGGTTACCCATTGTAGGTACGAAAGCGATACTTAACCCTTGTTGGCGCCACGCTTTAACTTGGCTTCGAAGAGACTTTATTTCAGTAACTGATTGCATGTTGTACTCTAACTTAAAAATAAATGTACCAATTCAATATTGGGCTGGAATTGGGGGTGAGCGGTGAATAGTGCACACCGCAAGTTATATCATTTTATCTTAATATCCGCTCAGTTTGAGGAAAAAAATTAGGTACCTACTACATTAACAGTTTTTTATTTAGAACAATTAAGTAGCAAAATTTTTGCCTGCATGTATAGATATAGGAGCCCTGGCGATAGTAGGCGCGCTAGCCATGTTATCGACAAGATCTCCTCGCCTCAAAATAGATCGTTTAATTAAGCTGGTTGATATTAATTAAACTCGTGCTCAGCTGCCGGAAATTCACCCGATTGTACATCGGTACAAAACTTCTTAACGGCATCTGGCATGTTACCTGTCTCTAGTAAAAAGTTTTTTGAAAATTTAGGAATATATCCAGCAGAAATACCAACCAAGTCATGCATCACTAGGATTTGGCCATCAGTTTCTTTTCCTGCACCAATACCGATGACCGGGATCGAGACTGCATCAGTGATACGCTTTGCTAGTGCTGAAGGTACACATTCAATCACGATCATTTGAGCACCTGCACGTTCTAGTGCTTTTGCATCATCGACCATCTTTTGTGCTTGTTCTGCTTCACGGCCTTGGATTTTGAAACCACCAAAAACATGAACAGACTGGGGGGTTAGGCCTAAATGACCACATACAGGAATACCTTGCTGTGTGAGCTTTTCAATGCTTTCATATAGCCACTCTCCACCCTCAAGCTTTACCATATTTGCACCTGCACGCATTAACTTCGCTGCATTTTCACAAGTGGACTGTGGATCTGAATAGCTCATAAAGGGCATATCAGCTATCACAAATAGCGCTTTACTCCCTGCTCTTACACAGCGGGTGTGGTAGGCGATATCTTCAGTGGTTACTGCTAGTGTATCTTCACCGCCTTGTAAAACCATACCTAAAGAATCACCCACTAGGATGACATCGACACCGTTGTCGTGAAATAGCTTTGCAAAACTTGCATCATATGCAGTGAGGGCTGTTATTTTTGTTCCTTCACGCTTCATTTTGGCAAGTGTTGATACAGAAATTTTTGCCATATTGAACCCCTTGGGTTGAATTAATTAAGGATGGTTAGTCCGTTAAGTGGTAACTGTTCTGCCAAAGACTCAAGGGTAGTACCATCTGGTAGTTTGAGTGTTGGCGCAATTTCTAATAATGGATAAACGACGAACTCTCGCTTCGTTAGGCCATAATGTGGCACAACCAGCCTCTCACTCGCAATGATTTCCTCATTGAAAAGCAGAATGTCCAAATCAAGAGTGCGTGGTCCCCAGCGTTCTGACTTTCGTACTCTCCCGTGTTCAAGTTCTATCTGTTGCAGAACATCTAATAATGCTTCGGCAGCTAAAGATGTTTCCAACTTAGCTACTGCATTAACATAGTCAGGCTGATCTTGAGGCCCCATAGGCTTGGAGCCATATAAACTAGAGTGATGAATAACAGATAAAGCAGGGTGAGAGGCGAGCACAGTTAGCGCTCGCTGTAGTTGTGCCATCGGTTCGGATAGGTTTGCGCCCAATCCAATGTACGCAGTATTCATTTAATCTTCTTTTGGTTTTCTTTTTGGTTTTCGTCGTGGGCGACGTTTTGGTTTGTTCTGACTACCTAAATTGCGCACCATCTCTTTTTGGCCATTGACATCGCTTTTAAGATATTCAGTCCACCATGTTGCAAGGTCGGATTGATCTTGTTCGCCACTTTCTACACGCAGTAACAAGAAGTCATAAGCGGCCTTGAATCTAGGCTGTAAACTTAAGCGATAGGCACGTTGACCCGCACGTTTATCCAAGCGTTGCTGAATATGCCAAATGTCGCGAGCACCCAAAGTAAATCGCTTGGGAACCGCAACATGCTTTGCGTTATCAGCAAGTATGTGATTGATAGCTTGCATAAACGCGTCGTATTCATTCATTCCATCTGCGGCTAAAGCATGGCTTTTCTCTAAAATTGGAAACCATAAAAGTGCTGCATAAATAAAAGCAGGGGTCACTTTTTTATTGGCGTTAATACGGCTGTCCGTATTGGCAAACATTTGTTGAATAAAGCGACGTTCAAATTCACTTTCAGGCCTTGCTAAAATTTTGTCGAGTGCAGGAAACAACTGAGAAAATAAGCCGTATTCACGCATTTGCAGAAAGTTCTCTTCTGCCTTGCCATTGAGAAATAGCTTGAGTGTTTCTTCAAATAATCGTGCCGCGGGAATATGACCCAGCAATGGTGCCAAGTCTTTGATCGGTGTGCGCGTTGGTGTTGCTATTTCCATTCCTAGCTTTGTAGCAAATCGAATAGCTCGGAGCATACGTACGGGATCTTCACGGTAGCGCGTTTCAGGATCGCCAATTAGCTCAATTTTGCGTGCCTTAATGTCGCTAACACCACCGGCAAAGTCTCTTAATGTAAAATCATTAATAGAATAATAAAGCGCGTTAATGGTGAAGTCGCGACGCTCTGCATCTTCTTCTATGCTGCCGTAAACATTGTCACGTAAGAGCTGTCCATGTTCGCTTGCTTGGCTGGTAGTTGCACAAGAATCGTCGCTTTGGTGGTGACCACGCATCGTTGCCACTTCGATAATTTCACGGCCAAACACAATATGTGCAAGGCGGAAGCGGCGGCCAATTAAGCGACAGTTACGAAATAATTTTTTAATTTGCTCTGGTGTCGCGTTCGTTACTACATCAAAGTCTTTAGGTTCTATTCCGAGCATAATGTCTCGGATACAGCCACCAACCAAATAGGCGTCGTAACCACCATCTTTTAATCGGTACAGTACCTTGATAGCATTAGGGCTAAATTGTTTACGAGATATACCATGCTCGCTGCGAGGAATAATCACAGGTGTCGGGCTGGCCTTTTTCACCGTCTCATCGCCTTTTCCAGTTACGAACTGGCGGCAAAAGTTTACAAGCTTGGAAATAATAACTCGTCTCCTGAGCAATCAAGTTTTCGATTTTAGTGGTTATAAAGCCCTGCTTTGGTGTTAAAACAGGTCACATTTAAGGCTCGCTATCATATACTCAAATGAGACTAAATTGAAGTACTTGAAAACAGCGGGCGAAAAGCAAATTCACCATTTTCTAATGAGTTTAGTTGAATTTCTTGTACTTTAGGGATGGAATAAAGGTTAAAAACATCGACAGCATGTTCTAGCAACGCGTCGATATTTTGATAGTCAGCCATTGAGCCTACAGGTACATTCAAATACCGTAGCGCGGCATGGAGTGTCGGGAGTGGGTGATGAGTATCAATTGCAGGTGCATGATTTTGTTTTGATAATTTGAAGCCTGGAGCTGCTACAGCAAGTGGAAGATGTGCATACTCAGGTACAGACTGGTTTAGCTGTTGGAACAAACTAATTTGTCTAGCGGTAGGTGCTAAAAGGTCGGCTCCTCGTACGACATGACTGATCTGTTGTTCAATATCGTCCACAACAACCACTAGCTGATAAGCAAATAAACCATCTCGACGTTTAGTAATATAATCTTCATGGGCAATCGCATTGGGAATAACGACAGCACCTTGTATCTTGTCATTAAACTCGGTAACAGGAGAGCGCTGCTGTAAGCGCAGTGCATTACCTTGCAGACTTAAGTTCAGATCACGGCAATGATTATTATAAAATCCACCCATGGCTTTAATCTGTTTTCTGGTGCATTGGCACGCATAAACAAGCTCGTTGGATGTTAATTCATCAAGGTAAGACTGATATAAAGTGTGGCGCTGAGATTGATAGACAACCACTTCATCCCAATAAAGGCCGTATGCTTCAAGAGTTGCCAATATATTTTCGGCAGCACCGGATACCACTCTTGGCGTGTCTATATCTTCAATACGAACGAGCCACTGACCACGATTGGCTTTTGCATCTAAGTAACTGCCTAACGCTGCGACTAAAGATCCGAAATGAAGCGGCCCAGAAGGCGAGGGAGCAAATCGACCGCGATAGCTCCCAGATTGCTTTAAGCTTGGGGACACAGAGCTGAGGTTATCCTCTGCCTTGTTGTTTTTCTTTAATTTCTGCGAGAGATTTACAATCTACGCATAAATCGGCAGTTGGTCGCGCTTCAAGGCGACGAATACCAATTTCAATACCGCATGACTCGCAAAAACCAAAGTCGTCATCTTCAATTAGCTGAAGTGTTTTCTCAATTTTCTTGATTAGCTTACGCTCGCGGTCGCGAGTACGCAGTTCAAGAGAAAACTCCTCTTCTTGCGCTGCACGGTCCACAGGATCAGGAAAGTTTGCCGCTTCATCTTGCATGTGTGTTTTAGTACGATCTACTTCGTTACGTAGATCGGCACGCCATGCTTCTAATATTGCTTTGAAATGAGCACGTTGTGCTTCATTCATGTATTCTTCGCCTGGCTTTTCTTGATAAGGTTCTACACCGGCTTGAGCCAATAACCCTAGTTTTTTCTGGTCTGGCATACCATTCTCCTAAATCCTTAATACATAACCCCAGCTTTCGCCGGCGGGTATAAATAGCAAAATCTTTACCCCTTAGCAAACACTTTTTTAGTGCGAATGTCAGCCTCTTTTTTCAAAGTTTAGCCTTTTGGGGGAGAAAACTATCACGGCTATATGTGGGCGGCATGAAAAAAGTCAAGCGCAGTCAAAAGGAATTTCTTCAATTAATTGTACTTGGCGATCATCAACGTGTGCTCGGTAGGCGATAATTTCAACCCCATGAGAGATTGCTTCTTTTATTAATGCTGCGTACTTTTGGTCAATATGAGCTGCGGGTCTCACATTCTTAATTCCGGTATGTAGAGCCGCAAACAGTAGCACAGCACGGTGGCCTTGTTGTTTTATTTGGATTAATTCTCTTAAATGCTTTTGGCCTCTTGCCGTTTCAGCATCGGGAAAAAAACCTTGCTGCTGCTCGAGTAGAGTTACAGACTTTACTTCAACGTAGCATAAGTGTGGAGGTTGTCCATTTTCATTGCTACTTAATAAAATATCAATGCGACTATTTTCAGCACCGTACTTTATTTCTGTTTGCAGCGTATCATAGCCGTTTAACTGCGTGATTATCCCGCGCTCTATTGCTTCAACGGCAACTTTGTTTGCCACGGCTGTGTTGACGCAAATAAAGTGACCCACGTGATCTTGGGTAAGCTCTAAGGAGTGCATATATTTTCGCTTGGGGTTGTCACTGGTTGAGTAATAGGCAGTAAACCCAGGGTCAGCACAATTCGTCATTCTCCCCGTGTTGGCACAGTGCACGGTAAATTCCTCGCCATCAGCGGTACGTAGATCAACGAGAAAGCGCTTGTAGCGTTTTAATAAGGTGGCTTGCTGTAATTGGCTAGAAAAGTTCATTGGTCGCTTTCAGTTGGGTGAATTTAAGGGCTAGTGTACACTTAAGCACACGTATAAGCACAAGAGTGAAAAATAGAATGTCAGAGAAATTTATTGTACGACTGAGCGAAGCAGCAAAACCCGCATATTTATCAGCGGGTGCAGCCCTGTCGTTTGAAAAGGACGGTGCTTCAATTCATTTGCAACAAGATGAAACGCTAAAAAATATCCAAAAAGCGGCACGTAGTATCGCTCAGCAAGGAATTAAACAAGTACACCTTGAGGGTGAGTTGTGGTGCACTGAATCACAATGGGCATTTTATCAGGGGTTTGTCTCACCCAAAGCACTAGATGGTGTGGTTTTTGCCGATAATGATCAGTCAGATTTAAAAGAACTTGCTGCATTGCAGTCATCAGCCACTTGGATGCGCCAAATGATCAATGGCACTGCGGAAGATATTTACCCTGAGAGCCTGGCGGGTAAAGCGGCTGAGTTTATTCAGTCTCTTGCTCCTGAGCATGTGAGCTACCAGATCATAAAAGGTGATGCGCTATTAGAGCAGCAGTGGATTGGTATTCATGAAGTTGGACGCGGTAGTGAGCGCCCTCCTGTATTGCTTGAACTGGACTATAATCCAACAGGGAATGACGAAGCACCAGTGAGTGCTGCGTTGGTTGGTAAAGGGATCACGTTTGATTCAGGCGGCTACTCAATTAAGCCAAGCGAAGGCATGCTTACAATGAAGTGCGATATGGGCGGTGCGGCGACCGTAACAGCTGGGTTAGCTTTAGCTATCCAGCGAGGTTTTGACCGTCGAGTTAAGTTATTCTTATGCTGCGCTGAGAACCTTATCTCAGGTCACGCTTATAAATTAGGTGATATTCTTACATATAAAAATGGTACCACAGTTGAAATCGTGAATACTGATGCCGAGGGTCGTTTGGTACTTGCTGATGGCTTGATGGCTGCTGGTGAAACCGGCGCTGAACTTATCATTGATGCAGCTACGCTGACAGGGGCTGCGTTAGTCGCCGTAGGCCAAGAATACAACGCGCTATTTGGACTTGATAAAGCATTAGTCAATGATGTACAGCAATACGCTAGCGAGGAATTTGAGGCTGCATGGCCACTGCCGCTTGAAAAATGGCACCAAAATAATTGCCCATCACCATACGCTGATACAGCAAACAGTCGTGCACAAAAAGGTGGCGGCTTTGGAGGCGCATCTAATGCTGCAGGCTTCTTATCTCGTTTTGTTCCAAACGAAGGTCAAGGCTGGGTGCATATTGATCTTGCTGCTTCATTCCAGAATAGTGCTGGAGGCCAATGGTCTGCTGGTGCCACAACGCTTGGTATGAGAACGGTTGCAAGAACATTGCAAGAAAAAGCATAACGGCTTACCAACTGAGGCTGCTCCGTTCATGGAGTAGCCTCATTATTTTCAAGACAGCAGTGCCGCAGCCAGACGAACAAAATCTGAAGATGTGAGTATGCCAACCAGCTTGTTTTGCTTATCTACCACCGGCATACAGCCATGTCGATTATCAACAAAAAAACGTACCACATCTTGTAGGGATTGATCCGGTTGCACACTTGCAAAATCTGTTGCCATAATATCCAAAACTTTAGTTTGCTTTTCTTTACGAGCTAGTGCATTTGCGCCATAGGTGGCCATAATTCCCATGACTTTGGCAATCATGATCTTTTGAGTCAGCATGCCCACCAAAGTACCGCTTTGGTCAATCACTGGAATATGACGAACATTTTTCTCTTTCATTAAGTTATGCGCATCTTGCAAGGTATTCTCAGCACTAACGGCGAATGGATCTGGTGTCATTAAATCAGCTACGGTTTGAGTCATTGGTTACTCCTTTTCACTACACAGTCTTACCATTGAGTGTAGCTTGATTCGACTTTAATGTACGGCATTGAGATCAAGTTTTGAACTATTTGTCGTGCCTTAGCTCTTATTAAAATAACAATAAAAAGGATAACCCGATGAAAAAGTTACTGATGTTAGGTACTGCTGCGAGTTTGCTTTGCAACTCAGTTTTTGCAGCCGAGCGAAGTGTGGAATATGGCGAAATTAATAAAATTCTAGATTTAATTGCCAACAAAGCGCAGTCGCAATATATCTTGTCTAAATTTACCGTGGAAGTGAAGCAGCCAGAGCTCAAACTAGAAGAGGTTAAACTTTGGCTCGAGCACGATGGTAAAGTCATTGCCAATGGCATCATAGATAAAGATGGCAATATCGATTTGCCTATTCTACCGCAGCCCCGCGCAGATGAAGTCAACTTAGTGATCAACCAAGAAAAAGACGCTGTTGCGATTATGGTTAATACCGATATAGCGCCGCTGACTAGACAGCAGGTTAAATATCGCGATTTGTTTATCCTTTTGGAGGATATGGACGCTTTTGTTGAGTTGATGGCAGGAAGTTTGTCTTGGCTTGCTCCTAATTTTGATGAACTGGAATTTACATTTTCTGAACCTGCATCAATTCAGTTTGTGGATGCAAAAGGTAAAACTCAACAGTTTATGACGGATGATGAGTTTAAGATCCAAATTCCTAACAAGAAAAAATGGATGCAGCAAAACCCATCCTTGCAATTTAGTGTTTTACCAAAACAGTTTGCGCCCATTGACTAAAGAAGAGGGCTTCTATGCCTGCTAGCGGGTAGGCATAACTCTTTCCATTAGGTAATTAGTTAGCACTTCGCCACGAACATTCACCTGCTGTTCTTTTATCACATCAAAACCAAAACGCTCAAAGAAAGGTTTAGCCGTTTTTAACATGGGAAAATAAGCGCGTTATGTTGGTTGTTCTGCTGTGTTCTAAAAGTGCCAGCATAAGTGCTTTCCCTATGCCTTGGCCTTGATGTTCTGCATGACAAAAAAAATGATCAATCAGTCCGTTAGCTTGGATATCAGCAAAACCAACAATTTTACCGTTCAGCACGGCCACAAGGGGCTGATTACTCCTTAATCGGTCTTGCCAGCTCTCATCAGCTATGTCGGTATGTGCCCATGCTTTGACTTGGTTATCAGAGTAATGCTTGATAGTGACAGAGCGTATCGTGTCAAACATAAGCTTACGTAATACGGCTTCTTCGCCGCATTGAAACTGTCTGATGGTAATCATTGTTAGTCTTTATTCCTGAAGTCGTAATTGTCCGGAAATAGCATGTTGCTCAGCAGTTTCCGCCAGTCTTACGTATTTTTGTTCAACCAGTTGAGACACAGGAACTAATTCGATGTCAGTACTTTCAAGCTCAGCTAATTTGGTTGCAAGAAATGCAGCTGTTTCCTTGTATGGGTGTGCAATAATAATAACTTGTTGGTGGCTTTCAAGTAATTTAAGCATCTTTTGCCACTGGGTATTAAGTGCAACATCGGATACATCATTGTCCAAAAAGACTTGTCGAGCGATGTTTTTTACTCCATATAGGTTGGCTGCATACTGCGCCTGACTGTGGCTGGTGGTACGGCTATCTAAAAAGTATAGGCTACGTTTTTTTAGTATTTCCATCGTCCATTTCATGGGATCAATTTGTTCTGTTAATGCTGACCCCATGTGATTATTCACACCCTTTACTTGGGGCAAGGTAGATAATGCGTTACCAAGTGTCATTTGTAGCTGCCACTTTTCCATACCTACCGTTAAAGCGCCGGGCCCTAATGCCTTGTTAGGGTCTTTTGCCTGCATAGGAACATGCAGCATTAGCTCTCGTTGTTGACGGCTGGCGGCAAATGCAAATTGCTGAGAATAAGGCGTGTGAGGCAGAATCGAAAAAGTGATCCCACCTGGTAGAGAGAGTAATTCTAAATCACGTTGATGATTTCCAATATCATCAATCACAATAGCAAATTGTTTTGCTGGCACTGCGAATGTTATACAGGCCAGCATTAACCCGATAATTTTTATTAGCACACGATCTTATTGTTATAGTTTACCGCCTTACTTAGCGGCTTTTCATTATTGTGATTGAACTAATGCAAACGCCTTTGGCCAATGTGATGCAAGTTGTTCAATGCCATTTGTTTTGATGGATTCTTCACCAGTGATTATAGCGCTTTTATCGAGCAGGGAAAGCGCTTGTTTGGTGAAATATACATCAGGCTCTACACCCGTGCCCTCTATTGATGTCCCTGTGGGTGTGTAATATCTGGCTGTGGTTAATTTTAGTGCGGTGGTGCCATTTCCGATAGGGATAAGAGACTGCACTGAGCCCTTACCATATGAGCGCAACCCTACAACCAGTGCTCGTTTATTATCTTTTAGCGCAGCTGCCAGTATTTCAGCAGCAGAGGCTGAGTTGTTGTTTATCAACACCACAATAGGGGCACCATTGAGAATGTCTCCTTGTCTTGCGAAGTAGGCTTGATTAGCATCGAAGAAGCGCCCTTTAGTTGTGACTATTGTGCCACTGTCCAGAAATAAATCAGATATTGCAACCGCGCTGTTTAAAGTACCGCCTGGGTTATCTCTTAAGTCAATGACGAGTTTTTTCAAGGCGTCACCGTATTGCAACTGTAAGTAGTTTATTTGTCTTGCAACATCGTGGTACGTATGGTGATTAAAGCTATTTACACTCAAAAAACCGGTGCCATCTTTGAGTAGTTTACTGGCAACACTTTCGAGCACGATCTCTTGTCGTTTTAATGCGATATTGACTGCGCTTGAGCCTCTTAGTACCACCAACTGCAGCTGGTTTTTGTTAGCGGCTTTGAGTAGCGCGGAAACTTCGGCTATTGTCTTTCCGGTGACGTCAATGTTATTAATCAATGAGAGCTTATCGCCGCGCTCAATACCAGCTATCTCTGCCGGAGAATTTGGGAGCGTATCTACAATGGTTACATAATTCCCTTGTTCTTCTACTTCAATACCAAGCCCTGTATAGCGACCGTTTGCAGCGCTGAATATGGCTTCTAATTCTTCTGAATCTAAATATTTAGAGTAAGGATCTAGGTTGTCAAACAAACTGGAAAGGTTACTTTGGTTGTAACGGCTAAGTGGTAAATCCTCAACGTAATAGGTATGGATATGATATAGGATCTCATCCATTTCTTGAGCGGAAAACTTTTTTGCAGGTGTTTGACTTAGCGCGCTAAAGCTTAGTAACAGTAAAATACCTAACAGTGCGACATAGCGTGCCGCAAGCGCATAGAAACGAGTTTGTCTATTCATGTGCTGCTCCTCATCAAGGTGCAGCACGGGTTAATCAGTTAACTGGATCTGCACCATTTTATCGGATCGACAGCGCTTCCTTTATGCCGTATCTCGAAGTATAGACCAGGATCTCTTTGTCCGCCGCTTTGTCCAACTAAAGCGATAACTTCGCCACTGCGAACTTGATCGCCAACATCAAACAACAGTGTTTGGGCATGACCGTACAGACTCATAAAGCCATGACCATGATCCAGTACCATGACCCAGCCAAAGCCATTTAACCAATCGGCGAATACGACTTGCCCTGGAGCGACACTGGTTATGTCAGCCCCTTCTTTTGCTCCTATTAGTACGCCTTTCCAATTCATTCCAGCATGCTTACGTTGGCCAAATCGATGTTGAATACGCCCTTTCGCCGGTAGCTGTAGTTTGCCTTTTAATTGCGCTAAGCCATCTAGTCGTATTTCGGCAGCTTGCTGAGCTTTAGCAAGCTCTGCTAACGTTTGGATCAAAGTTTGCTCATTTTCTTTGAGGTAGGCTATTGCTGAACGCGTTTCTTTGAGTTGATTGTGTAAGTCCGCAAGTTGACTCTGCCGTGCTTGTTTGGCTTTTCTCAGTGCTTCAAGGCGTTCTTTTTGATGACGTCTCAGCGCCTCAAGCTGGGACTGGCTGCGTGTGAGTTCGGCTTGGGTATTGGCTAAGGCTTGGCGAACGACTTTAAGCTGCTCTAACTGCTCAATTCTGGCTTTGTTTAAATAATCGTAATAAGCAATCGTGCGTTCTAGCTTGGTTGCATGCTCTTGATTGAGTAACATTCTTGAGTAATCATGAGAGCCAGTCATGTAAGCGCTTTTTAACTGAGCTGCGAGCTGCTTTTCAAACTTGCTTTTATCACTTAAAAGAGCGTCTTTTTGTCGTTCTAATGTCGCTTGCTCTGTTTTATTTTCGTTAATACCGGCTTCGGTGAGTGAGACTGCTTTGGCACTTTTTGCTATATCAAGTTCAAACGCTTTGAGCTTAGCTTCTTGTGACTTAATTGTACTGCGCTGTTTTTCGAGCGCTTGTTGGCTGGCTTTAAGCTGCTGCTGTACTTCGCTTAAATCTTGCTTAGTGCGTGACTCATTGGCACTAACAGGAGCTATTAACATTAACAATGCTGCACTGAGTAGTGCAGCATAAGAGAGCGTCGTTTTTAACGGCATAAAAGTGAGCCGCTATTTTAAACGCATTATTGGAGTGCCCGTCATCTCGCTAGGCTGCTCCATGCCAAGTAAATGTAGCATTGTCGGCGCAACATCGCTTAGTGCTTTTCCTGCTTGTGGCTCTGCATCACGACCAACATAAATAAATGGTACAGGCTCGCTGGTGTGAGCGGTATGAGCTTGACCTGTCTTCGGGTTAAGCATTTGCTCTGCATTGCCGTGATCTGCTGTTATTAAAGCTTCACCACCACTTTCTTTTAGCGCAGCAACCACACGGCCAATACATTTATCTACGGCTTCGCATGCTTTTACAGCAGCTTCGAATACACCAGAGTGCCCAACCATATCACCATTTGGATAGTTACAAATAATCACGTCGAATTCACCGCTATGAATAGCTGCCACTAATTTATCAGTTAGCATTTCTGAATTCATCTCAGGCTGTAAGTCGTATGTGGCCACTTGTGGTGAAGGAATAAGTTCACGTTTTTCCCCTTCAAATAAGTCCTCACGACCACCGCTAAAGAAGAAGGTAACGTGAGCATATTTTTCTGTTTCTGAGATACGTAGCTGAGTTTTGTTGTGTTTAGCTAGCCATTCACCTAGGACATTGACCAAAGCTTCGGGCGCGAAAGCGATAGGTGCTTTAATGTCGGCAGCGTACTCCGTCATCATCACAAAAGCACTTAGGTTTGGCGCTTTGTGTTTTTCAAAGCCATTAAAGTCAGCATCAACAAAAGCACGGGTCATCTGACGCGCTCGGTCAGCTCGGAAGTTCATAAAAATAACTGTGTCACCATCATTGATAGTCGCGGCAGACTCACCTTCAGCAGCGATAATAGATGCTTTTACAAATTCATCATTTTCATCGCGTGCGTAGGCAGCTTGTAATGCTTCAACACCGTTTTGGTAGGTAAATTCAGCTTCACCACTGACCATTAGATTGTAGGCTAATTCAACGCGATCCCAGCGGTTGTCGCGATCCATTGCGTAGTAGCGACCAACAATAGAAGCGAGTCGACCACAGTTTAAAGACTGCATCAGGGCTTCTATCTTTTCGATTGACGCTTGTGCGCTGCGTGGCGGCGTATCACGGCCATCTAGAAAGGCATGTAGATATACAGTGGCTCCGCGCTCAGCGGCTAATTTTATCGCTGCAACAATATGGTCTTCGTGACTGTGAACACCACCTGGACTTAGAAGTCCCGACCCAGAGATTAGGGTATGAGGAGCTGAGCGCCAGAGTTCGTCTAATACTGGGGTATTGGCTGCCAAAATAGCGTTACTTTCGCTTTCTTCGCGATAGCCCCAACCGTCTAAAATCATTAATACCAATGGCTTTTTCTTAGCTGTCATTTGCGCTCCTGAAATCCTGAATTAGGCACGATGTTGATGGCTCATAACTAGAAACCAGCAATAGTATTGAAAAATTATACTGCGGTACTTGATATAAGCTGCTCTGGTTGTTGACAGTAGAATACCTGTTTTTGTATGAATATTCAGCCCCACAGTGATGAATTATCAGCATACAAATTGATATTTGCGGATGTGAACAAGTCTGTTTTGTCGAGAATAAAGAGGGTATACTTGCTGCCACTTAATGATTTGAAAACTTTTGGTTGAAAAAATTAATGGAACAATACGTTGCGTTTTTAGGTAACCATCCGGTACTTAGCATTATTTGGATTGTGTTAGCCGCGATGCTACTGAACAGCTGGTTTAAGAGCAAATTCTCTAAAATCAGACAGATTAACCCTCAGCAGCTTACTTTGTTAGTAAATCGTCAAGAAGGTCAAGTGCTTGACATGCGAGCGGTAAAAGAATTTAACCAAGGCCATATTGCGGGAGCTGAACAAGTGAATGCTGAAAAGCTTAAGCAAAAAGATTTTGCTGGTCTTGAAAAACATAAATCGAAGCCCATTATATTAGTCTGTAATACGGGTATGACAGCATCCGCTGTGGCTGATAACATGCACAAAGCTGGATTCGAGCAAGTATTTGTATTATCCGGCGGTATTGGCGCATGGCAAAATGCGGGTTTACCAATCTCTAACGGAAAATAATCGAGGTATATGATGAGCCAAGTCGTGATCTACACCAAAGACTATTGCCCATTTTGCCACCGTGCAAAAGCGCTATTGGACGCTAAAGGCGTTATATACACGGAGTATGATATTGGCGCACAGCCTGAACTTCGTGATGAGATGATAGCAAAAGCGAATGGTGGACACACCGTGCCACAAATATTTATCGCTGAACGCCATATCGGCGGATGTGACGATATGATGGCGCTTGAAGCGCGAGGCGAGCTCGACAATTTATTGCAAGCATAATTGATTGAAAAGCGATAAGTTGCGTAACGTAATTTAAATAATGACTGTTAATGAATTAGCAGAAACACAACAGAATTTAGGAAATAATCATGGCAGAACAAAACCAAGCAGCAGAACAACAAGAAGGTGCACAGTTTAATATTCAACGCATCTACACTAAAGATGTGTCTTTTGAAACACCAAACTCGCCAGCTATCTTCCAAAAAGAGTGGACGCCAGAAGTTAAGCTAGACATGGACACTCGTTCTGCCAAGCTTGATGATAACGTATTCGAAGTTGTACTAGCATTGACAGTAACAGCAACAATTGGTGAAGAAACAGCATTCTTATGTGAAATTCAACAAGCTGGTATTTTCGCAATTGCTGACCTTGAAGAGATGCAAATGGCRCACATGCTAGGTGCTTTCTGCCCTAATATCCTATTCCCTTATGCGCGTGAAGCGGTAGCAAGCCTAGTTAACCGTGGTACTTTCCCACAGTTAAACCTTGCGCCAGTTAACTTTGACGCATTATTTGCTCAATATATGCAGCAACGTGCAGCACAAGCACAGCCTGAGCAAACTGCTGACGCATAATTGATGAGTACAGCAAAATCAGCTGTAACAGTATTAGGGGCGGGGTCTTATGGCACCGCCCTTGCTATTTGTTTTGCCCGAAATGGTCATCAAGTGACATTATGGGGACGCAATAGCGAACACGTTGAGGCGCTAGCAGCTGAGCGTAAAAACCAACGTTATCTTCCAGACATCCAGTTTCCAAACACGCTTGACCTTGAGGCTGATTTAGAAACGGCTGTTAAGTCTAGCGAGCGTATTTTGGTGGTTGTGCCAAGTCATGCGTTTGCAGACACGCTAAAGAAGATTAAACCTATGCTACTTGAAAATGCAAAAGTCGCGTGGGCAACCAAAGGGCTCGAACCAAATACCGGGCGACTGTTGCAAGAGGTTGCACTGGATGTGTTGGGTGACGATGTGCCGCTGGCGGTGCTAAGTGGGCCTACCTTTGCAAAAGAAATGGCTGCGGGATTACCCACTGCGATTTCCGTATCTTCTATTTGCGCAAAGTTCCGTGAAGAGCTTGCGGAGTTACTGCATTGCGGCCGCTCGTTTAGAGTGTATAGCAACGAAGACTTTATCGGTATCCAGCTTGGCGGAGCGGTCAAAAACGTTATCGCGATTGGCGCGGGTATGTCAGATGGCTTTGGTTTTGGTGCGAATGCCAGAACGGCGCTGATYACTCGAGGGCTTGCTGAACTTTGCCGTTTAGGGTGTGCGTTAGGGGCGCGTTCTGAAACCTTTATGGGTATGGCGGGGCTTGGTGATCTTATTCTTACTTGTACTGATAATCAGTCACGTAATCGCCGCTTTGGCCTTGCGCTTGGTACTGGGAAATCGGTAGATGAAGCTATGTCAAGTATAGGCCAAGTAGTTGAAGGCTACCGCAATACCAAAGAAGTTTACCTCCTAGCTAAGCGCACCGGTATCGAAATGCCTATTACTGAGCAAATTTATCAAGTCTTATATGAGCAAAAGGATGTGAAAGAGGCCGCAATGGCGCTACTTGGTCGCGAAAAACGAGCTGAGTGAGCTAAGCTGCCTGTGAAAGCCAAAGTCAATTAGACTTTGGCTTTTTAATCGATAAGTAGTAGATTGGATCTCTATTTGAATACTATAAAAAGGAAGATTTATGAAAATTCAATTATTGATAGGTATGTTAATCGTAGCCGCAAGCTGGACTGCAACGGCAAAGACAATATACGCCGACGTAAAGTCAACAGAGCTAAACCCATCTACAGAGACTGCTATCTGGCAAAAAGAAGCTGATAGTACACCTATATATCCAGCTGCATTAGCAAAGCGTAAGCTCGCAGGGTGTAGCGTATTTAAGGTTGTGATTGATGCTAATGGCAACACTGATGAGATTGAGCACGTTACTAGCGCCCCATCTAAAAAATTGGCTAAGCACGCTAAACGACTCATAAAAACTTGGCGATGGTCTGCTATTGATGCGCAGCGCCGCGGGCGGGAAGAAAAGTTGATGAGAATTGACTTTTGCATGGGCGGAGCGGATTTGGCAGATGCGCAAATGCGTTGTGAAGCGCAAGCAAAATTAAACTGTGAATAGGCAACAACCACAGTTCAATGTTTTAAAAATAATGGATTAGAGCATCCTTTATTTAAACCTCAGGTTAGTTAACCCGAGGTTAAGTCTATTTGGAGAGTATGAGCTTCACTCTCCAAATTTAATGTTAAAGCGACGCTTAAACCACAGCCCAAATGGGATCTCCATCACGCTAAACACCACAACAGTAAATACTACCCAGTTGCTGTCAAAAAACACCAAAGAAAATTCAATGTCTTTTCCATAAAATAGACTTCCAGAAACGATTAAGGAAGCCGCCGTCACCAATAGGTCTTGTTTGCCGATATTGGCAAAGGACTTATCTTGTAATTTTGGATAGACGAAAGCGTAAGCAATAAAAAGAAGGATAAAATTAAGCAGAATAAGCGTTAGCTCAGGTGACATATTAACCTCTGTACCCTGTATTATTTGGCACAAGATAACATACTTTCCTGATTTAATGCGCTAGCAGATGATTTGCTCCTTCAAATGGAGTTGGTATAACCTGAACTTCACATAACACTTAGCTAGCGAGATATAACGCTTTTGAGTATGGATATTTTAATTGACTCACTCACTTTCTATCCCAAGTTTAGGTCAAGTAAAATTGGTATTATCGGATACTGAACAGGTATAATGGACAATCCAACTTTTGAGGTGCACATGATCTCCAAGAATCAACAAAAACAACTACGTGCTTTAGGGCAAAAAAAATATCGCAAACAACATGGCCTGTATCTAGTACAAGGCGAAAAAAATGTGATTGAGTTAGTTGATGCAGGATTGGCCATCGAGCAGTTGTTTGCCACCAGTGAATTTTTGACAAAGTATGAAGCCAAGCTCGCCACTACTACCTGCGTGGAGGCTGAAGAGGAAGTGCTGACAAAAGTAAGCACTTTAGTGTCAAATAATGCAGCGATTGCGGTTGTGCCTATGCCATCGGTACAGGAGATTAATACTGATGGGCTGGTGCTGGCATTAGATGGAGTATCAGATCCCGGTAATCTCGGAACCATTATTCGCCTTGCTGATTGGTATGGATTGACGCAGCTTGTCGTGAGTGAAAATTGTGCTGATCAATTTAACCCCAAAGTTATCAGTGCTACGATGGGGTCATTTGTGCGGGTTAATGTGGTGAGAACCGATCTCGAGGCGTTTTTAAAACACTATCAAGGTGAATGCTATGGTGCGTTTCTTGGTGGCGAAAGTGTGCATCAGTGTCAATTTAGTCCCAATGCAGTATTAGTGATGGGCAGCGAATCTCATGGTATCAGCGACCCTATTGCGGCTTGCATCAATAAAAAAGTGACGATCCCTGCGTTTGGCGGTGCTGAGTCATTAAATGTGGCAATGGCTACCGGTATTATTCTTGATAATATTAAACGCTGCCATGCTTAAGCTACAGCCGTTAGCAACGAATTGTGCTTTTATTAAAAATAACAAACATTAATACGAATAAGCTATGCGACTGAGCAGCATCAAACTGGCAGGCTTTAAATCCTTTGTTGAGCCAACCAAGATCCCATTTCCTGATCAGATGACATGTGTCGTTGGGCCCAATGGTTGTGGCAAATCTAATGTAATTGACGCTGTACGCTGGGTGCTTGGTGAAAGCTCAGCCAAAAACCTTCGTGGCGATGCCATGACAGACGTTATTTTTAACGGTTCCACTAAACGTAAGCCGATTYCACAAGCTTCAGTTGAACTCATCTTTGATAATACTCAAGGCCGGTTACCTGGTACTTTCGCAGATCGCAATCAAATTGCTATCAAGCGTTTAGTTACCCGAGACGGTCAATCCCTTTACTTTTTAAATGGTAGTAAGTGTCGCAAGCGTGATATTACCGATATTTTTCTTGGTACAGGGCTTGGCCCAAGAAGCTACGCTATTATTGAACAGGGTATGATCTCGCGGCTTATCGAGAGCAAACCTCAGGAACTTAGAGTCTTTTTAGAAGAGGCTGCGGGTATTTCAAAATACAAAGAGCGCCGCCGAGAAACACAAACTCGAATTAAAAGTACTCGTGAAAATATGGAACGTTTACTCGATGTTAGGAAGGAGCTACAAGGCCAGTTAGATAAGCTCTCACTTCAAGCTCAACAGGCCAGTGAATACAAATCATTTAAATCTCAAGAGCGTGATCTTAAATCGTGGATAGCGGTGTTAAAGTGGCAGTCGTTGGAGCAGAAGCAAGCGGAAAAAGCGAACGAAATAGCTAAATTAAATGAAAAGTTAGCATTTTTAAATGAGGCTCACAGTGGTCATGACTCTGTGCTAGCAACACTGGAACATGAAATTACCCACCTGAATGATGGCTATGAGCAAGCGCAACATAGTGTTCACCGTATTGAAACTCAGTTAGCAACGCTTGAGCAACAGAAAGTCAATCTAACAGATAAAAAGCGTCTGCTAATTGAGCAGTCTCAAATACTGAAATCACAACAGCAAGAAGTAATTGAGGCGCAGGACGAGCAAGCCGAGTATGTGGCGAGCCGCGCTGAAAAAGTCGATGCAGTTTCTGAACGACTTGAGATTGCACTATTGCAATTGGAAGAACTCCAGCTCACAAACGAGCAAAGTGACGCCGAGCAAACTCAATTAGATAAGCAGTATAGTGACGCACAGAAACAGTATCAACAAATACATGCTCAGGTACAGCAAGGAGCAAGTCAATTAACGCAACAACAGCAAGCTAAACTGCATATAGACAAGCGTCAGGCTGAACTGCTGGAACAGGCCGAAGCGCATCACACCTCTATGTTGGAAAATGACTTGGCTGACGCTCAGGATGCACATCATCAGCTGGTTCAAGCGATGGCTAAATTACAAAGCCAAGCTGGTATGTTGCAAGGTCAAGAACAAACCAATAAAGAAGAAATCTTACAGGCACAGACTCATGCCCAAAAAGCGCTTCAGGCGTTACAAGAAGTGCAATCTGAAATAAAAGCGTTATCACGCTGGGCAGAGGAAACGTCGGAGGCTTCTGCTGCGACTATGTTATCACAGCTTGTTGTTGAGTCAGGGTATGAAGAATGCGTTGAAGCGGCACTGCTTGGGTTGACGCATTTAGTCGTTGAGCAAAACGAAATGAATACACTATGGCCCATCGAACTCGAAGTTCCCATTGATTCCGTCGCGACAAAAATAAGCTCAGGGCTGTTCCCCAGCTTTTTAACGAAAATAAAATTATGTGCTGAATCTACAGACTTTAAATCGTGTGAACAATTCCTTCTCGGCGTGACGGTCAGTGGCATTATTGTAGGTGATAACTTTAAGGCCAAGGCGAAAAGCAATGAAGAGAGTGGCGCATTAAAACGCTATGCTCAATTGCAGTCATGCCATACTCAACTTCCTCATTTGCAACAACTCGCCGACGAGGCCGAGCAGGTTGTAGCACAAAAACGTATTGCTCTTGAAGACACACAAGCTGACTTATTAGAAATACAGCAATGCGTTCATGAAAAAGCACAAGCAATCGCCAGCCATAAAACCAAAATTGAAATGCTGGATGAGAGTCTGAGCGTTTGGCGTGAACAAGGACAAAAAATTCAAGAGCAACTTGATGTTACTGCTCAAGAGCGAGCCGAGGCCATCGCACAACTTGAACTTGATGCGGAACAGCAATTACAACGTGATGAGTTGCTAGCGCAAGCACAAGAAATACAACAACTAGCCGAGGCCAAGTTGACTGAGTTTAAACAACATAGTCAATCTCGACGCGCCGCATTACAAGAAGCGCAGCAATTAGTTCATACCACTACGCTTGCATCACAGCAAGTTGACAGTGAATTACAGCTTAGTAAATCTAAGCTAGAGCATTTAGCGCATCGTCATGATGAAATAACCTTGCGTCTCGAGCAGGCGCAAGAAGATATTTTACTTTGTGATGAGCCGCTTGCTGAGGTCAGTGAGGAAATTGAGTCCTTATTGGCAAAACACCTAGAAGCGAAAGCACAAAAACAAACGATGCTTGATGCGCTTAAGCAAGCAAAAGAAAATTTAAGTCAAAAGAAAGCGGTATTAAAAGACGCAGGAGGGGAAGTTAATAAACTTAATGGAACCTTGCAGCAGCTAAAGCTAGATGAACAAAGCCTTATGCTAAAAGCACAAGCTGCACTTGAGCCTTTGGAAGCGCTGGGTCGCACTTTAAAAACAGAGTTAGAGCAGCTACCACAAGATGCTAACCTTGGGCATTACCAAGCTAATTTGAGTCAAGTGAGTAATAAACTGAGTAAATTAGGTGCGGTAAATTTAGCGGCAATCGAAGAGTTTGAAGAGGCGAGTGCACGTAAATTGTATCTTGATACGCAACTAGATGATTTGAGCAATGCCCTCGCCACGTTAGAATCGGTAATTAGGAAAATAGATAAAGAGACCAAAACTCGCTTTAGTGCGACCTTCAACCAGGTAAATGAAGACTTAGCTGAGTTGTTTCCTAAGGTATTTGGGGGAGGCAGTGCATACCTTGAACTCACTAGTGATGATCTGCTTGAAAGTGGTGTTTCTATAATGGCAAGGCCGCCAGGTAAGAAAAACTCGACAATTCATCTGTTAAGTGGTGGAGAAAAAGCGCTGACCGCATTATCATTGGTATTTTCAATATTTAGGCTGAATCCAGCCCCTTTTTGTATGCTGGATGAGGTAGATGCGCCGCTTGACGATGCAAACGTAGGACGATTTTGTCGTTTGGTTGAAGAAATGTCGCAAACGGTACAATTTATTTATATCAGTCATAACAAAGTCGCCATGGAAATGGCGGGTAGACTGACGGGGGTGACCATGGCTGAACCTGGGGTATCGCGTATGGTTGCCGTAGATATAGAACAAGCAGTGCAAATGGCACAGGCATAACAACAAAAAGGTGAGCAATGGCCACAGAGTTAAGATGGGCATTAATCGTGATCAGTGCATTGGTCATAGGCGGGTTACTCATTCATGGGCTTTGGTCTGTTCGAAAGAAGGGCAGTGAAAAGCAGTCATCGGAGGTATCTCAAGAACCCAAAACGCAAAACTCCGACAAAGAGCCAAACGAGCCTGAAATTGGTGAAATGACTTTCAGTGCGGTGGATGAAGAGCCTGTTGCTGATGGCGTCTTAGAGTCAGGAAGCGAAGGTAATTCAGCTGAGGCTGACGCCGACGAGCGCGATCTGCAAGACAATGAAGCAAGCGATACAGTGCTAGAGCCGCAGGATTTCATCATTTTGCATGTAGAAATGCCTGAGGGATTAAGTATGGCTGGATCAAAATTATTACCAACTGTCTTAAGTCTTGGTTTTAAATACTCAGATGAAGGCTTTTTTAACCGTCACCTAGAGCCATCTGGTAATGGTCCTGTGTTATTTCGCTTGGTGAATATGTTTAACCCCGGCACATTTGATATCGATAACATGGAACAATTTAACACCGGTGGGATCAGCCTATTTATGACTTTACCTTGTGAAGGTGATAATTTGGCTGCATTTAATATGCTGCATAGCGCATCGAAAAAGCTTGCTGAAGAGTTTGGTGCAACTGTGCTAGATAAAGACCGTCAGCCTTTAACTGTTGAAGCTGTGCGCGGTTATGTTGAAAAAGTGCGTGAATTCGCAGCTTAACTTCTCCTAGAAAAATACTAAGCCACTGGCATTTGCTGGTGGCTTTTTACGTTTAGAGGTCTAAATGTCAAAGAACATCGAAACTCAAGTTGCTGAACTTAGGCTGCAACTCGAAGAATACAATTATCAATATTATGTTTTAGATAATCCTAGCATTCCTGATGCTGAATATGATCGTTTAATGCGCCAATTGATGGCACTTGAACAGCAGCACCCCGAGTTACAAAGCCCTGATTCTCCATCACAGAAGGTTGGAGGAGAAGCGCTTAGCAAGTTTGAGCAGGTAACACATCAGGTCCCCATGTTGTCGCTGGATAACGCTTTTGACGAGAGTGAATTTACGGCATTCAACCGGCGTATAAAAGAGCGCTTGTTAGCGAGTAAAGATGTTTCTTTTTGTTGTGAACCAAAGTTAGATGGCTTGGCCGTATCTATTTTGTATCGCGATGGAGTGCTGGTTCAAGCAGCAACAAGGGGAGATGGTCAAGTTGGCGAGAATATCACTGAGAATGTCAAAACTATTCGCAATATACCGCTGAAACTTCGTGGTGAAAATATCCCTCGTGAAGTCGAAGTACGTGGTGAAGTTTTTATGGATACAGCTGGTTTCAATAAGTTAAATGAGACCGCGCAAGCAAAAGGCGAAAAGACCTTTGCAAACCCTAGAAATGCGGCCGCAGGCAGTTTGCGTCAATTAGACTCTAAGATCACAGCTAAGCGGCCATTGATGTTTTATGCTTATTCAATGGGATTAGTTGAAGGCGGAGCATTAGCTGGTGAACATTATGCGCAATTACAGCAATTGCAAAGCTGGGGGCTGCCGATGAGCCCTGAAACTAAGCTTGTAGAAAATGCGCAACAAGCGCTGAACTACTATCAAGATATTATGACTCGTCGCGCAGAGCTTCCCTATGAAATTGATGGTGTTGTAATTAAAGTAAATGACAAAGCGCAGCAAGAGCAACTAGGCTTTGTCGCTCGCGCGCCGCGCTGGGCGATTGCGTTTAAGTTTCCGGCGCAAGAAGAGATTACACAATTACTTGATGTTGAGTTTCAGGTTGGTCGTACTGGCGCAATCACGCCTGTTGCACGCTTAGAGCCGGTATTTGTCGGTGGCGTTACCGTATCAAACGCAACGCTTCATAATGGTGATGAAATAGCACGTTTGGGTGTTAAAATTGGCGATACGGTTATTGTGCGTCGGGCTGGTGATGTTATCCCTCAAGTGACGCAAGTAGTTCTAGATAGACGTCCTGACGATGTTAAAGAGATTGAGTTTCCTGACACTTGCCCAGTTTGTGATTCGCATGTTGAACGTGTTGAGGGCGAAGCGGTTGCGCGTTGTACCGGTGGTTTAGTGTGCCGTGCACAACGTAAAGAAGCAATAAAACATTTTGCTTCAAGAAAAGCGCTAGATATTGATGGTCTTGGTGACAAGATAGTTGAACAGCTAGTAGAACGTGAGCTTATCAAAACGCCTGCCGACCTATTCGTTTTGAAGCAAGGGCATTTTGAGTCTCTTGAACGCATGGGACCTAAATCAGCTAAAAACTTGGTTACGGCGCTGGAAACAGCAAAGCAAACAACGTTGGCCAAATTTTTGTACTCGCTTGGGATCAGAGAAGTTGGTGAAGCGACAGCACAAAACTTGGCAAATCACTTCCTGACGCTTGAAAAAGTGATGGCCGCCTCCATTGATACTTTACAACAAGTCAGTGATGTTGGTGTTGTTGTGGCACAGCACATTCACAGTTTCTTCGCTGAGCAGCATAATCAAGAAGTGGTAACTGCATTGATTGAAGTAGGTATTATGTGGCAAGAGGTTGCAGCTGTGCCTAAAGATGCTCAGCCGCTCACAGGGCAGACGTTAGTGTTAACAGGAACATTAAGTCAATTGAACCGCAACGATGCTAAAGCGAGATTGCAAGCACTTGGCGCTAAGGTCGCGGGTAGTGTGTCGAAAAATACGGATGCAGTTTATGCCGGAGAAAAAGCAGGCTCTAAGCTCGCCAAGGCACAAGAGCTAGGTATTGACGTGTTCGATGAAGAGGCGCTGATCGCACTATTAAATAAATACGAGTAGTCAAATGAAGTCAGTAACACGATACGGCCCTGAATATTGGGATAAATATGGCGTTTACCGTACGCCAATCGCTTTTAATTTAGCGCTGGTCGTGTTACTTCGCCCATTGCTTATTTGGGCTTTCTCTGCGCTTACAAGGCGCCCAGACTTAGATTTAATGTCGCTATTTTTTGAATCTAAACAACATTTTTTTGTTGCGATAGCGATCGCTTGTATCGCGCTTATACCAACTGTTGTCTTTTCTCTTAGGCGGCCAACAAGTTCTCCAAAGCTCGCTGCCGTCTGGCGTTATATGCGTTTGCCTCTAATATTAACAGCGGTGTTTGATTTAGCATGGTTAATTTTGCAAGCTGGGAAAACCCATTATAGTTTTTCTCCTTATATTGCCGTACAAATTGTGTTGGTGAGTTGGGTACTTTTATATTTGATTAAAAGCCGCTATCTAAGTTACTTTTTTGGCGATTGGCCACTTCCTGTTGAAGAACACAAGACAGAAGTAAACAAGAGAGAGAATTAAGATGTTAAAGTGGTTAGATATATTAAACTTTGCCAGAAATGGTAATCCTGTAGCTCCTCGCAGAGTTGAAAAATCGGATCAGCAATGGCAATCAGAACTTGCTCCAGAAACTTACATTATCACCAGGAAAAAGGGGACTGAGCGCCCGTTTAGCTCACAAAGTTGTCAGCTTTTTGAACCTGGTAAATACTACTGTGTATGCTGTGACGAGTTGTTATTCGATGCCGAAGAAAAGTTTGATAGTGGCTCTGGTTGGCCTTCGTTTACACAGCCTGCAGCAGTGGAAGCGGTGGCGTATCATGGCGATAAGAGCCATGGAATGACGCGCATCGAAATCACTTGTAATATTTGCGATAGTCATCTAGGTCATGTTTTCCCAGATGGCCCTGCGCCAAGTGGGTTGCGTTATTGTGTTAATGCACTTTCAATGAAAAAGCAATAAGGCCAGAATATTTATTGGTTGGCTACTCAAAGTCGAGCTTCATTTCACTTAATTTAGCTTTTAATTTTCCAAAGCGGATTTGCTGTTCGCTGTCTAATTCAGCTTGATTTAGCAAGGTGGTGCAGCGTTTGGCTAAATTTGAGTTGAATGTGGCACTTGTTTTAGCGCAGTGATCGCTCATACATTGCAGTAGATTCAGTGCGATGCCTGCATTTTTTGGCATCACTCGAAATGCCTGTGTAAAGGCCTCTAAGGCAGTCTCATACTGACCTTTATTAAATTGTGTTACCGCATGGTTATTAAGCTCTCTAGGCCCCATCGTAATTTCTTTTTTCTCTTGCTGTTGCTGGTAGAGATAACGCATGGTGATTGGATCTGCTGCTGAACGGTGGCGCTCACAGTGTGCGATAACTTGGTTAAATAACTCCTGCGCTTTATGGTTTAGTCCTACCTCATGAAGTGCTTTAGCTTTGTCTAATGTTGAGTCTACGGAACGAATTACAGTCTCATCTTCTAATTGTTCTAACAATTGCTTTGCTTTGTGATGTTCGTCTTTCAGGTAGTGGACTCGTGCATTAAGCACATCAATTTGAGCTTGATTTTGAGCACTCGGAAATTGACTCTTTAAGTCATTGAGATACTTTTGAGTTTGGCGGGTGAGGCGAGTTACTTGATCGGATTGGTCTGTACTGAGAGCAAAGTCGATACCGGCTCTTGCGGCATTTAGGTATACTTCGGGGCCGTCGTGAATAGAGTACCTAGCAAACGCTGCTATATCTTTATGCGCTTTATAACTGGCTTCATAATCATGATTAATTTGAGCTACACGGCCTAAGGACTGCTGCCGGTTTATATTTCTCGGCGCCATTTCAATAGCCTGCTGCAAGAGTTGTTGAGCGTTCTCATATTGATTGAGCTTTATTTCGAGTTTACTAAGCAAATCTAGCGCTGCTAATCGTGTCTCTGAACGTTCAATCAAAGTTTTCAGCATTTTTTGGGCAATAACGTCCTCGTTATTGCTAATAAGTGCCTCTACTAGCCCAAGCTTCGCCCAAGTAAACTTTTGTAAGGCTAATACTGATTTATAGAAAGATTTTGCCTCTTCTAAATGATTAAGTTTTAAGAGTAATTCTCCTTTCAATTTGAGCAATAGGGAAGTGTAGTTATGTTCTTTTTTATCAAGCTCAAGATCGAGCACTTTCAGTGCTTTAGAGTAGTTTTTATCGTCTATGAGTGTATTTATTTGTTTGAGTGCTTGTTTACGCTTGAGTACTCGTTCAATACGGTATTGTAATTCTTTTATTGAAAAAGGTTTTACCAAGAAGTCATCTGGCTGTAGCTCAATAATGCTATGAACTAGCTCAGGGCTGGTTTCTGAAGAAATAAAAATAAAAGCGGTGCTTGAGCGAATTAACTGTTTAGCACGAAGCTCTTCATAAAACTGATAGCCATTTTGTTTCTTTGTTAAACCAAAAGAGCAGACGATAAGATCAAATTTATTAATGGTACAGAGCTCTTTAGCTGCATCTGCACTTTCTGCAAACTTTAAGTTTCTAAAATCTAGCTGCTCCAAAGATTGTTTCATATAGCTCAATGCTAATGGTTGATCTTCAACGATAAGCATTTTGGCGTTTTGAATAGTTGGTGCTGGCATAGAGGCGTTTATTAGGCATCGGATTTGCTTTTAGTCTAGTACTTAAGGATAGCTTTGAAAACAAAAATTAGCTAATTTCTAATGAGTTAGTCTATTCAACTTATACCAATTATTCATTATGGTTGGTGACGAAATAGTTAAAAAATCAAGTTTGAATTTAAGGCTTTAGATAAGATTTGAGGTTATACCAATTATCTTAATTAAGTGATCTATTTTGAGGCGAGAAAATCTTTTCGATAATGAGTCAAAATTTTGCGTAGATTAAGTATGATGAGAAGACTTTATATATTAGCCTTAAGATATAGTGGGTTGTACTGGACTTGAACCGGTGACCATTGCCTTGCTTAAATTTGGCGCGATGCTTTGCATCGGTTAGTTCAAGTAAAGCGGTATATGGTGGGTTGTACTGGACTTGAACCAGTGACCCTCGCCTTGTAAGGGCGATGCTCTCCCAACTGAGCTAACAACCCATATTGTATTTCAATTTATACTCTTGAATAGAGTTTGTGGTGGGTTGTACTGGGCTTGAACCAATAACCCTTGCCTTGCTTAAATTTGGCGCGATGCTTTGCATCGGTTACTTCAAGTAAAGCAATATATGGTGGGTTGTACTGGACTTGAACCAGTGACCCTCGCCTTGTAAGGGCGATGCTCTCCCAACTGAGCTAACAACCCAAATTGTGTTTCAATTTATACTCTTGAATAGAGTTTATGGTGGGTTGTACTGGACTTGAACCAGTGACCCTCGCCTTGTAAGGGCGATGCTCTCCCAACTGAGCTAACAACCCRAATTGTGTTTCAATTTATACTCTTGAATAGAGTTTATGGTGGGTTGTACTGGACTTGAACCAGTGACCCTCGCCTTGTAAGGGCGATGCTCTCCCAACTGAGCTAACAACCCAAATTGTATTACAACGTCTGCCGTTGTGGGGCGGTATTATAGGTTTAGTTTGAAAAGAGTCAACACTTAACTTTAAAAAACTATGCTGTGTGATGTTTTTATGCTCAACGTTTTAAGCTCTTCATTATAGGAGAGGTGAGGGTGCTTATGTTTTTGGTACTAGAATCATCTTAACTTGGGGAAAGTAAGCTGCTGAGCTTTACATGTTATAGCGCGGGATCAAGCTGGATTAGGTACCATGCTGAAAAGAAAAGAGCCGTGAATCACTCTGGCCTAATTGGATTTAAAGTAAAAACGTAGAGGTCCGGTAATTATGTGTTTTAAATTGTGTAATAAACAACCCAATTCAAGGTGTTAGGCTTGCAAAGGGGAGTGGTTTGGTTATATTCTACGCTTCTTGGTTTAAAATGAATCAGTTAGAAAAAACTTTCATAAAAGTTATTGACTTTATTTTTGCTCCTGCATAGAATGCGCCCCGCACTCAGCGATACAGGCTAGCAGTTTAAGTCTGACTAAATGGGGCTATAGCTCAGCTGGGAGAGCGCTTGCATGGCATGCAAGAGGTCGACGGTTCGATCCCGTCTAGCTCCACCAAAAAATCGTTAGTGCATATGTCCTAGTACATAATTCAAAAGGTAACGCCTCGAGTGCCAAGCTTTTTGTATTTGTGTCCCCTTCGTCTAGAGGCCTAGGACACCGCCCTTTCACGGCGGTAACAGGGGTTCGAATCCCCTAGGGGACGCCACTTACTTCGGTAGGTAACTCGGTTAGCAAGAGAATAAACCGCTAAAAAAGTCCTAGTGACACATCYGTGTCCCCTTCGTCTAGAGGCCTAGGACACCGCCCTTTCACGGCGGTAACAGGGGTTCGAATCCCCTAGGGGACGCCACYTACTTYGGTAGGTAACTCGGTTAGCAAGAGAATAAACAGCTAAATAAAGTCCTAGTGACACATCTGTGTCCCCTTCGTCTAGAGGCCTAGGACACCGCCCTTTCACGGCGGTAACAGGGGTTCGAATCCCCTAGGGGACGCCACTTCTTATTTTCTCCATACATCATATCTCATTAATAATTCTCAATATCAATCGTTATATTGCCTAACAAGATTAATCTGCTAATTTCTATATTAACTTTCTGCTGTGTGTTTAATAGCCAACATAGTGATATCCATGATCTTGATCAGTTTCTGATGCTGTTCTTCACGACGTCTTAGAAAGTAATAATTTATTATTGCCTTTTTATAGAGAGTGCACAATGAGCAAAGGTAGAGCTGATTACACTGGTAAAGAAAGAGATTATCCAAGTTCTTATAACTTACTTTCGACAACAAATGTCAAAGGACAAATTAAGTATGCAAATGCGCAATTTTGCGAAGTTGCAGGGTTTTCTCTAGATGAATTAAAAGGTAAGCCACATAACCTCGTAAGACACCCAACTATGCCAAAAGTGGCGTTTAAAAACTTGTGGGATTATATTGAAGCAGGTAAACCATGGATGGGGATGGTAAAAAATCGCTGCAAAAATGGTGATCATTATTGGGTTAATGCTTTTGTTACGCCTATAAAAGACAAGTCAGGTAATACTGTAGAGTACCAGTCAGTGCGGACTAAGCCTAATAAAGAGGTAGTTAACCGAGCAGAGCGAATATACTCAGATTTGCACGGTGGTGCTCCATTAAGTAAGTTCACTCGTGCATCTTGGTCGCTATCTGCACAAATGATGGCAATTATCATCATTTTTTATGTCCTAACTATGGTTATCTCAAGCTTTGCTACTCCGTGGAATTACATTGCTGAAACGATTCTGACCTGTATTGTTTTATTTATTACGTATTCACGCCTTGCTCCTGTACGCGAATTAAGTAAAAAAGCCAAAAAGGTGTATGACAACCCGCTAATGCAAAAGGTATATCTAAATAAAGTTAACGATGTTGCTGCTATTGAACTGGCATTAATTGCTCGAGAATCTGAGCTTAGAGCTGTTCTTGGGCGTGTCAAAGATGCGAGTTCAACGGTGTCAGAGTATGCTACGAAAACCATGCAAGAGTGTAAAAGCAGTGCAGATATTTTAAATCAGCAACAAGCGCAGACAGGATCTCTTGCCACAGCTATAAATCAGATGTCGGTCTCTATCAGTGATATTGCATCAAATACAAATAATGCTGCAAAACAGTCTGAAGCGGCACTTGAGTCTGTAGTAAGTGGGCACAAGGCGGTTGACGATAATATGCAGAATAATTATTCGCTATCAGAAGAATTGTCACAGACGCAAAAAGATATTGAGGACCTAAATGCTCAGAGCGTTAATATAGAAGGCGTGGTTGATGTGATTAGAGGGATTTCAGAGCAGACCAACCTATTGGCTTTAAATGCCGCCATTGAGGCAGCTAGAGCAGGAGAGCAGGGGCGAGGGTTTGCCGTCGTTGCTGATGAAGTACGGGCACTTGCGCAGCGGACACAGGATTCTACAACAGAGATAAATGGGATTATCGCAGATCTTAGGCTTCGTGCGGAAAGGGCCGTTGCAGCGATTCAAAGTGGTGTTGCGCGCTCTTCGGAATGTGTTTCTAAAGCTGAAGGGACAAAGTCGAGCTTGGAGACGATCAATACTATCGTTAATGAGATTTCGAGCCTTAACTATCAAATTGCTACTTCAACAGAAGAAATGTCAAGCGTATCAAATGAGTTAAATGTGAATGCAGTGACGATTTCAGGTCTTGCTGATGAATCAATGCAAAGCGCGCGCAAAACGCATGAAACAATGAAAAATACAGAGCAAGCACTTGATAATCAGGAGGCCTTGGTTGATCAGTTTATTCGCAAGTTAAACAGCAGCCGTGATTAAACCTAGAGTATCTGGGGTGAATTAGTGTTCATTTGATGACTTTTTAGTATTTATGATACTTTGTTTCTTTGAAGTACCTATTATAAAAATAGGTACTTGAGCAGTAACGGGATTATCGAGATGATTTCCCGCCACATATAGATCATTGAATTAAAAAAAGTATATTAAATTTGATAACCACCGTTTATCCCTTTAACTGCATAAGCAACAGCATCGTGGGCATGAAGTGACTCATAATGGTTAATTTTTATATAAAAGTCAGCTAATTGTTGTTGGTTGAAAAGTGCTTTAAGTTTTCGTGCAGCATCCTCACAAAACATAAGGTTTTGTCCATTTAGACGAGCAAATTCTTGTTCATCCTCACGTTTTACAGCGGCTTGAACTGGTGTTTTTAATTCATTCTCGACTAATTCAATTAAGTCTAAGATCTCAAACTCATCGATATGCTCGCCGAGGCGAATTTTAATATTTGCAATGGAGCGCTGAGAATGAGGAGTAGCAACAATACCTTCCGTGCTACCAAGCCATTTATGAACGCTATGAAAATCTAAGTCGGTACCGTCAAATGCTTGTTGAAAGGCATCTTGTATTAACTGGCGTGATAATGCCGCAGAGCAAGGACAGGTAGATGAATAGGTTATGTCTAAAGCGAGTTCAAGTGTGTAAACACCATTTCGTAATGTCGCATCTAGCTTTATTGGATACGATTTCCAGCCCATTTTCTTACTTAAAAGCGAAGGGCGCCTAATTGGCAGCTCAAAGTGAAAAAGTACTTTTGCACTTGTGCTTAGTTCATTATGGGTACTTAAAAAGTTGTCTAATAACTGCTTTAAGGTATTAGGTGTTAATACTTTCTCACAGGAGAGTGAGTCGAGAGCAAGGAAAAGGCGTGACATGTGAATGCCTTTGGCATCCTCTTTTTGCAAATCAACAAAAGCATCTGCTTTTGCTGTTACGGTGACTTGGCCCAGCCCCTTAACTTCAATAACTAAAGGTAGCTCTATGTTGCCCATGCCTACCCAGTCTAAAGTTCCGGTTTGTAACGCACTTGCACTATGTGCAATGTCTGGCATGTTATTTTGCATAGAGGCTCTCTTTTCTAAGACTTAAAAAACGCGCATATTACACCAAATCACATAAAGTTGGGATGATGAGTGCAAATCTATCTGTATTAAATTAAACAATTTGTGCATTTAGTGATACAGGCTTTTATTTGTGCTCGTAGAATCCAATGATTATAGGTAATACTGTGCTCAGCAATATCTGTGCTCGCTTATTACTAGGGCTTTTGTATAATATTTACTTTGCGGTCTAAATTGTGCGATGGTCAGGCTATAAGCAGTGAAATACTCTTGTTCTGATCAGTATTTAATAAGTGGTGATGTAATAATATGGCAGAAAATTCGTTTGGCTCATGGGCTCGAATTTTATCAAATTTGGTAGAAAAGTATGGTAACAAACGTGCATTTGCAATTGCTTATGTATTTACGTTATTTGTTGCCGTGATCCTATCTTGTATGTTTTATTACGTTGCACTTGGAGTGGTGGAAATAGCTGATATATCAGCGTTACTTTTTCTAACCGCCGTCATTTCACCCGCTCTGATCATGATGTCAGTTGCCGCAATGAGAGAAGTTCAGTCTTCAAAAGCGTATCTTGAATCAGCCACACAGCAAGAAAAAATGCTGAATCAAACATTGAAGGACAATATTAATCGGCTGAATAGTGAAATCGATGAAAGGAAACTTGCCCTGCACGCAAAGCATAGGGCTATTGATGAATTAAGAAAAGAAATTGCGGAGCGCAAAAAGACGCAATTAGAGCTAGCTCAGCAAGGAATGTTATTGCGAAACATCGTCGACTCATCTCCTGATTTGTTTTACTACCGAGATGAAAATGGCGTGTTTGCCGGCTGCAATAAGATGTTTGAATTGGTAATGGGGAAGAGCAGTGAAGAGCTTATTGGCAAATCTGTAGAGCAAATTTATCCCACTCAGTATTTACCCAAAGTTTTAGAAACGGATGAACAGGTCGCAAACACCCAGCAACCGTTAACTCTCGATGTCGAATACCCAGTTAAGGGTGAACAGCGCTGGTTTGAAATGCGTAAGTTACCGTTTATTAATGATAAAGGTGAGTATATCGGCTTATTAGCATTTGGACGGGATATTACTAGCCGAAAAGAAGCGGAGCAGGCACTTGAAACTGCATATAAAGACAAAGGTAAGTTCATCGCAACGCTCAGTCATGAGCTAAGAACACCACTAAACGGTATCGTCGGTTTGACTCGCATGATGTTAGATACAGAGCTGACCGCGCAGCAGAAGAGTTGGTGTAATACAGTGTTCTCAAGTGCTGAAACGCTGGGGAATATATTTAACGACATTATAGACCTAGACAAAATTGACCGAGAGCAGCTAGACATTGCGACAGATAGTATAAACGTCTCAGACTTTATCAATGATGTTGTAAACTTTGCTGGCTTAATAGCCGAGCAGAAAGGGCTTGAGTTTACAATTAACCGCTCTGGTATTTTGGATGTATATGCTTTACTTGATCCAACTCGACTTCGCCAAGTATTGTGGAATCTAATCAATAATGCGGTGAAGTTCACGCACAGAGGTAGTGTCACGTTAGAGTGTCGACGTGAGAATCGTAGTGATGGCCCGTGGCTGTCCATTAGCGTCATTGATACTGGAATGGGAATACCCGAAGAGCAGTTAGAACGAATTTTTGAAATGTACTATAAAGCGCCCGATGCGTCTGGCAGTAATGCTATAGGCTCTGGTATAGGGTTAGCTGTGACAAAAGCATTAGTGCATGCAATGAAAGGCTCCATTTCCGTTGTTAGCTCTGAAGGTACAGGGAGCCGCTTTGATGTTGAAGTTCCACTGCAGTTATGTAGTGCACCAAAAGAACAAAGCTACGCAGGTAGAAGTCTTTACATTCTACTTGTGGAGGATGTCCCTCTAAATGCAGAAATAGCGACTAACTTACTTGAGCAGCGTGGTCATGAAGTTATCTGGGCAGAAACTGGGGAAGATGCTCTATCTTTTGTTGAAACTGAAGATGATCTAGATTTGATTTTGCTTGATATGCAGTTACCTGACATCAATGGGGATGAAGTTGCGCGCCAAATACGCCAAGAAAGTCACTTTGATCACCTACCCATTGTCGCATTAACAGCAAATGTTAGAAGCGCCGAACAGGAGCTTGAAGGGATCAGTGTACAAGGTGCTTTAGCTAAACCGATAAATACCACTAAACTTGATAAAATGTTAGCAGAGTTATTCGGTATAGAAGCACAAAAGAACAAGCAAAGCCTAGATCTTCGAGAAGCTTTGTTACAGCCGCAATATAGCGATTTAGATATAGAAACGATTTGTGACTTTGTTGAGTCAATGGGAGCCCCAGCTTTCCAAAGAAGCTGTGATTTGTTTACAAAATTAAGCCCTAAATACTGCCAAGAACTAAGAGATGCAGTAGTCGAAAATGATATTGAAGAGTACGGAGCTGTAGCTCACAAAGTGAAAGGAGCAGCAGGTTCTGTAGGTTTGAAACTCGCACAGTTGCAAGCAAAGAAAATGGAACTGGAGTCAGATGGAAAAGATGATGATACGCTATTGCTGTGGGTTTCTGAATTGGAAGCAAAAATAGAAGAAGGGCAAGAAGCCCTTCATCCATTAATTGCAAAACTCGCTGAAGACTAGCAAAAACGATTATTGAGCGTCGATTTTACCAATGAATCGGTAACCTTCACCGTGAATTGTGCTGATTAATTCAGGTGTGTTGTTATCGGTTTCAAAATGTTTACGAATACGACGAATTGTGACGTCAACTGTACGGTCATTAGCACGCAGCTCACGACCAGTCATGTGCTTAATAAGCTGCTCACGGCTAAAGATACGACCAGGCGAATCTAACATTAGACGAAGCGCTCTATATTCACCTTTAGGTAGACGCTTTGAGTCACCTGTTGGAGATGTTAAACAGCGACTGTTCTCATCTAATTCCCAACCATTAAACGTAATAACGCCGTTACTATCGATCGTAGACTCTTCTGCTGAACTGCCTGTGCGAGATATTAAGTTACGGGCACGAATAGTTAGTTCACGCGGGTTAAATGGTTTTGTGATGTAATCATCAGCACCAATCTCAAGACCAAGGATACGGTCTACATCATTGTCGCGACCTGTAAGGAAGATAAGGCCGATGTTTTTCTTCTGGCGTAACTCACGAGCCAAAATCAAACCATTTTTACCAGGAAGGTTGATATCCATGATAACAAGGTTTACATCATCATGTGATGTTAGCTTGTCGTGCATGTCGTCGCCATCAATGGCTTCAATTACCTTATAACCTTCCGCTTCAAATAAACTAACGAGGTTCAGTCGAGTTACGTCTTCATCCTCTACAATTAGAATGACTGGCGTTTGCATTATTAATTAACCTTTTCGGAATATATAATTTACAATGAGTTCGGACTTATATAATAAATCCGAATATTTACGATTATAGGAGCTTATCCAATTGTTAACAAGTAAAATCAGTTGGGATGAAACTTGGATACGGCAAGCAACCTTGAGCGTACGATGAAGTACTGTTTGTTCAGGGCTTGCTTATTAATGTACAGTCGAATTTTGCTTCCTTCTTGGACCAAAGCAGCTATCCCGCCTCTTTCTAAAAACTCAATACTTTCGCCCACGGTCAACATGTTTGACTCTATTGTATCGGTCCAAGCGGATAGTATATCATTTTCATTGGTTTCATCAATGTATGTGACGTCGCAGGCGCTGGAAAGTTCCCGGTAAGTCCATGTTTTTTTTGCCTCAATAAGAGTTATGGGTTTGCCACGAATTGACAGTTTTGTTGCATTTTTTAAATTAGATGCAGGGCCACTTTCAAGAGAATAAAAACAAAATATTAAGCTTTGTTTGGTATCCTCGTCAGGGAACTCTATAAACTTGGCCATTTGATATAAAAAAGCAGAACGTACTTGATCAGGCGTTTTTGCATGTAGAACCATAGATGCAAATAAGCATATTATGATAATACAGCAGCGCTTCATTGTACGTTTCCAGAAAGAGGGAGTGTAATAATAAACTTGGCGCCTTTTTTACACTCTTCATCTAGAGCAATTGAGCCCCCAAGCGCTTGTGTAACTAGGTTATAAACTAGGTGCATACCTAAACCGCTACCGCCCTCACCACGGCGTGTCGTTACAAAGGGGTCAAAAATTCGCTTTTTAATTGCTTTTGGAACGCCTCCTCCATTATCAAAGTACTCCAGCTTTAGATGCTCTGAGCTTGAGGTAACAGTAATATTTATAATGTTGTTTTGCTGATCTTTAAAACCATGTAGTAATGAGTTCGAAATCAACTGCTCTAATACTTGTTGTAAAGGTCCAGCTTTGCTTTCAATTTCAAGGCCCTTGTCACAGTGAATGCTGATCTCTGGTTGTTTGGTCGCAATTTCAGCTCGCAAAGAGGCGACGACTTCTGTGAGTAGATTAGAAAGTTCTATTTTCGAGTTTACTTCTAAGTCTTGGCTTACAGCAAGGCGTTTAAAGCTAGAAACGAGCTCAGCTGCACGATTTAGGTTTCGATAGATGAGATCTAAATTTTCGATACCGTCACCAATGAACCTTTCTAGTTGCTTAGAGGTGAGGGACTTGCTCTGAAATGCATCATTGATGTCTGACAATTTATCTCGTAACAGTGTCGAGCCAGTTATACCTAAACCAATTGGTGTATTTACTTCATGAGCTACTCCAGCCACCATTTGCCCCAAAGATGCCATTTTTTCGTTTTCAATGATTTGATTCTGATATTGATGCATTCGTTCAAGAGCGTTGAGCAGCTCTTGGTTAGCCTCTCTGAGTGCGATGGTGCGTTGGTTCACTTTTTCTTCAAGGCTTTGGTTTAGCTGTTTTATTTCTTGTTTGTCAGCTTTGTGGCGTTCAAGTTGGTTTTCTGTTCTGGCCAGCATTATGTTGAGGTTGTTAGCAAGTACATTTAGCTCTGCGATGTGACTGCCAGGAGCTCTGGCATTGTAATTGTGGTTTTTAGACACATCTTGAAGTAGGGTCGAAAGCCCCTCAATTGGTGTTGCAATGCGTTTTTGTATGCCTCTAGAAACTAATAAAACGAGAACCAATACAAATAAGGTGAGGGCAATATCAACCAAAATTTTCTGATTGATATAATTAGATAAGCGTTCAAGGCCACCTCGAACATATACGTAGCCTTCAATATTACCTTCGTAAATAACGGGCCTCACAAGCTCGATGTGATCTTCTGAGACTCTAGGAGTTAAGAGTTCATCAATTTGGTTTACTTTGAGAGGAACTGGAGGTGTTCTACTTGCATTATAACTTGTGAAAAACACTGGCCTATTGGTGACATCATCAATTGCATATATGTGAATATTTTTAATAATATCAACGTGCTGAAAAGATTTTAGGCGTGCATCTTCAGTTTTCCTGTCATCAAATAAAATGGTTATTTGAGAGTTGAAAGAAATGATATCAGCTATCATCTCAATTTTATTAATAATGAGTTGTCTTTGTTCCTTTACATCTAAATACGTTGAGATGGATATAGATAAAGACAAGCACAATGCGGTTACAAGCATCACTGCGCTGATCAATACTTTTCTTATGCTTGTTTTGGTTAATTGCTTACTCATTCTTATTCCAGCTGGATGATCAGCCTTAGCTGCGGCTAACAGAGTATTGGGATCCCAAACGCTCATTATAATAAAGTAGAGCAAATCTTTGAAAATGAAAAGATAAAAGGCAGGTTTCAGCGAAGGTTTACTTAATTTTCAAGTAAACCTTATAGGTTAGTAGTGTTATTGTGCTTTATATACGGCGAACTTTGTATTTTTGTTGACTGTTTCAAATTGACTAAATTGTGCTTCTAATATTGGCGGATACTTTAAGAAGCTATTAGCGACCAACTGGATAGTTGATTTTGGCTCCATAAAACGCTTAATGTTCTGCAAGAACTGTTCAGCAATTCCATAATCAGTAGAGATGCCTGTATGAAATGGTGGATTACTGAGGATTAAGTTAAACTTACCGCTTAATTCACTCAGTCCATCACTCAACAGTAAGGTTGCGTTGAGTCCGTTCAAAGCCAAGGTTTTTTGAGTCGCGTACAGCGCGAGGGCATTGACGTCTAAACAGGTGAATTTAAGAGTTGGGCTTTTTAGCAACGAGTAACAAGTTATAATTCCTGCACCACAACCAAAGTCTAGTACCTTCCCTTTATAAGGCAGAGTGATACTCTCCAGCAACAATTTTGTCCCAGCATCAAGCTTCCCGTGGTTAAATACTCCAGGTAAACTAGCGGCAGTAAACTCTGTGTCGGCGATACGTACAGTAAACTCTTGAACATACCGATCTAACTCAAAGTTTGGATTGCTGGTTAATTGGTTGAATTCGTACAAAATGCAATGTTTTGCACTTTCTAACTTGTAGCAATGCTCTGAGTGTTCTTTTAGCTGCTTCTCAGCACTTTTTACTCCGCCTTTATTGTCACCAACGACGAGCAGTCGTGTTTCGTCAGTGCTTAAATAACGAATGTTATCAAATACCATCTGCGCTTCAGGCTTTGATTTAGGGTAGTAATAAATAACGAGATCACAGTTTTGTAAAGCCGGTAACTGATGACCAACATGACTACTCACACCGGCAATATTATTTGCATGTGTATGATCTGCAAAATCAAAGCTAAAAGCATGGATCGCTGAATTGGGATTTAACGCTTTCAATTCACGTAAAAAACCATCTCGAGGATGATTGATTACCAGAATATTATTGGCAATAAGTTCTTCTTCATTTCGAAGTAATAACAAGCTGGGGTTGGTAAATTGCAACGCTAACTCCTAGATAAAGCTGTGAGTGCTGTATTGAGAGAAATGAAAGGAGCGGAAATACGCTCCACAATAATTAATCGATACGTTCAAACATCAAGTCCCAAACACCATGCCCTAAGCGGTGACCACGTTGCTCGAATTTGGTCAGAGGTCTAAAGTCTGGGCGAGGAACATAGTCATTGCTTTGCGACTGATTTTTATAACCGGGTGCCGCACTCATCACTTCAAGCATGTGCTCTGCGTAGTTTTCCCAGTCAGTTGCCATATGGAACACGCCACCAACTTTTAATTTTTGACGAATTTTCTCAGCAAACTCAAGTTGGACAATACGGCGTTTGTGGTGGCGTTTTTTATGCCACGGATCAGGGAAGAATAGCTGTAGTTTAGCAAGGCTGCCATCGGCAATACAGTCAGCGAGAATTTCGACAGCATCATGTTCAAATACACGTAAGTTTTTGATGTCCTGCTCATCTGCATCCATCAAGCACGCGCCAACACCTGGACGATGGACTTCAATACCAATAAAGTTTTGCTGAGGGTTATTTTTAGCCATTTCGACTAGTGATTTACCCATACCAAAGCCAATTTCCAGAACGACTTCATTGTTATTTCCAAACACCTCAGTAAAGTCAAGCAAGCCTTGTGTATGCTCTAACCCCATACTCGGCCAACATTTTTCCAATGCAGCTGCCTGGCCTTTAGTTAGACGTCCTTCACGCTTAACAAAGCTACGCACTTTTCTGATGTACTTGCCTTCTTCCTGCGCTTGTTCGAGCGCACTTTTGCTTGATTCGTTCATGGTCATTTCTATGCTGGTGAAAATGGTCGCACATTATCGTCATTCAGTTGGCAATAAACAAGTATAGAGTGAAATTTTACGTGGTGACTATTAAAGCAATTGTGATTACACTGGCGGCTTTTGTAGCAAGTACTAGTCAGGTTTATGAACGTTAGCCAGCAACAAGCTAAGTGGTTTGGTGAGCAAGTTGTGTCTTGGTATCACCTTCATGGTAGAAAAACACTGCCGTGGCAACTCGGAAAAACACCGTATAAAGTATGGATTTCTGAGGTGATGTTACAGCAGACTCAAGTAACTACGGTTATTCCCTATTTTGAGCGCTTTATGGCGCGCTTCCCAACGGTAATTGAACTGGCTGATGCGCCAGAAGATGAAGTGCTACACCATTGGACTGGTTTAGGTTATTACGCTCGCGCGAGAAACCTTCACAAAGCCGCCAAAGTGATCAGAGATAAATACCATGGCAAATTTCCAGAAACATTAGAAGCCGTTATAGATTTGCCAGGAATAGGTCGCACAACAGCTGGCGCAATACTCTCCCTTGCGCTTGGTCAGCACCATCCAATACTCGATGGTAATGTAAAGCGAGTACTAGCTAGGTTTTATATGGTTGAAGGTTGGTACGGAGTAAAAAAAGTCGAAAACCAATTGTGGTCTTTGAGTGATGCTGTCACACCAAGTGGTGATGTAAGAGCGTTTAATCAGGCTATGATGGATTTAGGATCCGGCGTGTGTACAAGAAGCAAGCCAAACTGTGATGTTTGCCCGTTAGTTGAAGAGTGCTCAGCGTTCAAAAATAATCGGGTGAAAGAGTTTCCAAATCCTAAACCCAAAAAAGACAAGCCAAAAAAGCGTGCTCATCACCTCATTATTAAATGCGGTGAAAAGGTACTGATGGAAAAACGCCCTTCAACTGGGATCTGGGGAGGCTTATTTGGGTTCTTTGAATTCTCAGAGTCTGCTGAGGTTAATACTTTTATCGCCCAGCAAGACATAGTTGCGGCTAGCATTAATACCTTAGAGCCCTTTGTGCATATTTTTACGCATTTTGAATTAACCATCACGCCAGTTGTTATCGAAGTGACTCACCCAACAGATTGTGTGCATGATCATCAGTTATTGTGGTTTGACCTTCATAATCCTCCAGAAGTCGGGTTAGCGGCACCGACTAAAAAGTTGGTTAAAGTCTTAGCTGCAATAGGGTAAACTGAAGACATCAGCTGTGTCACAAATTGAAAGTGCACAAATAAAATTGAAGAGGTAGAAACTTATGGCTCGTACCGTATTTTGTCAAAAGTTACAAAAAGAGGCGCCAGGATTGGACTTCCAACTTTATCCAGGTGAGGTTGGAGAGCGTATTTTTAATAATATCTCCAAAGAAGCATGGCAACAATGGCAGCACAAGCAGACCATGCTTATCAATGAAAAACACTTAAATATGATGGATCCTGAGCACAGACAGCTACTTGAAGAGCAGATGGTTGGCTTTTTGTTTGAAAATAAAGACGTTGAAATTGAAGGCTATAGGCCTCCAGAGAAGTAAAAAGTAAAAAGGTCGCTTATGCGACCTTTTTACTAATCGGTTTTGTCTTTAACAGTGAATTAGTACTCTCTGTCTACTGATAGCTTTGCTAGCGCAACAAGCGCTTCTTTATGGTCTGAATCAGGCAGCACATCAAGTTGTTCTATTGCTTTACGCGCCTCTTCTTGTGCTTTTTCCATAGTAAAATCGAGCGCTTTTGTCTCTGCTAGAGTGGCTAATATTTCTTCGAGGTGCTCAAGCCCATTACCGCTTTCGATTGCTGTGCGAATTTGCGCAGTTTGCTGCTCATTCGCATGCTTCATAGCATAAATTAACGGCAGCGTCGGCTTTCCTTCAGCAAGGTCATCACCGATATTTTTACCCAAAAGCTCTGCGTTAGCACTGTAATCAAGAATGTCATCTACAAGCTGAAAGGCGGTGCCTAGGTGCATGCCGTATAGCTTGAGCGCTGTTTTTATCTCATCGGATTGTTCTAATACAACGGCTGGCAASAGGGTTGCTGCTTCAAAGAGTTTTGCGGTTTTGCTGTAAATAACCTGCATGTAACTCTGCTCGCTGGTATCTGGGTCATTACAGTTCATAAGCTGTAACACTTCCCCTTCGGCGATTATATTAGTAGCATCAGCAAGGATCTGCATCACCTCCATATTGCCAAGGCCAACCATAAGCTGAAATGAGCGGGTGTAGATAAAGTCACCGACTAAGACACTGGCAGCATTACCAAACTCGGCATTCGCGGTAGGCTCTCCACGGCGCAACGCCGATTCATCAACTACGTCATCATGGAGTAAGGTTGCCGTGTGTATGAACTCGACAATTGTCGCCAATGTGATGTGTTTATCACCTTCATAACCTAATGCTCTGGCGGCCAAAAGGGCTAACATCGGACGGATGCGCTTACCTCCGCTGTTCACAATGTATAAACCTAACTGCTTTACAAGCGCAACATCAGATTGCATTTGTTCATGTATAAGTTGGTTGACGCCAAGCATATCTTGCTCAACCAAATTTTGGATAGTTTTTATATCCATTGTGCTCCGAGCCAATCTATTAACCGAAAATGAATAAACGTAGCGATTGTACTACAAAAAAACCACCGACTCGATAAATTGTCGTAGTTGCTTATAAAAAAACGTTTTTATGCTTAATTTTTGTTCTTTTTATCACTCAAAGAAGATACCTCTTTTGGTGTGGAATTTATCCAGAGTATCAGTTTTAGGTAATTGAAATGACCATACGTTAGGAAGGTAGTTCGGATAAAAAATAGCTTGGCTTTGACATTTTTTTGACTAGAATAGGGGAAAATATTTGATTGCCCTCATGCGAGCTAAATTTTATTCACTTTCTTCAAATTTACACTTGCGCCAAGATACGCATTAGCGTAAACTTCGCGCCCTATTGAAGAATATTAAGTTGCGTCGATTTGAGGGCGCACAGACGGAGTTAATTATGTACGCGGTTTTCCAAAGTGGTGGTAAACAGCACCGTGTGACTGAAGGTCAAACTATTCGTTTAGAAAAGCTAAACGTTGAAACTGGTGCAGCAGTTGAATTTGATTCAGTACTTCTAATTGCTGATGGTGAAAAGATCGAGATCGGTGCGCCGTTCGTTAACGGTGGTAAAGTAACAGCTGAAGTTGTTTCTCACGGTCGTGGCGAGAAGATTAAGATTGTTAAGTTTAGACGTCGTAAGCATTCTCGTAAGCAGATGGGCCACCGTCAGTGGTTCACTGAAGTTAAAATCACTGGCATTAGCGCTTAATTTTTTAGAGGTACAGATAGATGGCACATAAGAAGGCAGCTGGTAGTACTCGTAACGGTCGCGATTCAGAAAGTAAACGCTTAGGTGTTAAACGTTTTGGTGGCGAGTCAGTTTTAGCGGGTAACATCATCGTTCGTCAACGTGGTACACGTTTCCACGCTGGTACTAACGCAGGTATCGGTAAAGACCACACAATCTTCGCAAAAGCAGACGGTAAAGTTGTTTTTGAGCAGAAAGGTCCTTTAAACCGTAAATACGTTAGCATCGTAGCTGAGTAATCGGTATTAAATACTAAAAACCCCGCTTAGGCGGGGTTTTTTGTTTTTAGTGCATTAATTACCAAATTTAGCTATATCAAGTTGTATTAATACAATTGATATTAGGAGCGACTTGTCGCTACTGCTATAATAGCGAAGAGAATTCAGACAGAGTTAAAGAGTTTAAACCATGAAGTTTGTCGATGAAGTAGAAATTAGAGCGGAAGCCGGAGATGGGGGCAGTGGTGTCGTTTCATTCCGCCGCGAAAAGTTTGTGCCAGATGGCGGCCCAGACGGAGGTGATGGCGGTGATGGCGGGAGTGTATTCCTTGAGGCTGATGAAAACTTAAATACGCTTATCGACTATCAGTTTGAACGCTTTCACCGAGCTGAGCGCGGCACTAACGGTCAAGGCAGAAATTGCACCGGTAAGAAGGGTCAAGACTTGGTACTCAAAGTACCGGTCGGTACTCGTGTTACTGATGTTGATACCGAAGAATGTCTTGGCGATTTAACTAAGCATGGACAAAAGTTAATTGTTGCCAAAGGTGGTTTTCATGGCCTTGGAAATACGCGATTTAAGTCCAGTACAAACCGTGCACCAAGACAGAAGACATTGGGTACCGCAGGGGAAGTTCGTAATCTACGTCTAGAGCTTATGCTTTTGGCTGATGTTGGCCTATTAGGTCTGCCTAACGCCGGCAAATCGACATTTATTCGTAGTGTTTCAGCTGCAAAGCCTAAAGTAGCAGATTACCCGTTTACCACGCTTGTGCCTAATTTAGGTGTTGTTCGCCCAGAAGCGAGTAAGTCGTTTGTAATTGCAGATATTCCGGGATTGATTGAAGGTGCAGCTGATGGTGCTGGTCTTGGTATTCGATTCTTAAAGCATTTAGAGCGCTGTCGAGTGTTATTGCACATTATTGATGTGATGCCAGTAGATGGTAGTGATCCGATTGAAAATGGCTTTGCAATCATTAACGAACTACATCAATACAGCCCTAAATTGGCAGAAAAGCCACGCTGGCTAGTGTTGAATAAAGTTGATTTATTGCTTGAGGAAGAAAGAGAAGAAGTTTGCTCGCGTATTGCACACGAGCTAGACGCAGAAAACTTTTACATGATCTCCGCAGCAAATAAGCTTAATACGCAACCTTTATGCTTTGATATTATGAATTTGCTTGAAAGCATGCCAAAAGACAAGTTTGAGGAAGAGCAGCAAGAAGAAGTTGAGTTTAAGTGGGATACCTATCACAGGCATGCAACTAAAAACGACAACAATGACGATGATGATTGGGATGACTGGGACGACGATGACTATGATGTAGAAGTCATCTACGAGCGTTAGTTATATAGCTCCAACTCTCATTGATTAGTTTGAAAGGCCCATTCAGGGCCTTTTTGCTATTTCTTTTTCCATTTTCTGTATCATGATTGTTATACTGTTCGTAATACCAAATAGCGTTTCAAAAACTAATACTAAAATACTAATAAGGTACATTGTGGTAATTTCAATGATAGCAGCAATGGCAAACAATCGTGTCATCGGAAAAGATAACGATATGCCTTGGCATCTACCTGCTGATCTTCAGCACTTTAAAAAAATCACTCTAGGGAAACCGGTGATCATGGGACGAAAAACATTTGAGTCCATTGGTAGGCCTTTACCTGGTAGAAGAAATATCGTTATTTCACGAAATAGTGACTACACACATGAAGGTATAGAAGTAGTTTCTACTCCTGAGGCTGCGTTAAAAGTAGTCTCTAATTATGAAGAAATTATGATAATTGGTGGTGGTCATATTTATGACATATTTTTACCGTATGCTCAGCGTCTCTATTTGACCTTTATCGACCTTGATGTAGAGGGGGATACGCAGTTTCCTGATTACAAAAAGTTTGGAGAGTGGCGCGAGGTCGAAACAGAGTGTAACGAACCTGACGAGCGTAATAACCATAGTTATAAATTCGTAACTCTACACAAAAAACTATGAGTTTCTTGCTAACAATTGTTTAGGTTGCTAAAATATAGTCAGTTATATGCTACGAACAAAGTATTAAAGGGTCTGTGTAATGAAATTAACTACCGTGCTACTGTCAGTATCTATTGCTGTTGCAGCTTTTTCTTTTAGCAAACCAGCAAGTGCAAACGATCAGTTGGCGCTCTCTCTATGTGAATATATTGCTGCTGATGACAAAAACCGTATTCGTAAGGCGCTAAAAACTGCTCGTCTTAAAATGCGTAATATTTATGATGGTGTTCAGTGTAACGGTAATAATCTACTAAGACATGCTATCGCTAGCAATGCGAGTGATGCTGGTGAGTACATTGTTAAAAGTATTCCTAAAAGTGCATTAGAAGATGGCAAAGACCTAGCGTGGGCAGAGGCAAACCATGGTGGTTCACCTCTAATTGCAGTTATCAAAGAGCGTGCGGGCCTTTAATTCAAAAAACATATGATAAAAAGCCCTTAATTGGGCTTTTTTTATACCTAACTAATTCATACACCGCTATGTACCTCACCTAATACCAATTTGTCTTAATACTTGCTCAATTTGAAGAACTAAATCTGACGCTAACAGCGTTAAAAATTTCTTATTTAGAATAACTAAATAGCAAAATTTTTGTCTTGCCTATATGGATGTAGGTACCTTAGCGGTAGCAGGACGCGGTAGCGGAGTTATCGACAAGCTTTTCTCGCTTTAAAGTAGTTCGTTTAATTAAGATAATTGGTATTAAGCCAAGCTGAAGAATAATGAGTAATCCTACTTTTTAGTCACGGCTCAAGCCTATTAGGGCACTAGGCAAGCCGTGCCAGAGTCTTGGCTAATAAAATATTTTATTATAACTTCTTTTGATAAGAATCAGTTTCCTTCCAATTTTTGTAATAAATTTCTGTTAAGGCTCTTGAGAAATAACACAATCGTGCCAATACTATTGTTAAGGGTAAACGCAAAAGAAGGATTGCATATGAAGATTAATTTGTCTGGCCATCACGTAGATGTAACCGATGCTGTTAAAAACCACGTTCATGAAAAGTTTGCCAAGATTGCTAACCACTTTCCATCGTTGTTATCCCTTGACATCATCGTCAGTAAAGAACACAAACAATTTTATACGGAGATAAGTACGAACTACGCAGGAAGCCGAATATCGGTAAAAGGCGAAGATGAAGTAATGTATCCAGCAATAGCTAAAGCCTCTAAAAAGTTGGATTCAGCTTTAAAACATCGTAAGGGTCAGCTCAAAGCAAATAAACACCAAAAGCCAGTGAGTACCACCCCTCCTATCGCGCATGAGATCATTCAAGAAATGGAACTTAAGTAAAATTCAGATTATCCACAAGGCCCCTCGGGGCCTTTTTTGATACAATCCCACTAATCGTCGTATGTGTAAATCTTAGAATCTATGTCAAATYATCAAGATATTTTAGAGCAGGCTGTCCAGCGTGTTAAGCCGTTACTACGTCAAGGTAAAGTAGCAAACTATATACCCGCATTGGCTCAGCAGCCGCTTGAGCAGTTTTCTGTTGCTTTACACACTATTGATGGTGAAACATATAGTGCAGGTGATGTCACTGCGAGATTTACAATACAGTCAGTTTCTAAAGTGATGACTCTGACTTTGGCATTACAACGTTATGGTGATGAACTTTGGCAGCGAGTTGGAAAAGAGCCTTCAGGCACTGCATTTAATTCTTTAACTCAGCTTGAGTTTGAAAATGGGATCCCCAGAAATCCGTTTATAAATGCAGGTGCTATTGTTACTTGTGACGCACTCTACTCTCGGTTATCCGCACCGATCCACACGATGTTGGAGAGCTATAGAGCAATGTCAGGTAACAATAAATTATGCATTAATAAGGTTGTTGCCCAGTCCGAGTACGATCATCGCTATCGCAATGCGGCTATGGCTTATTTAATGAAATCGTTTGGTAACTTTAATAATGAAGTAGAAGATGTGCTGTGGTCGTATTTTAACTTCTGTGCGATTGAAATGAATACGACAGAGCTAGCAAGGTCATTTTCATACCTTTCCAACCAAGGGGAATGCAGCATATCAGGACAACACATACTTTCAAAAAAACAAACTAAGCAAATGAATTCTCTACTATTCACAAGCGGCCTTTATGATGCTGCAGGTGACTTTGGCTATCGAGTTGGCATGCCGGGTAAATCAGGTGTAGGAGGAGCAATAATAGCAATAGTGCCTAATCGCTTTACTATCTCAGTATGGTCGCCTGGTTTAGATAAAGTTGGTAACTCATTAGCTGGGATTGCTGCACTTGAATATTTATCCAATGAACTTGGCACTGCAATTTTTTAAGTCGCTAAAGTAAAAAATAAAGCTTCAAATAATCATATTTTGCTAGCTACCAATCTAAGCCAAAATAAAAATAGCGACCTGAGTCGCCATTTTTATTTTGAGAGTTACTGTTCCCAGTACGATTGTTCTAGTGAATCTTCTCGCTCGGGAAGTCCTCTGGATAGCCTTGGTGAATGCTGAACCAAAACCTCATAACTTGCTCTGTTAGCGTATTTACTGATCTGTGCAAGGGATGAGTAGGTAATCGCGCTTTGTTCATGCTTTGCTGAGTTTGGTACATTTAATTTATGATATTCGTTAGCACAAATATCATGCAATACTGCGGCAAGTGCACAATCGCCAGCACCATTAGTGTTCTTGATAATGTCCGGCCCACCCATGTATGGTGCCGTATGGCTGTATGCCTTAATAGGCTGTTGGCATAGTGACTTTTTCATTGCGCGAGAAAATTCGTAACGATTAAACTCTGGAATTGCGCCTGGCAGAAGTGGGTACTCAGTTTCTCGTTTACAGCTATCATCGACGTAACCTGCCATAAACAATCCTTTAGGGCCTGCTGTACAAATGACAAGATCAACCCAATCTAGTGCTTTATCAGCAGCAAGGAGCGGATCGCTATGCCCTGTAATCGCTTCGCCTTCTTCTTCGTTCATTGCCAAAATGTCGACATGTTTCGCTACAAAATCAGCCCACCAAACAGGATCTTGTTCAATTAAAAATTTAGTTCCTAAGGTGAGTACTACTGGAACTCCTGCTTTGTTTGCATACTCAACCGCTTGCATGGTGGCTTGAGTCATTGTTTCATCGCCACTGGTGCGCATCAAATAAGCGCTGATCACTAACGCTGATGATTCTTGGATAAGCGTTTGGCAGATAGATTCTGGACGTAGATGATTCATCAGTCCTGCGCTGATAGCAAAAGTACGCTCGCCACTGTCATCGATCAGTGTAAAACAGCGACCTATAGGCCCATCTACTGGTTGTAGGTAGTCCAAGTCTACTCGGCTTGAGGTGTTACATAAAAATTTATAGGCGTAGCTACCAATTTTAATGTTTTCACTCATAACCCCAAGCAAAACAGAACGGTCGTCCGCTAAAACTGAATAGTTGTGCATGGTATTACCAATGGTACCGCCAGCAAATTCATAGTCGATCATGTCATCACGTTTTAGCCTATCGTATAGGGCGTTGGTGACATCATTGTCTATCACTTGTGACATACCGCGCTGTAAGTGGAACTCATCAAGAAATGCTTGATCCACTTTGGCCTCAATATCAACGACGATTTGGTCTATACCGCAGATATAGCTCCTTTTTAGCCGATCATCAGCGTGTAACTGGTTAATAAGCGGATCTTTATCTTCCACCGGAAAATAGTGTTTATGCCTACGGCGTCCCGGAAATTTCATATTCTACCCGTGTGTTTTTGAGCTTACGAAATAAAAAAAGCGGCGAATTATAGCGTAAATCCTACCCTATGAGCCACGGCAAAATTGCGAAAATTACTAATAAACTCCGTAAAATATTAAAAAAATGTTGGTAACATCTTGAGTTTGCTTATAAAAGCAGCTTTATCTATGACTAAGTTTATTTAAGAATAGCAGCTTAACCGTGCCAACGCTGAAGGTGGTATACTCTGATTTTAAGTGAATAGACGGTTAGGCAAATCATGTCAGAAGTAAAAGACGATGAATATTGGATGCAGTTAGCGCTTAAATATGCAGACAAAGCTGAAGCGGAAAATGAAATCCCCGTGGGGGCGGTAGTGGTGAAAGAGGGGAAAATGATAGCTGCTGGCTGGAATCGTTCCATCACCTGCCATGATGCTTCTGCACATGCTGAAATGGTGGCTATTCGAGAAGCAGGTAAAGTCATCGAAAACTACCGACTTATTGATTGTACGTTATACGTGACACTTGAACCTTGTCCTATGTGTGCAGGTTTGCTTGTTCATAGCCGTTTAAAGCGAGTTGTGTTTGGTGCCCCGGATGCGAAAACCGGCGCTGCGGGTTCAATTATGAATTTATTACAGCATGAGAAACTGAATCACCAAATAGAGGTGACATCTGGGGTGCTAGCAGAGGTGTGTGGAAACAAGCTGTCTGCTTTTTTTAAGCGCAGACGAAAAGAGATTAAGGCTGCAAAGAAGTTGAGACAAGGTAGTACTTAGGGTTGTACTACCGTCGATGCTGTACTTGTTTCTCTTTGTTCTTCCATTTGAATAAGAGCAAAAATACGATGGCGAAGCAGCATTTTTCTGTGTGCATTTTTCATCATTACACGACGGCGATTTGGTGACGTGTACTTGGTATTGCGTTTAAACTGATGATTCCGACGTCTTCTCAACATAGAACCTCCGAATGTGAGAGATTAAATGGGGCTATTCCCCAACAGTAATTAGTATTAATACGTGATGTCTGTGACAGATTTATGACCGCTTAGTGCATTTATCAAGCCACAACAGTAATTATTAGTCACTATTTTTTAGCGACATCATGAGGTTGTTTTTGGTTCGTTTCGGGGATTGCTTGCGAAGAAGTTATGTTGTCATCAGGAAGGAGTGCGCCATTCTCCTCTAGCCATACTAACGCGTCATAATAGCGGCGAATATTATCTACATACGTAACCGCAACATCACCACGAGCATATCCATATTTTGTATTTCGATAGTAGCGCTTTTTAGTAAGCAGTGGTAGTCGTTTTTTAACGTCAGCCCAGTTATTTGGATCCCCCCCTTGCTCTTTTGTGATAGCGCGCGCATCACGGACATGTCCCCAGCCAACATTGTATGAGGCTAATGCGAGCCAAGTGCTATCTGGTTGCTGTATTTCGTCGGGCATACGATTAAATAGAATACGCAAATATTTTGCTCCACCTTCTATATTTTGCTTGGCGTTGAGGCGATTCGTTACTCCAACTTGTTTAGCTGTCGGTTGAGTTAACATCATGATCCCTCTGACTCCTGTGGGCGATTTTGCTTTTGGATCCCACATCGACTCCTGATAGCTTACTGCCGCAAGCAGGCGCCAATCTATATTGTGTTGTGTAGAATATTCTTTGAACCACTTTAGATAGGTGGGCAGGGTGCTGTGAACAGCCTCTACAAATGCTAGAGTGTTAACATAATTAAATTCTTCAACGTGACCAAAGTACTTTTCTTCTAAAGTTGCTAATAAGTTATTTTTTTTTGCACGAGCAAAAAATGCGGGCAGCAAGGCATAAAGAGAGTCATCTTTTTCACTGCGCATCATCCATGCTACGTGCTCATCTTGGGTAACAGAAAAAGCAATGCTCACTGTTGGGTGATAACGACGAAATAAAGCTAATGAGTGAGAATCTGTAATGGTATAGTCAATCTCTCCATCAATGATGGCTTGTAGTAACTCTTCTTCTCCCTTATCAGACACAACATCCCATGTTAAATGAGGATATTGAATTTTGGCTTCCTCTAATGCAATGACATGGTTGCTATGTGCCAGTACTGTGATAGGTGTGTTTATATCATCAAAGTCTCTTGGCCAGTCTCTGCCTTGTTTGTAGACAAGCTTCTGACTGATCGTTCTGTAGGTTGGGCCAAAGCGATATTGCGCTGTTCTTGAGGGGTGAAAGCTAATCGCTGAAGCGACGATATCGAGATCTCCAGCGTCTAATCTTGCGAATAGTTCATCTAAACTAAAATAGGGGACAATGTGTAATGCAACGCCAAGCTCATTAGCAAACTCACTCGTCAGTTCATACTCAAAGCCTTGCTCTCCAGCGGTACCTTGATAGTAGTTTCCCGGGCCCGCGAGGGTACCAACACGCAATACTTTATTTTGTTTTATCTGCTGTAATTGATTAAGTGGGGCTTTGTCGCACCCAACTAAAAAGAGGACAACAAAGCACATAAAGATGTATTTTAACATGGCCCAGATCTCTTGTGCGCTCGAATTATCAACTTACCGCAGCAAAATCATAATTGCAAAAGCCGAATTAACTTAAGGTAATGATAGATTTGCATGATATTTTCTAGTTTTGACAAATTAGTGTTAATTCCAAGCGCTATTTCCACTATAATGAGCGCCCAAGATATCGTTCAATCCTTAACCCCGGATGAAAATACCTATGTTAATCCTACGTGGTGCACCTGCACTTTCAGATTTCAAAGTCCAAAAGATCCTTAAAACCTGCGCTGCAGCTCAATTACCAGTTACCAATGTTTATGCTGAGTTCATGCACTTTGCTGATTTAACGGCTGAGCTTTCAGAGGCTGAACTAACCAAGCTAAACAGCCTGTTAAAGTACGGACCGACTATTACGGAGCATAAGCCTGAGGGCAAACTGATCTTGGTCACACCAAGAGTCGGCACTATCTCTCCTTGGGCTTCTAAAGCGACAGATATTGCAAACAACTGTGGTCTTACGCAAGTACACCGTGTTGAACGTGGTATTGCTTATTATGTTGAGGGTGAACTAACACAAACTCAGTTTGAAGAAGTTGCGCAGTTACTTCATGACCGCATGACAGAATCGGTTCATACAGAACTTGATGATGCAGCTAAATTATTCCGTACCGAAACGCCTCGCCCAATGTCTTCAGTGGATATTCTTGGCGGCGGCCGTGAAGCATTAGCGGTTGCGAATGTTGAGCAGGGCTTTGCACTTGCTGATGACGAAATTGATTACTTAGTCGAAAGCTTTGAAAAGCTTGGTCGTAACCCTAACGACATTGAGCTTTTCATGTTCGCTCAAGCGAACTCTGAGCACTGTCGTCACAAAATTTTCAACGCCGATTGGACTATCGATGGTGTAGAGCAGCCTAAGTCGCTGTTTAAAATGATTAAAAACACATACGAAACCAATAGCGACAATGTATTGTCGGCGTATAAAGATAACGCTGCGGTTATGACCGGCTCTAAAGCGGGTCGTTTCTTCCCAAATACTGATGGAGAGTACGCTTACCACGAGGAAGATATCCACATTCTGATGAAAGTGGAAACGCACAACCACCCAACGGCGATTGCGCCATTTTCTGGCGCATCAACAGGTTCCGGTGGTGAGATCCGCGATGAAGGTGCAACCGGTCGAGGTTCTAAGCCAAAAGCAGGTTTAGTTGGTTTCACCGTTTCTAACCTTCGTATTCCAGGTTTTGAGCAACCTTGGGAAACTAACTTTGGTAAACCAGGACGCATTGTTAATGCTTTAGACATCATGCTTGATGGCCCTCTTGGCGGTGCAGCATTTAACAACGAATTTGGTCGTCCAAACCTCTTGGGTTACTTCCGTACCTACGAAGAAAAAGTAGAGAGCCATAACGGCGCTGAAGTACGTGGTTACCACAAGCCAATCATGATCGCAGGTGGTTTAGGTAATATCCGTGAAGATCACGTGCAAAAAGGCTCAATCCCTGTAGGTGCTAAGCTAATCGCACTTGGTGGTCCTGCAATGAACATCGGCCTTGGCGGCGGGGCTGCTTCATCAATGGCATCTGGCCAATCAAACGAAGATTTAGACTTTGCTTCTGTTCAGCGTGAAAACCCTGAGATGGAACGTCGTTGTCAGGAAGTGATCGACAAATGTTGGCAGCTTGGTGATGATAACCCAATTGCGTTTATTCACGATGTGGGCGCGGGTGGTTTATCAAACGCATTCCCTGAACTTGTCGACGACGGCGGCCGTGGTGGTAAATTCCAGCTGCGTAATATCCCGAATGATGAGCCAGGCATGGCACCACACGAAATCTGGTGTAACGAGTCACAAGAGCGTTATGTATTGGCAGTTGCAGCGGAAGACTTTGCTCGCTTTGAAGCAATTTGTAAGCGTGAGCGCGCACAATATGCGGTGATTGGTGAAGCGACAGAAGAGCGTCACCTAACCGTCGCCGATAGCCACTTTGACAATAATCCTGTTGACTTACCACTAGACGTATTGCTTGGTAAGCCGCCTAAAATGCACCGTGATGTTGAGTCAAAGCATGTAGAAGGTAAAGCATTAGATACCGCAGGTATTGAACTTGACGATGCAGCTAAGCGTTTACTTCGCCTACCAACGATTGCTGAGAAAACCTTCCTTATCACGATTGGTGACAGAACCGTAACGGGTTTGGTTGCACGTGACCAAATGGTTGGCCCTTGGCAGGTACCAGTGGCTAACTGTGCGGTAACGGCGGCAACTTACGATACTTACCACGGTGAAGCGATGTCGATGGGTGAGCGCACCCCCGCGGCACTACTTAACTATGGAGCATCGGCTCGTCTAGCAGTAGCAGAAGCGCTAACCAATATCGCTGGTGCTAATATCGGTAGCCTCAACAACATTAAACTTTCTGCAAACTGGATGGCGGCTGCGGGTCACCCAGGCGAAGATGCAGGTCTTTACGAAGCAGTTAAAGCGGTTGGTGAAGAGCTATGTCCTGCGCTAGGTCTTACAATCCCAGTTGGTAAAGACTCAATGTCTATGAAGACAAAGTGGGATGAAAATGGCGAAGAAAAGTCAGTAACTGCGCCGTTGTCACTTATCATCACTGCATTTGGTCGTGTTGAAGATATTCGCAAAACAGTCACGCCTGAGCTTCGTACTGATAAGGGTGAAACCAGCCTATTCCTACTTGACTTAGGTGCTGGTCAAAACCGCCTTGGCGCGTCAAGCTTAGCGCAAGTGTACAAGCAACTTGGCGACAAGACCCCTGATGTTGACAGCCCAGAGCTATTAAAAGGCTTCTACAATGCAGTACAAGCGTTGGTTGAATCTGGTAAGCTTATCGCTTACCACGACCGCTCTGACGGTGGTCTATTCACCACTGCCGCGGAAATGGCATTTGCTGGCCACACAGGTGTGAGCATTGAATTAGATACGCTGCAAGGTACTGACATAGAAGTACTATTCAATGAAGAGCTAGGTGCGGTATTACAAGTTCGCAATGATGACATTGCAGCGGTTGAAGCAGTATTTGCCGAGCACGGTATTGCTGATATTGCACATCGCATCGGTACGCTAAATAGTGAAGATAAAATTATCTTTACTCGTGATGGTCAAACGGTACTTGAAAATACTCGCACTGAGCTTCGTACTATTTGGGCTGAAACCACTTACCAGATGCAAGCACTACGTGATAACCCAGATTGCGCGAAGCAAGAGTTTGACGCTAAGTTCGATAACAAAGATCCGGGCCTTAACGTTAAATTAAGCTTTGATCTAAATGAAGACATCGCAGCGCCTTACATTGCAAAAGGGGTGAAGCCGCAAGTTGCTATCTTACGTGAGCAGGGGGTGAACTCGCATCTTGAAATGGCTGCAGCATTTAACCGTGCTGGCTTTGCGGCAATCGACGTACACATGAGTGATATCCTTGAAGGTCGCTTAACACTAGAGCAGTTCAAAGGCCTAGTGGCATGTGGTGGCTTCTCATACGGTGACGTTTTAGGTGCTGGTGAAGGCTGGGCTAAATCAATCCTATTCCATGACTCTGCACGTGAGCAATTCCAAGGTTTCTTCCAACGCCAAGATACCTTCAGTTTAGGTGTGTGTAATGGCTGTCAGATGCTTTCTACATTGAAAGAGCTGATCCCTGGCACGGAAAACTGGCCACGCTTTGTTACTAATAAATCAGAGCGTTTTGAAGCGCGTTTCAGCTTAGTTGAAGTGCAGCAAAGTTCATCAATCTTCTTTGATGGTATGGCTGGTTCTCGTATGCCAATCGCGGTATCACATGGTGAAGGCCATGCTGAGTTTGCAAGTGAAGCAGCGGTACAAACGGCATTGGATTCAGGTTCAGTTGCTGTGAAGTTTGTTGATAACTACGGCAATCCAACTACTCAGTACCCAGCTAACCCGAATGGCTCTCCTGCTGGTATTACGGGTATGACCTCAACAGACGGCCGTGCAACTGTGATGATGCCGCACCCTGAGCGTGTATTCAGAGCAGTGGCAAACTCTTGGCACCCTGATGAGTGGCAAGAAGATAGTCCTTGGATGCGCATGTTCCGCAATGCGCGTAAGCTAGTAGGCTAACGCAGCAATTAGAAAAGGTCACTTCGGTGGCCTTTTTTATTCATGGCTCGATAATTTTCTATCGGGTAAACTCAAAGGAAAATAGCAATTATATTTTAGGGATACGAATGAAAAAGTGGCTTTGGAGCTTAGTGTTGATACTCAGTGTTTTAGTGGGTGTTTACCTTGCCAGAGTTCCTTTGTCGCTCTGGGCTATAAAACACTTTATGCCTGATAATGAAGTTCAGATCAGCTGTCTTGACTGGCGCTTATCGGGCTTCAATCGTATCCATATTACAAAAGCGTGTGTGCAGACAGAGGCGTTTAATGCCCAGCTTTTTGATGCGCAACTAAGCATGCAGCAAGTCAATATTAAAAAAGCTGCTATACAACTGCTTCCGCCCAAAAAGTCAGATGCAGCTCAACCACAGCGCCTTGTTTTGCCACTCGATATCGCCAGACCCAAAATACGTGTTGCCAAACTATCCATACTTGGTGAGCCATTACCAAAGCCATTAGTCGTGTCGATTTCAGAGACCGAGCTGAATCAATTTGTAGTTTCAGGTGACATTGCTGCAGAAGTTACGTTGCAGCCAGAGCGTATTGCTGCAAATGTTGAGCTAAGTGGCGAGTATCTTAGGACTTTGTTACCTCCTCAGATCCAAGCCCTTTCAGGAACTAGCCAACTTGTATTCAATGGCTTGGCTCTGGATGCAGAGATGGAGCTTGAGACTTTACTAGCGCTTGAACAGGCTGAGTGTAAAGGTAGTGCTGCGTATATTGGCGCTGTGTCAGGGCGGTATGATTTAACCAACCAGCAGGGGAAGATAGCACTTGCCGAGCCTATCTCAGCGAAATCAACGCTTGATTGCTTTGATTCTGAATATCGCAAACTGCTACCTAGCACTTGGCAGCTTCGTTTACCGAGTGAAATTATTATTTCTGCGAAAGCAGCCTCGACAGGTTCGCTCGAAGTAATAGGGGAAGATAAGTCGTTACAGCTTGAAGTGAACGAGTTGGCAGTCGACTTAACTGAGCCTTTCATCAATGGTGATATTCGCCTTGAATTTGCCGATGAAAAGTGGGGCGCGCATACACTGGCGGGAGCGCTTAGTGCGCGGCCAAATTTTGTTGATATGAGCGGGGAAATCACAAGTGACCTTCAAAAGCTTACACTGCAAGATGTTATTGCTGAGAACCTTGAGCTCAATAGCCGCTTCAAAATATCGGGTGATCCAACCGAGCTAATTAAAGTTGAAGCTCAGCCGACTATATTCTCAACCCAGTTGTCGACATCAGGTTTAATGATTGATAATCCATCTCTGAAGCTTGATTTACATGCGCAGCTAGATGTGCCAAAACTCAAAAGTGAACATCGTCTACACAGAGTCTTACCTGAGGGAATGAGTTTTGCGATAACGCTTGATTCAACACTGCAAAACCTGAATGTCGAAAATGTCACTGCAAAGCAGAGTACGTTGAGCGGGCGAGTGGTGTTAGAGCCTACACACGATTTTGATATCAACCTCAACTTAATTAGTGCACAGATACAACAGCAGAATTACAAACTGAATGAGTTAGCGCAGACACTCCGTTGGCAAGGCTCTGTCGCGACAGGTGAGATCTTTTCAACCTTGTCGGGCAATACTAAGGTAGCAGAAGTTAACTTAGCTGATCTTAATTTGAAAAATGTGAGCATTGAAAGTAAAGGGCAGCAAAGTCGCGGATTAATGGCGTCACATGTGATTAATATTGATGGTGTAAAGGCGTTGTTTGAGCATCAATACTCAAACTTAAAACATCCAGCACAATTATATGTGCCCACGCAGCAACTCACTCAGCTTCAGCCATACATTGATGCCCTTTTACCCGAATTAAAGATGACGAATGGAAACTTCTATGCAGCACTCGAAGGGGATTTATCCACACGCATATTTACCTTAGATAGTGGCATTCAAAACGGCTCTGCGTTATTTAATGAGCGGCTTATTCAAAATGCAGCGGTTGATGTCTCCGCCCAATTGGGTTCAGCTAATATTCAACTCAAACCAACCACACTGAGTGTTGAAGAGTTGAGAGCTGGGGTTATTGTCCAAGCAATACAAGCTCAACTTCTCAGTGAAGCTGGCATAGTAAAACTCAAAGATATTGGTGCACAAGTTTTTGCCGGTAGCATCAACATTGAAGAAGTTAAGCTTATACCAACGCCGCAGGAGGTTCAGGTATCGTTAGATAAACTGAGTTTAGACCTTATTGCCGCCTCTGGACATGATGCTGGTGTTGAGCTCAGAGGGCTGATCTCGGGCAAGCTACCAGTACAAGTTTCTTCATCTGGGGTACGCATTGATTCTGGTCATATTCATAATGTTAGTGAGGGGCTATTAAAGGTTGAAAATAATGCGTCAATTAATGCGTTAAAAGCGCAGCAGCCCAGCTTACAAACGGTGATAGGTGTACTTGACGAATTAACGATTGAACAGTTGAGCAGTGGCGTAAATTTAAGTGAAGATGGTTGGTTGGATTTAGATGTTAAAATTACAGGAATTAACAAACGCCAACAACAACCAGTAAACTTTAACTATACACACTCAGAAAATGTGTTTACCTTATTACGAGCCTTACGCTTGAGCGACGAGATCACGCGCGAAGTGGAAAATGCGTTAAATAAAGAGGAGCGTTAGTGAATGAAATGGATGCTAGTGATATCAGCTTTATTGGTGTTGAGTGCTTGTACTCATAAGGTGCAAGTAGAAACCAAAGAGCCCATAACGATCAACTTAAATGTAAAAGTCGATCACGAGATCCGTGTGAAAGTGGATAAAGAACTCGACAACTTATTCAGCGAAGACAGTGAGCTATTCTAAGGAGGATTTATGAAGCTTAAAGCAATCTCTACCCTAATTATTGGACTCAGTATGAGCTTCGCCGCATTCGCAATTTCTATTGACGATGCTAAATCACAGGGTCTGGTTGGTGAAACTACATCAGGCTATCTTGGTGTGGTAAAAAATGGCCAAGGTGTACAGCAGTTAGTCAATGAAGTGAATGAAAAGCGCAAACAGAAATATCAACAATTAGCGAAAAAGAACGGTATTACCCTAGAGCAAGTAGAGGCTTTAGCGGCTAAAAAAGCGTATAACAAAACGCAATCAGGCCACTATATTCAAGTGAGTGGCCGCTGGGTGAAAAAGTAATTCTCCCAAAGTCTCATAAGGAAAGGCTGACTTTGCCAGCCTTTTGACTATTTATCCGGAGCTTAGATTATTTACCCTTGTGGCATTGCTGAAGCAAATGCTGCCAGAACGCTTCCCCTTTTCGCCTTGCCAGACGAATATTATTTTCAGGGATCTGCTCCGGGTCGTCATATTCAGCTAATGCTTGAGCCATGCTCTCTTCGCGGATCAAGTGAAGTGTTGGGAATGGTGCGCGGTTCGTGTAATTTGCCGCATCATCTTCATCACTATCAGCAAACACATAATTTGGGTGAAAGTTTGCAATTTGATAAGTCCCCTCAAACCCTTGCGCGACTAATAACGCGTTGGCAAGGTCGACGAGATCCAAAAAGTCGTCAAAATTACTAAACCCTTTATCAAATATAACTAACGTTGTTTCTCGCTCTGGATGGTGGTTTAACTCTGAGCACTGCTCTAGCATATCCATTACGGCATCGTCATAACTTATCGCTTGAGACACGAAATAATGAATGCCATTACTTTCTACTTCTTTTCGAGCGAATGGACAAAAGTTGTATTTCACAATGACTTGGCTAACCCAGTTTTGCATTGTAGAGGTGACTGTATTCATGAATTATTCCAAGCTCTTATTTATTAGTTTCATGGTGTTAGCAATAGCTCCGGTATTTTCAACTAGTACTGATTTAGCGTTAGCACCGGCTTGCGTTCGAAGCGATTTATCTTTAAATAGCGTAATAATCTCAGCGGCAAGCTTGTCCTCATCATCGACTACGATGGCACCTTGTTGCGCGATAAGTTGAGGATATATATGCGCAAAATTATAGGTATGTGGGCCGGTTAAAATAGGCACACCGTGAGCCGCGGCTTCTAGTGGGTTATGACCGCCGCGCTCAATCAAGCTACCACCAATATAGGCGATATCGGCACTGCCAAATAGCCACTTTAATTCTCCTAAAGTATCCGCTAACAAGACCGAGGCTTCTGTGTTTATGTTGTCGCTGCTCTTTCTGGTAAAAGTGATCTCTTGCTCACTGAGGTAGTCAGCAACTGCTTGAAACTGCTCGGGATGACGAGGCGCGATAATGAGTAAGGCATTACTTACTTGCTTTAATACTCGCTGATGTGCAGCAATAATTTGCTCATGTTCCTTAGGATGTGTAGATCCTGCAAGCCAAATTACTCGCTTGGGGTAATTTGCTTGAAACTGTCTTGCTTTTGTAATTTCTTCTTCAGTGATTGAGATATCAAACTTGATTGAGCCGGTAATGTGAAGTTTAGATTGAACAAGCCCGAGTTTGATGAAACGCTCGCCGTCTTCTTCATTATGGGCTGCGAGTCCGTCTATGTTATTTATCAGGCCTTTTGTTAACCAAGCATGCTTTTTATAACCTTGGTATGATTTTTCTGAGAGTCTGGCATTGACGACCAAGGTTTTACATTGACTTTGTTTGGCGTAGTGAAAAAGATTTGGCCACAGCTCAGTTTCCATCACAATCAGGAGTTGGGGTCTTAGAATTGAAAAAAACCGTCTCGTGGCAAAGGCAAAGTCAATAGGAAGATAGCAGGTATGTACTTGAGCAATATTGTTGAATGCTTTTACAATTTCCGCTCTGCCTGTTGGTGTATTACACGTAATAATAACAGGTGTACTCTCACGTGTTTTCAATATCGACTTGATGAGAGGGGTTGCAGCAAGCACTTCACCAACTGAGGCACAATGGATCACAATACTGTGTGGTGGTAAGCTCGCAAGGCCACAACCAAGACGCTCGGTAAAGTTGGCGCGATAGCCAAGGTTTTTTTTACCCCGAATGAAATATAAATAGCTTAATAGAATAGGTGCTAATACAAGCAACAGTAGGGAGTAAAATTGGCGCGCCATGAAAATCGCTTCAGTTTGTAAAATCATGATTTTACCTTGTTCTCACCTAAATTAGAATGAACAACACAATTTTACACAGTTCAACAGATGCCTCTGTGCCTTTGGTTTGGTAATATTTAATCTATTAAATGTAATGGAATGACAAAAATGAATTTAGCTCAAGTACTTGCTTGTTGTGGGATATTTGCTTCAAGTCTGGTTGTAGCAAGTCCTACGGCTTATTTGCCAATTGGTCAAGACCCACTTTTGGAATACCAAATAGACAAAATGTTTGCAATGACGGTAGGAACACCTATGGCAAAGCCTTACCGTATTAGTGAGATCCAGATGAATTTGCTGCAATTAAGGCACATAGATCCGGCCTTACAACACAGTATTAGCCAAGGTATTGCAACGTATCTGCAAGATGATGGGATCACTCAAAAGTCTATTACACTGCGAGTAGATAGTGGTGAAGAGCAGCAAATTGCCAATGATAGAGGGAACATGAGTGGCGAATATGCTGAGCTAGGCATAGCTGGAGTTTGGCGCGGAAGCGACTCGAGTATTTTGCAAATTGGCGCTGAGTATCGCGCAGAAGCAAACAAGCTGGTGGCATACAATACTTTTTACGGTATGTCTTTTGGTAACTTACAACTGAATTTAGGTTACAAAGAACATTGGTTCTCGCCATTTAAACACTCAGCACAGGTTTACTCAAATAATGCGAAACCACCACTGTCAGTCTCTCTGGGGCTGGTTGTACCGATAAAAAATTGGTGGAATTTTGATTTTGAGCTGTTTTATTCGGAACTAGAAAGTGTCGATAAGGGGATCAAATACCAAGGTATCTTACATGATGGAACGCCAAAAGTAGCGGGTACTCACTTTAGCATAGAGCCGATTGATGGTTGGAAAATAGGGCTAAATCGTGTTTTGCAATTTGGTGGCGGCCCTAGAAAGGTCGACTTTAAGGATTTTATAAAAGCGTATATAGATCCAGCAGGAAGTGATAATAAAACCGATGATTTAACACAAGACGATGAGCTTGGAGATCAGTGGGCCACAATTACGACAAGCTTTACTACCAATTATGGCACGCGAGCGCAGTGGTATTTAGAGTATGGTGGTGAGGATACAAACAACCACAAAAACTACTTATTTGGTAACACTGCGACTAGCTTTGGCGTGTATTTGCCACAACTAACATCCACCACTTCGTTACGGTATGAATATACCGACATGGAAAGTCTATGGTATGTGAATGAAATATACGAAACACAAGGAAATAGTATTGATGGTTTCGTTGTCGGTCACTTTGCAGGTAATCATCGCCAGTTTGATGATGGTGCACCCACTCAAGTTCATGTTTTAGAAGGTACCTATCAAGCCGACTATAGCTCACTGTGGCGTGCTAAGCTTTCTGTGATTGATAATGAAAGCAATTATTTTAATGAGCTAGGTGAAACAGGCGCTGAGTATGAGCGAGGGTATGAACTAGAGCTTGCCCACATCGGTGAAGCATACAATAAGCAAATCGAAACCAAATTAACCTTAGGTAAAGATGTCTTTGGTGAGAATTACACTTGGTTATCAGTACATGTATACTGGTAGGTATACACGGGCTGAGCAAAGAAGAGTTTAGGAAAAAATATGTCATTGAATGAACGAGTAGCACAAAGTTACTTAGCGAGTTTACAGCGTCATGTCGACGTGTTCGAAACTATGGCTAACTACCATCAAGAATGTATAGCATTACTAGAAGCATGCCAGAGTACATTGGCAGCTGGAGGAAAGGTTATATGGCTTGGTAATGGTGGTAGCGCTGCGGATGCACAGCACCTGGCGGCGGAGTTTGTCGTGCGTTATAAACTTGAGCGTGGACCTTTAGCATCAATTGCCCTAACTACAGATACGTCTATTCTTACCGCACATAGTAATGACTACCATTTTGACTCGGTATTTGAGCGTCAGGTACAAGCATTGTGTAAGCCGGAAGATATGGTGATTGGCTTAACCACTTCAGGCACCAGTCCAAATATTAATTTAGCGCTACAAGCGGCCAATGATATAGGTGCTTATACTGTTGCGCTAACCGGTCGAACCGGTGGCAAAGTGAAGGATATCGCTAAGTTACCTATCATTATCGCTAATGATGAAACTGCACGTATTCAAGAGGCACATATGTTCATTGGTCATTGGCTGTGTGAAGCTGTAGATATGCTAGTTGAAGCGGAGCAACAAGCATGAACCTAGCGGCACTACAGCAACTTAACCAAGCCAGCGTGTTAGTCGTAGGCGATGTGATGCTTGACCGTTATTGGCATGGCGATACAGGCAGAATATCTCCTGAAGCACCGGTACCTGTGGTTAAAGTGAGTGCGTTGGAAGATAAGGCGGGCGGCGCTGCAAACGTTGCGAAAAATATCGCCCACCTTGATGGCAAGGTTGGATTACTTGGACTCATTGGTGAAGATGACAACGGTAAGACGCTAGAAGCTATTCTAAAACAGGACAACATAGCATCGAGTTTGGTCAGTGTGATTGAGTGTCCAACGATTGCCAAAATGCGCGTGATTAGCCGTCATCAACAGGTGGTGAGACTAGATTTGGAAGAACCTTTTCAGTTGTCACATAGCCAATTATTGCTTGCGCGCTTAAAGCAAGAAATCGACAACTACGACTTCGTTCTGTTCAGTGATTATAACAAAGGCGCATTATCCGCTATTTCAGAGATGATAGCAGTAGCAAAAGCTGCAGGTAAAACTGTGCTTATTGATCCCAAAAATAGTGACTTAAGCTTATATCGAGGCGCTGACTTTATAACACCCAATTTAAACGAATTTAAGTTAGCTGGCGGCGATGCAAGCTCAGAAGAAGCATTAACCACAAGTGCCCGTAAGTTGCTTAAAACTGCTGGGATTGGTGCGATGTTACTGACGCGTTCAGAGCAGGGCATGTCTTTGATCACAGCAACGCAGAAGCATGACTTTCCAGCTCAAGTGCAAGAAGTAAGTGATGTAACGGGCGCGGGTGACACGGTGATCGCCACACTTACGACTATGCTTGGGGCTGGTATGCCTGCTAAAGATGCGGTAGAAGTGGCGAATATTGCAGCTGGGATTGCCGTGAGTAAGCTTGGCGCTGCGACAGTATCACCAGAAGAGCTAAGCCGCAAGCTAGGTCAATATCTACGCGAAACAGGCGAACATTATCAAACACCATTTGAGGAAGTGTTGAAGCATATTTCTTTTGCGAAACAAAATGGTGAAACGATTGTTTTCACCAATGGTTGCTTTGATATTCTCCATGCCGGACACGTTCGTTACTTAGCACAAGCAAAAGCAATGGGTGACAGATTGGTTGTCGGTCTGAATAACGATGAGTCTATAGCTCGTCTAAAAGGGCCTGAGCGTCCAATAAACCCGCTACAGGAGCGCGCTATGGTGCTGTCAGCCCTCGCCTCGGTAGATTGGGTTATTCCATTTGGCAGTATTGAAGAAAATGATACGCCAGCCAAGCTCATAGAGATGATCAGTCCCGATATTTTAGTCAAAGGGGGTGATTACAAAGTAGAAGATATTGCAGGAGCTGGGCATGTTCTTAATCAAGGCGGTAAAGTCGAGGTGTTGCCATTTCTGGATGGATGTTCGACTTCGAACGTGATTAAAAAAGCACAGCTGCAAAAAAGTTAAACGGACGTGCGGTACGCTTGAAGCAGTGCTTGCCACTGATTATCGTCAAAATGAAAGGTCGGCCATTTGCCGGCCTCTTTTTTAAAAGAGCGCTGCAAGCGTTCGATATTTGCCTGTTGCCATGGCGTTGCCGGTGCCAGAATTTTACCTTTATCAAAATCAATGAGAAAGACTTCGCCATCACCACTAAACAAAATATTGTTGATATTTAAATCATCATGGTACGCACCTGCTTGATGAAATTTAGCGATTGTTTGACCTATTTTCTCTAATTCGATGTTTTGAAGAGCGCGGGATTGTAGAATTTCACAAACACTAATCGCATCTTCTACCGCTTCAGTGATGATATCTCCACGGTAAACACCAAACCTAGCTGAGACTCTGGCTGCGATTGGAGCGGGCACAGGTAAGTCCTGTTGTTTTAGGTGCTCAAGTAATTCAAACTCTTGATATACTCGGGTATCTTTCAAACCAAAAAACAAATACTGGTCGCTTAGTAATTTACCAATTAAGCCACCACGATAATAATGCTTGAGCACGACAACCTTATCATCAAGCTTTACAAACCAAGCAGTCGCTCTACCTTGTTTAGAGCCGACAATCGCATTATTTTTTTGCCAATATTCCGGTTCAAACATTTCTGCTGACACCGTCAGCGCTGAGTGAGTGGGGGTAAGTAAAAAATAATGTGATTGCTTAGAGATTTGCACAGTGTCAGAGTTCTTGGTGACTAATTGTTTTATTCTAACGACTTTTCTCGGTCAGTGAAACTTGCAAACTTGTTTGATTAATTTAAGATCAAGCGCCTATTACTTTCCATGAGAGCAAATATTTTGAGCAACTCCTTATCCTCTATTTGTATTTTGCGACTGTCAGCGATTGGTGATGTTTGCCATGCTGTTAGCGCGGTGCAAGCAATTCAACGAGCGCACCCACAGGCCAAAATTACCTGGGTAATAGGAAAGGTAGAAGCCATGTTGCTAGCCGGTTTACCAGGTGTTGAGTTAGTGGTATTTGACAAAAAACAGGGGAAAGCTGCGCTCAAAGCTTTGAAAGCGAAGTTTAAAGGACAAAAATTTGATGTTTTGCTACATATGCAGGTCGCATTAAGAGCTAACCTCGTTGCTCGTGTTATCCCTGCAAAGCAAAAAATTGGATTTGATAAGGGGCGCTCAAAAGAGCTTCATAGTTTGTTTATTAATAAACGTATCGCTGCACAACAGTCGCCTCATGTGTTAGAGGGCTTTCAAAATTTTGCTCGTGCAATCGGTGCTGAGTGCGAGAAACCAAGCTGGAATATGCCTGTCACCGATGATCATAAAGCGTCTGCCAAAGCATTACTGCCAGAGGGGAAAATCTTTGTTATTTCTCCTGCAGCGAGTAAAGCTGAGCGCAACTGGTTACCTGAGCGGTATGCTGCGCTTGCAGATCATGCAATGAAAAGCGGCTTCAACGTCGTTATAACGGGTGGGCCTACTGAGTTGGAGCAGAACTTAGCAGCTGACATTCAAAAGCATACTCAATCCGCACTGTTAAATCTTGTTGGGAAAACAGACTTAAAAACGCTCTTATGTATACTTGAGCAAGCTGATGTAGTGTTAGCGCCGGATACAGGCCCTGCGCATATGGCTGTGACCGTAAATACTCCCGTTATTGGTTTGTATGCACATTCAAATCCCAAGCGAACAGGCCCTTACTTGTACCAAGATTATGTGGTTGAGGTTTATCACAAAAACTTAGTGGCGCAAAAAGGGAAAACTGCTGATGAATTACCTTGGGGAACGCGTGTAAAAGGGCGCGAGTTAATGTCGCAGATAGAAGTGGCAGACGTTATCGCAATGTTCGACCGCGTGGTTAAAGAGCAGGAGCTTAATTCATAATGCACAAAGCAATCTTTTTAGATAGAGACGGTGTGATTAACAAAGATCATGCGTATGTGCACCAAATCGCTGATTTTGAATTTATCGATGGAGTATTCGATGCGTGCAAACAGTTTGTTCAAGCCGGTTATAAAATCGTAGTAGTGACCAACCAGTCGGGTATTGGTAGAGGTTATTATGATGAAGCACAGTTTCACCTATTAAGTGATTGGATGTGTGCACAATTTATGGCTCGTGGTATAGAAATCACAGGGGTGTACTTTTGCCCTCATCACCCTGAGAAAGCCAACGTACCTTATAACGTTGAGTGTAATTGCAGGAAGCCAGAGCCTGGGATGTTGCATCAAGCGATTGCAGAGCACAATTTAGACCCAGCACAAAGCATCATGGTAGGAGATAAAGTTTCAGATATTCAAGCTGCCCATGCTGCGGGGCTGGCTACCACAGTGTTAGTCGAATCAGGACAGCACTTCACCGATACGCAAAAACAGTTAGCTGATTATGTGTGCAAATCGTTGGGATCAGTGCCGCAAGCATTATCTATCTTATAGTAAAGAAACTTTGCTGCTAACCGTCGCAAATCGTGCATTTATTGTGTGAACCTTTTAAAATACAGGTATCTTTTGAGTAGCTGCCATACACTGGCTGCTGCTTGCCAAAAACTTGAAGGCGTTAATAACAGCATTCAAGCGTAAACTTCTGATAGTTAAGCGCTATTCTGTACAAGCAGTATACAATTGACTATCACCGTGCAAACAATGGAGACTCCCAGATGAGAGCATCGGCCTTCTACAGCCAGCTTCAGCAACAAATTGAAGAAGTAAAAGCTGAAGGATTATATAAAAAAGAGCGTGTTATTACTTCACAGCAACAAGCTGAGATCGCGGTATCTACAGGCGAAAGTGTTATTAACTTTTGTGCAAATAATTACCTTGGTCTAGCTAACCACCCCGAGCTTATCAAAGCGGCACAACACGGCCTAGAAGATCATGGTTTTGGTGTTGCTTCTGTGCGCTTTATCTGTGGTACACAAGATATTCATAAAACGCTTGAAGCGAAGATCAGCGAATTTCTAAAAACAGAAGACACGATCCTTTACTCTTCATGTTTTGACGCCAATGCGGGTTTATTTGAAACCATCTTAGGCCCTGAAGACGCTATTATTTCAGATTCACTGAATCATGCCTCAATCATTGATGGTGTTCGCCTTTGTAAAGCTAAACGCTTCCGCTACGCTAATAATGATATGGCAGATTTAGAGCAGCAACTTATTGCTGCGGATGCTGCTGGTGCAAAAACGAAACTCATCGCGACAGATGGTGTTTTTTCAATGGATGGGGTTATCTGTGATTTAGAAGCTGTTTGTGATTTGGCTGATAAATACAATGCACTTGTGATGGTTGATGACTCGCATGCAGTCGGTTTTGTGGGTGAAAATGGTCGTGGTACTCCTGAGTACTGTGGTGTTCTAGAGCGAGTAGATATTATTACTGGAACACTTGGTAAAGCGCTTGGTGGCGCGTCTGGCGGTTACACCTCAGGTAAAAAAGAAATCGTAGAGTGGTTACGTCAACGCTCACGTCCTTATTTATTCTCAAACTCTTTAGCTCCTTCAATCGTTACCGCTTCAATCAAAGTATTAGATATGATGAAAGAGGGCGACGCACTGCGTGCTAAACTCTGGGATAATGCCGCTTACTTCCGCACCAAAATGGAAGCTGCTGGGTTCACTTGTGCAGGTAAGGATCATGCCATTATTCCAGTTATGCTAGGAGATGCAAAAGTAGCGTCAGAAATGGCTGACAGATTATTAAATGAAGGTATTTATGTTATCGGGTTTTCGTATCCAGTAGTACCTAAAGGTCAGGCAAGGATCCGTACACAAATTTCAGCTGCACACACCACTGAGCAGCTAAACAAAGCAATCGAAGCCTTCACCCGTATCGGTAAAGACTTAGGCGTAATTTAATTTTGCACCCAGTTTTTAATTGGGGCAGCTAACGAGCGAATACTATGAAAGCATTATCCAAGTTGAAAGCAGAAGAAGGAATTTGGATGACGGATGTGCCAAAACCAGAAGTTGGGCACAATGATCTTTTGATCAAAATCCGTAAAACGGCCATTTGTGGTACCGATGTACACATCTATAAGTGGGATGAGTGGGCGCAAAATACGATTCCAACTCCAATGGTAGTTGGTCATGAATATGTTGGTGAAGTCGTCGATATGGGACAAGAAGTGCGAGGTTTTAGCATTGGCGACCGGGTATCTGGCGAAGGCCATATTACCTGTGGCCATTGTCGCAACTGTCGTGCAGGACGTGTACACCTATGCCGAAATACCATTGGGGTAGGCGTAAACCGCGAAGGGTCATTTGCGGAGTATCTCGTTATTCCTGCTTATAATGCGTTTAAAATCCCAGACAATATCTCTGACGAGCTAGCGTCTATCTTTGACCCATTCGGTAATGCAGTACACACGGCATTGTCATTTGACTTAGTGGGTGAAGACGTATTAATTACAGGTGCTGGCCCAATAGGTATTATGGCCGCCGCGGTTGCTAAACATGTTGGCGCGCGTCATGTGGTGATCACCGATGTAAACGAATACCGCCTTGAGCTTGCAACTAAGATGGGAGCGACAAGGGCAGTAAATGTTGCCAATGAAAGCTTAGAGACAGTAATGAAAGACCTTGGTATGACCGAGGGCTTTGATGTGGGTCTTGAAATGTCGGGGGTGCCTTCTGCTTTTAAAGGTATGCTAAATAGCATGAACCACGGTGGTAAAATTGCCATGTTAGGTATTCCACCTTCGGATATGGCTGTAGATTGGAATCAAGTGATTTTCAAAGGTTTGGTTATCAAGGGTATCTATGGTCGTGAAATGTTCGAAACTTGGTATAAAATGGCAAGTTTGATCCAATCTGGCTTGAACCTTGACCCAATTATCACACATCAATTCCACATTGATGAATACCAAACAGGCTTTGATACGATGATTTCTGGCCAATCGGGTAAAGTTATTTTGAACTGGGATTAGGGTCTGTTGACCTTTGCTCCCAGCATCAATGAGCAGTTATAATACAAAGACGGCTAAGCCCACATTGGGTTCAGTCGTCTTTTACTTTTTAGGTATTAAAATAGGTAGCACATGTCCTTTAAACATATTTCAGTAGCAGACACACATGCACTCTTAAGTAATGAAGAAGTGGTTATTGCAGATATACGCGATGAAAACACTTTTACTCAGGGGCATATTCCTGGCTCTGAGCATTTATCAAATGCCAACCTTGCACACTTTATGCAGGAAAAAGAGTTCGATCAGCCAATAATAGTGGTTTGTTACCATGGCATTTCATCACAAGGCGCTGCAAACTATTTGGTAGAACAAGGTTTTGAGGAAGTCTATAGCATGGACGGTGGCTTCACACAGTGGGCAAGTGAACTGCCTAACGAGATCGAAAAGTGAAATTAATTGCCCATTATCACAACCCTCGACTTGCTCAAGGGGCTGTTGACTATATAAAGACTCAGGGGATTGAGTGTATTTTACGTAGTCATGATGGGCAACAAGTTGAAGTGTGGCTTGAGCGTGGCGATGAGCAGCAAGCGATATATTTATGGCAGCAATTTATAGCCAACCCTGAGGCTAAACGGTATCAAGCCGCGTCTTGGCAAACGGGCAGTACTGCAGGGCTATTTAATTATCAAGGACAAAAGCTTAACCTAGTCCAGCGTTTTTTAACTCTCAACTGGTTACTTCAAGGGGTATTTGCTGTCAGTATCATAGTGTTCATCACTATGCTGTTTGGTGATGCTAACCATATCTTTTCATTATTTCGCTTTTCTTTGGATAAACCATGGGCTTGGATAACTCCTACGCTGATCCACTTTAGTGCAATACATCTCATTTTTAATTTAAGCTGGTGGTTACACCTTGGCGCTCAAGTTAGCAAACGTTTTGGGCTTTGGTCTTTAATCTGTATTTATTTTGTGACCGGTATAACCAGTAACTTTATGCAGTTTGTATTTGTAGATGCTAATTTTGGTGGTTTAAGTGGCGTGGTTTATGGGCTACTGGGCTTTTGCTGGATTATTGGTCATAAAAACCCGCAACAACTACCATTGGTATCCAAGCCAATTGTCGGCTTTATGCTGCTGTGGATGTTGTTTGGCTTCACCGATACATTTTTCATTAGTATGGCTAATTGGGCTCATTTGTTTGGTTTGTTATCAGGTATGTTTATTGCTGCGTGCTGGCCGAATAATCAAAATAAAAGGGAAGCATAAAAAGATGTTGTCTCTTTGTATGATGAGGGGCGTATGATGGCGCTGACAGTGTTCAACATGGAAGCGTTAATATCGACGCTAACAGTGTTAAAAATTTCTCATTTAGAACAACTAAATAGCAAAATTTTTGCCTTGCCTATATGGATGTAGGTACCTTAGCGATAGCAGGACGCGGTAGCGGAGTTATCGACAAGATTTTCTCGCCTCCAAATAGACCACTTAATTAAGCAAATTGGTATTAAAATCAGTGATATAAGTACTTAGTAAATAGCACATCACGGACAATTTCTTGTCCAGTTTCTTCTTTTAATAGGGTTTTTAACTTTTCGGCACAACGCTTTCTGATTTCTTCTCGACCTGTTAATGATTTGACCGTTTCTTCATTCTCTTTACTTAATATTTGAACTATTGCATCTCTGAGTAGGGGGGTGTGGTGCTCGACAACTGCAATATTCGACACATCATTCAGCATCAGATCCACTGTAACACGAACATAGCCCAGCTTCTTATTAGATTGGCCGATATAGTTAGTAATAATATCTGGCTCAAACCCAAAATACCCAATATTCGAGTCCGCTTTAGCGGGGAAAGCCGCAGATAGTGCTAAGCATACAGTAAGTACAACAGCTAACATTCTCATATTTGGTTAGGTATCCTAGTGCAAATTACTTTTTACTTAGTTTATACATAATTGCGTTGCTTTTACAGCTGGCTTGTACACAAACATAAACTTTTTAGATAGCGCTCGCTCTGCTATGATGGCGGCGAATTTTTAAAATGGATATAGAACATTGCTTTTGCAATTACCTTTAGAACTTCCTTGGCATAAAAATACTCAGTTAGTGAATGTAGAGGCTGCATTGGCACCTTACTTATATGAAACCCATTCGCTTACTGCAAAGCTAAAAAGTAGCTGTGATAGCTTTTCGGTTTCAGTTTTGAGTGATGAATTAAAAGATGTGCCAGATACGTTGAAAGCTGATCTTTCAAGCGTCGCTTGGTGCCGTGAAGTCACACTTAATTGCAACGGTAGAGCGGCAATATATGGTCAAAGTTGGCTTAACGAACAAGCTTGTAATACTGGCGTCCACCTGATAGGAGATACTCCGTTGGGAGAAATCCTTTTTTCGGACTTAAACTGGCACAGAGGTGAACTTGAATACATACGACTTAGAGCATCTGAGTATTTATCACTGGCTGGCTTAATGGGAGCTTCGCTCTCTTCCCCAACTGAGCTTTTTGCCAGAAAGAGCTGGTTTAAAAATGGCAACGCCAAAATTCTAGTTTGCGAAGTGTTTATATCGGAAAGTTTTTATGATTAATAAACAAAAGTGGCAAGCGTACAGCCAGCTAATGCGCTTGGATAAACCCATTGGTACGCTCCTTTTACTATGGCCAACATTATGGTCGTTATGGTTTGCTGCCGAAGGTGTTCCTACGCTGTCTTTAATTGTGATTTTTGCACTCGGCGTTTTTATCATGCGTAGCGCCGGTTGCGTGATTAATGACTTTGCGGATCGCAAGGTGGATGGTGCGGTCAAGCGGACGTCACAAAGACCGCTTGCAACAGGCGCTGTCACAAGTAAAGAAGCGTTATTACTATTTTTTGCATTGATTGTGTTAGCTTTTGCACTTGTTTTATTGCTAAATTGGCAAACGGTCGCGCTATCTTTGGGTGCCTTAGCATTAGCGTCGGTTTATCCGCTGATGAAGCGCTATACAAATTTGCCACAATTTGTTCTCGGTGCTGCATTTAGTTGGGGGATCCCAATGACCTTCATGGCTGCTAATGAGCACGTCCCTGTGCTTGCTTGGATACTTTTCGCTGCTAACCTAATTTGGACTGTCGCGTATGACACTATGTATGCAATGGTAGATAGGGATGATGATGTAAAAATTGGCGTTAAGTCTACAGCTATTCTATTTGGTCAATGGGACAGACATATCATTGCTATGTTAAACGTACTTTTTATAGCAATAATGGCTGCGATTGGTTACGCATATGAATTGAATTACTTATTTTGGCTTGGTTTAAGCGTTGCTATCGCGTTGCTAATTAGGCAGCTATATGTGATAAGAAACCGAGAGCGTGATGCGTGTTTTTGGGCCTTTCTTAATAACAACTATGTTGGATTAGCTATTTTTGCAGGTGTCGTCTTTGGTTTTATGCCACTGTAGAGCGCTAATATGAGTGAGCACTGGAAGGTAGGTTTTTACTAATGGATATCTTTTCTCTGTCAGTTTTGGCGGGTAGGGCGTTGGCTCTTTGAAAGCATAAAGTGGTGGAGGTGGTTTCTTAAACACGCTCAACCTATACAAAGGGCAATTAAGGGCGAGCTTTAAACAAAGTAATTTGGCTCACCCTAGCTCAAGTATTCATTAGATTAAAAAACTTGAAATATGGATAGGTAATGCGCGTCTATCGCGTGACAGCTATAGATTGAGAAATCATCCAAGATGGACTTAAAAACAAGCTAGCCCACCTCTTATTCAAGTTTAAGGTTAAATACTTATTAGTAAGTGATTGTTTGCTTACTCTTTGAGGATGCAGCATCTTCAATCAATTCAAGCAAATGATTAATATGATCGTTGGTACCAATTTGGTGATTAGTTTGTACGATCAATTGCTCCCTATCTAATGCCTTATTTGTCTTCRGTAACACTAGATTTGGGTCTTGTGCTATCGATTTTGAATGTTCAATACTCGCGATAGCGAAACTATTGCTTGTTTTCAGGCCAGCAATAACTTGTTCAATACTACCTATTTTCACCCCAGTCGATTTATTCAGCGACTCAACAGCTTCATTTAGCATGCTTTGTACTTGTTTCGACTGAGAAAAACAGCCGTACATTGGATACTGAGTTAACTCTGCTTTACGAATACTATCTTGATTAGCAAGTGGGTGACTTCTAGAAACAAATAGAACTAACTGATCTGGTAAATGTATGTCACTCACGATGCTGTTAGCGCTTTGAAGGTATACACTGATGTCAATTTCACCAAGTTGTAGCTTACGAGTGAGTTCTAGCTCGTCTTGCAATTGCATTTCAATTTTGACGTTAGGGTATTGCGCTAGAAACTGACCACAAGAAACCGGGACAATACTGCTTGCTTGGTTTGTGTAACCAATAATTAACTTTTGGTTGTCACGACCAAATAAACTTTGCTTAATCGTTTTCTTGGTCAACTCCAATTCTGAAAGCGTCGTTTTACAATATTTTAAGAAGAGTTCACCTTGTTCGGTCAACTTGACGGAGCGAGTGGAGCGCTTCACAAGTTCACACCCTATCTCATCTTCAAGAGTTTGGATGCTCCTCGTTAAGGCTGAGGTACTGATCTGGGTTTGTTCCGCAGCTTGTCTAAAATGTCTTAAATTGCCTAATGCAACGAACTGCTCGAGTTGTTCAAATCTCATGTGAAATTCCTTTTAATTTCAACTAAAACACATTTATTACGTCTTTTCCCAATAATAATACACAAAACGGGAAAAGGAAAGTGAAGTTTTTACATTCTGATTACAAAGTTAGTCAGGATACCTATCACGTATCTCAATAAATTGTTCCAGATTATTTAGAAAAAGGTCAACCAACTTGGGATCAAATTGTTTTCCTTTTTCATTGTTGACTAACTCAATTATTTTCTCGAGCGGCCAAGCTGGCTTGTAGCAGCGTTCGCTGCCCAATGCATCAAACACATCAGCCAATGCCGTGATCCTGCCAACAATGTTAATTTGTTCACCTTTTAGCCCTTGTGGGTACCCAGAACCATCCCATTTTTCGTGATGCTGATGTGCAATTAGTGCACCACATTGCAAAATCTCATTTGTTGAATTTTTCAAGATTTCGTAGCCTTGCTGGGCGTGGGTCTGCATTATTAACCATTCTTCATCGGTAAGCTTTCCAGGTTTATTGAGTATGTGATCAGGTATGCTAATTTTACCAATGTCATGTAGGGGAGAGGCGAGTTTAATGATTTCAGCGTGGTAATGAGAGAGCCCATATAGCTGCCCCAACAACATACTATAATGTGCGACTCGTTTGACATGTGAGCCGGTTTCCTTAGAGCGCTTTTCCACTGCTTCGCCAAGAATATAAGAAAGCTCTTTTTGAGAATCTTTAACGGTCTCGCGCAATTTCAGATTGTCGTAAGCCAGTGCGATATTGTTAGCAAAGAACTCTAGTAACTGAAAGTCCATTGTATGTAAGTCACTTTCTTTACTCACATAAATCATTGTTTCGTTACCCTCTTGAGAGGGAAAGTAACCTATATATTCATTACGCGTTTTGAGTGAAGTTTTGTTGTTATGTATTTTTACAAAGAGCTTTTGTACATTATCAGGTATTGATCCACTGTGTGGTTCAACCCCCTCACCGGACGCGGCCAATAACTTAAATTTTGTCGGGGCATTCGCTTGGTGGTTAACGGCTGCGGCACAATAAATTTCTGAGTCTGATAATCCCATTACTGCGGATACATGAGATAATATGGTTGATGCAAAATCTTGAATATTGCTACACTGTAAAAAATTGGATGACGCATCAATAATGCGTTCAAGTCCCATTTTATGCTTTTCTATGGTTTGAATATCCCTATGTGCTCTTAAAGCAGAATAAAGTAGTGTTTTTAACTTAACAGCAGTTAGCTCGGTTTTATTTTTGTAGTCATTAATATCATAATCGCGGATCACTGACTCTTCAGGTGCTTCGCCAGGTTGCCCCGTTCGTAAAACGAGTCGGATATCAAAGTTCTCTAAGTCATTACGGATATACCGGATCAGGTCTAACCCTGCATGGTTGCTTTCCATCACAACATCTATCAGCCCTACTGAAATGTTTTGCTGTGATGCCAAAATTTCTTTTGCTTCTTGTGCAGAGTAAGCGTGATGAAAACGAAGTGCTTTATCTTCAAATTTAAAGCCAGATAATACTAACTTTGTGACTTGATGAATATCCTCTTCATCATCTACCACGAGTATATCCCAATAGGTATCGACGATATTGTTTGTAGGGCTTTCTGGCACTTCATCTGAGAACAAAAATCCGCTCACAGATTGCTCCTCTTTTTATGCTGACTCAACGTTAGTATAGTCGGCAGTATTGAGGGTGCTAATCTTGTTGTGGCTTTTTCTCGATATTTCGCAGTTCTAATTCTATTGCATCGCACGAGATATGGATCTCATAAAGAGATAACAAAAGCGATAGCGTTAAACTGCAAAGGCTTGCTCCAAATAGCGTGACGCCCAGTAAAGACACCTCAAGAAATAGCGCAAACATTGATAGTGTACATAATAAAAATGCAATTACTCCCCAAACTTGCATGCGTCTTATCAGTCTTATTCGTTTTCTTAAATTTTCAATTTGTGCTTTTACTAAGGGTCTTATGGTATCGCCTTCTCTGGCATTTAATTCTCTAATAAGCTGTGCTAGTACTAAAAACCGGTTGGTGTAAGCAAGCAGTAGTAGTGAAATGGCCGGAAATAACAAGCCAGGTGTGGTTAACGTCATAATAGTACTGATTTTGAATAACAGAGTAACTAAGTGTGATGATAATAAGCTATTTTATCAAGCAACAAATAAGTAGGGTGAGGTTTTAGCATGAGTATAGCGATATGAGTATAGCGATATGAGCGTAGCATCTTTTCGTTGGCAGCAGGTGTATTCGACCACTGATTTTGTTGAAGCGCATTTGCTCAAAGGGATGTTAGAGCAAGCGAATATTCAAGTGCGCCTACAAGGTGAACATTTATCTGGCGCTATGGGGGAGATCCCCTTAGAGCAGGCTGCAATCAAGCTGCTTGTTTATGCAATAAAGTTACCCGAGGCTGAGAAATTATTGGTAAACTATAACAAATTACGTCGTCACAGTGCTGTGAAACAGGCCGACTGGCAGTGTCATCATTGTACTGAAATAAATGGACCGGCATTTGAATACTGCTGGCAATGTGGAAGTAAGCATGAGTAAAGCAAATAACTTTCAACGTATTAGAGAGTTAAATTATCTTCAAAAAGCAGTGTTAGGCGCTGCAATTATTGAGCGAATGTTGCCTAATTACTCGCTTTTTAGCGAAGCAACAGGCTTTGGCGATGAGCAAGTCTTACGAAATACGCTGAATTTGATCTGGGAAAAAATTCTGATCCCAAAAAGTAAAATCAGTTTGGAGAAGCTAGTCGAAAAGGTTGAGCCAAATGTACCTGAGCTGAGCGACTTTGATATGTTTGGTACCTATCCCGCGATTGATGTTGCGACAGCGCTGCTTGGCATGTTGCAAGGCTTAATGGCTAAAGATGAACACGAGTTTGTTAGTGTCGCTAAAATCTCACAAGCCACAGTAGCAAAATATATAGAGTTTATGTTGATGGCTGAGGATGTATTACCGACAAATGAATTGATACGCGAACATCCACAAATGCAATACGAAATTGAAATACTGGCAGAGCTTATTGAGCATGTAGAGAAAATGGGGCGAATTAGCAGCGATTCAGTGAAGTCATTGAAGGAATTAGCTCTTGCTGACGGACAAACTAATATAGGTTTGGAACTTGAGTAACTGATTTCGTATAATCAGCGATTGCAGTAAAGAGTTTGGAGAAAGTAACTTGCGTATTTTAGGTATAGAGTCCTCGTGTGATGAGACTGGTATTGCTATCTATGATGATGAGCAAGGGCTATTAGCACATCAATTATATTCTCAGGTGAAGGTGCATGCAGATTATGGTGGGGTGGTACCAGAGCTTGCTTCTCGCGATCACGTGCGCAAGACTATCCCGCTTATTGAAGCTGCTTTTGCAGAGGCAGGTTGTGGCCCTGAAGATCTAGATGGGATTGCTTATACCGCAGGTCCTGGTTTAGTCGGGGCATTGCTGGTGGGTACTTCAATCGGTCGCTCGTTAGCGTTTGGTTGGGGAGTACCAGCTGTTGCTGTTCATCATATGGAAGGTCATTTGCTGGCACCTATGCTCGAAGATGATAAGCCGGAGTTTCCGTTTGTTGCGCTACTTGTATCTGGTGGTCACACGATGATGGTTAAGGTGTCTGGTATTGGTGAATATGAAGTGCTTGGTGAGTCAGTGGATGATGCTGCTGGCGAAGCATTTGATAAAACAGCCAAATTACTGGGTCTTGATTATCCGGGGGGGCCTATGCTGGCTAAAATGGCGACGCAAGGTCAGCCGGGGCGTTTTACCTTTCCAAAACCGATGACCGATAGACCCGGATTAGATTTTAGTTTTAGTGGCTTAAAAACAGCGGCTGCAAATACCATTCGTAACGAAGGAGATGATGAGCAAACCAAAGCGGATATTGCTCATGCCTTTCAGACTGCTGTGGTCGAGACGCTAGCGATAAAATGTAAGCGTGCTTTAAAAGAAACGGGCATTAAAAGCCTTGTGATTGCTGGTGGTGTTAGTGCTAACACCGAGCTAAGACAAAAGCTTGAACGTATGATGCTGGGGATGAAAGGTCGTGTGTATTATCCTCGAACTGAGTTTTGCACGGATAACGGAGCTATGATTGCTTATGCTGGTATGCAGCGCTTAAAGGCCGGGCAGTATGCGCCGCTTGATATGAAAACTAAGCCGCGCTGGCCGCTAGATAGCCTTGAAAAAGTGTAGGCTATCTTACGTTAATCTTTAGACTTTTTACCCACCTTTGGCTCCTTACCTGCAAGGAGCCTTTTGATATTAGCTCGGTGACGAAAGATAATGACGACGGTCAAAAAGCTCACCGGTAACGTATATAATGGTTTTATCCACCAAGTATAAAGTGGCGCAGCAGCGACCGCGACGATTGCTGCCAATGACGAGTAACGCGTTAGCGCCAGTACTACAAGCCAAGTACTTATCAACAATCCACCAAGTGATAAACCAATAGGTAAGAGTGCCCCAAACGCTGTTGCCACTGCTTTACCGCCATTAAAATGAAAAAACACAGGGTAAATGTGTCCAAGGCATGCACTTACTGCAATAGCGCCTAACCAAAGAGGCTCGATATTTAAGAAGTAGGCACCCCATACTGGAATGGTGCCCTTTAAAATATCAAAGATAAGCACTAGCACAGCAGGGACCTTTCCTCCTAACCGCAATACATTGGTCGCCCCTGGATTGTTGGAGCCACTAAAGCGCGGATCTGGAAGCTTGAACAGTCGACACACCAGAATTGCGGAGGAAATCGATCCTAATAAATAAGCACATACGCACATTAAACTGATTAACACTGTCTTCCTTATTTTTTATTGCGTTGTTTTGGGCTATGATCGGCGGTCTTAAGTCCTGCAATTTAGCGCACTTGCGCTTTATTTAATGCGGGAAGATAAAAGCGATAAACATGTTTGGAGTTTACATGGATAAAGTCTATATCTCACAGCTACACGTCGAAGCCATAATAGGAGTGTACGACTTTGAAAAAGAAAGTAAACAAAGCCTTTACTTTGATGTTGAGATGTTGACCGATATTAGCGCCGCAGCGCGCCTCGACGACATTAATTTGGCCGTGGATTATGCCAAAGTCAGTGAACGTATTAGCGCGCATACTCAAGCCAAGCCAGTAGAATTACTCGAAACTTTAGTCGAGCAGCTAGCGGCAATGATTTTAAATGAATTTAATGTACAGCAAGTACTTATAAAAGTAAGCAAACCCGCAGCCGTGGCGCAAGCACAAACGGTGGGTGTAGAAATTGTGCGTAAGAAGTAGCATTATCATGGCACAAATTTTTATCAGCCTTGGCTCCAATATTGAGAAAGAAAAAAACTTACTAAGTGGTTTACAAACACTCATAAAGCATTTTCCAAATTACCGACATTCAAGTGTATTTGAGAGTGAGGCTGTCGGTTTTACCGGTAGTAATTTTTATAACTCAGTATTTGCTGCACACACGCCAATGTCTTTAAATGAGGTTTATACACGGCTTAAGTCGATAGAGTACGATCATGGTCGTCGCTGCAACGAAAAAAAGTTTAGCCCGCGTACCTTAGATCTCGATATTCTTTTTTATGATCACCTTATTTGTTCATCACCAGCTCAGCTGCCAAGGGATGAAATAACCAAAAATGCTTTTGTGCTTCAGCCATTAGCTGAACTTGCCGCTGATTTTATTCACCCTGTTGAGGGGAAATCAATCGCTCAGTTGTGGCAGGAATATCACAACCCAAGTCAAAAATTATGGAAAGTGGAGTTTCCCAAGTTATGAGTTTTATCGAGATTGTTGTCCTTGCAATCATTCAGGGTCTCACTGAGTTTTTACCTATTTCTAGTTCAGCACACTTATTACTGCCTTCACAGGTACTAGGATGGCAAGATCAGGGGTTGGCTTTTGATGTTGCTGTTCATGTAGGAACCCTGCTTGCCGTCGTTATTTATTTTTGGCGCGACATAGTAAGCTTATTATCTGGCTGGTTTAAATCGTTTTCAGGTCAGCATTCAAAAGAGAGCCGCCTGACATGGTGTATTGTTGTTGCGACAATTCCATTTGTATTACTGGCGCCTCTATTAAAAGATATTGTCGAAATCTACTTACGCAGTGCGTGGGTTATTGCAATCTCTACTATCGTTTTTGGTTTATTGCTGTGGTATGCCGATGTGAAAGCAAAACAGATCAAAGACGAGTTTGCGCTAAATTGGAAAAGCGCATTGATACTTGGACTGGCGCAAATTACTGCGGTTATTCCTGGAACATCGCGATCTGGGATCACAATTACAGCTGGATTATTGCTAGGGCTTGATAAGAAAAGTGCCGCAAGATTTTCGTTTTTGATGTCTATTCCTGTGATTTCGATGATGGGGCTTTACTATAGTTTAGAATTGGCAGTGGGCGATGAAGTGGTTGATTGGAATGCCCTGCTAAGTGGCGCGGTATTGTCGTTTGTTTCAGCTTATGCGTGTATATTCTTCTTTCTAAAAATTATCGAACGTATGGGTATGATGCCATTTGTTATATATCGTTTATTACTTGGAGTAGGGCTAATCGCTTTCTTAAGTTTTAGCTAATCTTTCTAGTCCGGTTAGGTAAAAGCCAGTTTGTGGAGTCAAGCTGGCTTTTTCATTTATACAATGATTAAGCAATTTGTTTTTCTGCAAGGCTCAATTCCATGGTTGCTTTGAGTAGGCGATACAGGTTGATAGAGGCATCAATTTCTTCTTTACGGTTCGTTAAACTCTCAATATTCAAACCAAGAGAAATATCTAAGTGTGAACAACTTTTTAAGATTTGATCTAGATTTTCTCTACAAATTCTAATGGACTCGCTCAGCGTATTTTCTGCATCTAACATACGCCACTTAGTCGCCTCCGGCACGGATATACCCAGCCACTGCATAAACTGTAAAGTCTTCTCTCCACCACAAGGAGTAAAAGTTAAAATAATACGTTTTGGTGTCGTGCCCTGTTGCTTGCAAGTACGAGCATAGCTTGTGATCAGATCTATGGTTGCTTGGGCATCATAGACAGCTTGGGAGACAAAAAACTGGCAGCCTTGGACTGTTTTATCAATCAATCTTTCGTGCTCATTACGCTTACTAGCATGACGCTCCGCGATGGTTACACCACCTAAGAAAAACTCCTCTTGATGGTGCTTTAACACCTTATAGGCTTCTGATAATGGTAGCTTAATATCGCCTGTTGAAGAAGGGCTTCCAACTAACACCAGATTGTCCAATCCATATTGTTGTTTAGTGCTGCTAAGCCAGTTGCTAAATGCTTCACCGTCACGCTGTGCTACGCTTTTATAGGTAATAACATCAAGGTGTGATAATTCACKGATCAACTGACTATATTCACAAGGGTCAACAGTGTGTTTGAATGGGAATGGGCGCGGCACTTGCGTGCGGCTGCTTTCATCTTGAATATCGTAAATTATCACACCATCGTATTCGATTTCATGTAAACGTCCTAGCAACTTAGCTGCGATTGCTTTGAGTTGCTCGGGTGTGGTGCCTATCTTTGGTGGTGTGGTACCAATTAAATATACCCCTTGGTTAGGGTCAATGATTTTCTCTTGAAGCGTTAAAGCCATAATCTGCGTCCACAAAAGCGAGTATCGCTTTGGGGCATAATCAAGAAGTTTGCTGAAGTAAGTGATCACTACTTATTTAGAATAAAAATATGATTAGGAACCAATCCATGAAATTCAAATTACTAGCAACTAGTTTTGCCGTGAGCCTAGCGCTTAGTGGTTGTGCAATGACTAATGCCGATAGTACACAGAATGCAGCTGCTGGTGCTCAAGCCGCTCAGTCAAATAAAGTATTTGCCCAAGATTACGTACTCGAAGAGTTAGAAAATGGCCTTCGTGTTATGGTAGTAAAAACCAATTACCCTGATGTCGTATCACTACAAATTCCAGTATCAGTTGGCTCACGCAATGAAGTTGAAGCCGGCAAAACAGGCTTTGCTCATTTCTTTGAGCACATGATGTTTAAAGGCTCAGAAAAATATCCTCAAGATGTGTACTCAGATATTTTGAAAAATTCAGGTGTCGATAATCGCGCTTATACAACCAATGACTTTACTAACTATCATTTAAACTTCTCTAAACAGCACTTAGATAAAGTATTGGAAATCGAAGCCGATATTTTCCAAAACCTGACGTACAGTGAGGAGCAGTTCCGTACCGAGGCGCTCACTGTCAAAGGAGAGTACCTTAAAAACAATGCAAGTCCTGTGCGTAAGTTACTTTCTGCGGTAAGAAAAGAAGCATTCGACAAACATACTTATAAGCATACCACGATGGGCTTTTTTGAAGACATTGAGGCAATGCCTGATCAAATGGCCTATGGTAAAACATTCTTTGAGCGCTTCTATAAGCCTGAATATGTATCACTGGTGATCGTGGGCGATGTTGACCCTAAAGCAACCATAGCGATGGTGAAAAAGCATTGGGGCAATTGGAAAAGAGGTGATTACCAAGCAGATATTCCAGTTGAGCCAAAGCAAGAGCAAGCACGTTATGTGCACGAGAAATATGACGGCTTGCCAGGGCACTGGTTGCTAGTTTCTTATAAAGGTGCAGCATGGGAGCCAAAGAAAAAAGATCGTGCAGCACTTGATCTGATCTCGCAGCTTTATTTCTCTAGTAACTCTGAGTTATACCAAGAGTTGGTAGTAGACAAGCAGCTGGCAAGTCAAATGTTTACCTACAACCCTGAGACTAAAGATCCTGGGCTTTTGCACGTATTTGTTAAAGTGGAAAACGAAAAAGATTTAGCGACAGTACGTGATGCGATTAACAACACATATGCAAAAGCTCGCACAGAATTAGTCGACGAAAATAAGCTGGCAGCGCTTAAATCTAACTCAAAGTATAGCTTTATTAACGGCCTTGACTCATCGCAAGCAATTGCTTCTACACTTGCACGTTATGTGCATTTTGAGCGAGATCCTGAGGTTATCAATGAGCTGTATGCGACAGCTGACCAAGTAACTGCAAAAGATATACGTGATATTGCCAATAAATACTTTGTCGATAGTAGCCGTACTACGGTGACTATGTCGGCGCTTGAGTCCGTATCAGGCTTTGATAAAGAAGTCGAACTAGACAAGTTAGTTGCAAAAATGGACAAGCCTGCAACACGTCATTTTAATGTACTAGATAAAACCAATAACTCTCCACTGGTGGATGTAAACTTCCTGTTTTATACCGGTGCTGCCGCTGATCCTGAAGGCAAAAAAGGGCTTGCTGCGTTGACGGCTGCAATGATAGCCAAAGGTGGTAGTGAATCACAATCTTACAAAGAGATTCAAAAAGCGCTTTATCCAATTGCGGGTAGTTTTGGCTATCAAATTGATAAAGAAATGATTTCTCTACGAGGCCGTATTCACAAAGACAATGCAGAGCAGTGGTATGGCATTGTGAGTCAGCAGTTGCTGGCACCAGGTTTTAGAGAGGACGACTTTAATCGACTGAAAAAAGAGCTTATTGATAGCATCAAAGCTGGCCTAAAAGCGTCGAATGACGAAGAGTTAGGTAAAGAAGTGCTATATCATGAGTTGTATCAAGGTCACCCATACGAAAGCTACAATTTTGGTGATTTATCTGACCTAGAAGCGATTACATTGGATGATGTGAAAGCGTTTTATGCTCAGCAGTTTACCCAAGCAAAACTTAACGTGGGTATTACAGGTGCGCTTGATAAACAGCTAAAAGAAGAGATGTTTAGTGATCTTGCAACACTGCCAAAAGGCCAAGAAGCACGTTTACAAGTGCCTGATGCGCCAACATTGTTAGGGCGTCATGCGACGATTGTAGAGAAAAATGCCAAGTCGACAGCAGTCTCTTTTGGTTTCCCAATTGACACTACTCGTAGTAACAAAGACTGGGCTGCACTTTGGTTGGTGCGCTCATACTTTGGTGAGCACCGCAGTGCTAACAGCCACTTGTACCAACGCATTCGTCAAGTTCGTGGCATGAACTATGGCGATTATGCGTATATTGAATACTTCCCTCGCGGGATGTTCCAAACCAAGCCAGACGCAAACTTAGGCCGTAGTGAGCAGATCTTCCAAGTATGGTTACGCCCACTGCGCTCTAATAATGACGCACACTTTGCAACACGTACTGCCTTATTTGAGCTAGATAAGCTGATCAAAGAAGGGATGAGCAAAGCCGATTTTGAGGCGACACGTAACTTCTTAATTAACTTTGTGCCGCAAATGGTGGYGAGCCAAGATAGACAGCTAGGCTATGCGTTAGATAGTCAATTTTACAATACCGATGAATTTGTGAAGTATGTGACTGAGCAGTTGCAGTCTCTATCTGTTGATGACATCAACCGTGTTATCAAAGAGAATTTGCAGACCGATAATATTCACTATGTATTTATCACGGGTGACGCTAAAGACATGGCAAAACGTTTAAGTGATAAGCAGTCATCACCTATGACCTATAACACGAAAAAGCCAGAAGCACTGTTGGCAGAAGATGCTGAAATTGCCACGTATCCACTGAATATTCCAAGTCAGAATATTAAAACGCTAGATGTAGAAAAAGTGTTTAAATAATCAGTGCACTGAGTAATGAAAATGGCGGCTAAGTTTTTAGCCGCCATTTTTTGTGTCAAAGTCACGGACAATTTTAGGTAATGGTGTTGAACCACTCTATCGCTGCGGTTACCCAAATTAGAAATGCAATTAGTAATGTTAGTGTCACGGCAGCTGAAGCCATATCTTTTGCACGACCAGATAATAAGTGATGTTCGGTACTCACTCTGTCTGTAAGTGCTTCAATTGCTGAGTTGATAAGTTCAATCACTAATATTAACAGCACACTACCGACTAACAGTGCCCATTGAGCAATGCTTTGCGCTAGCACAATGGATAAAGGAATACTCACTATTAGCAACCAAGTTTCTTGTCTAAATGCAGACTCTTCTTTGTACGCCGCTTTCATCCCTTTCACTGAGCAATGGGTTGCTTTGATAAGTCGAGCAAGCCCTGTGCCATTTGGTTTGTTGCTATCTGTGGTCTTGATCTTTATCGACATATTCTCGATCCTGCGTTGGTAGTATGCAATGGGGCGTATTATACGAAGAACTGTCTAGCTCGACAGTACTAAATTGTAAGAATCTATGGTCTACTTGGTATATCTAAACCGTATTTTAATATATTGGTTATTAGATATAACCAAGTGTTTGAAGCCTGATTTTTTATAATACATGACACTGAATCAATCTAAGCGTTACACTATATTAAGCATCAGTATTATCGGAAGTACATTACATGAGACATGAGATCTGGAACAAGTTACGCGAAGAAGCCAATGAGCTAGTTGCGCGAGAGCCATTACTGGCAAGCCACGTATACTCGAGTATTTTAAACCATGAGTGTCTTGGCGCAGCGTTAAGTTTTATTGTTGCAAATAAACTTGCCGATGCCGTCGTATCTGCGTTTACTATCCGAGAGTTGTTCGATCAGGCATTTGTACACTGCGATACCATGTTGACTCATGTTGCGCATGACATAAAAGCAGTTAAAGATCGTGACCCTGCTGCCGATAGTTATCTCAACGTAATTTTAAATTTGAAAGGTTTTCATGCAATCCAAGCACATCGACTTGCATACTGCCTCTGGCGCCAAGACAGAAAAGAACTTGCTCGTTTTATCCAAAGCAGAACTTCTGAAGTATTCGGTGTTGACATCCATCCTGCTTGTAAAGTCGGTCATGGTATTATGTTTGACCATGCGACTGGTATAGTTATTGGTGAAACTGCGGTTATTGAAGATAATGTGTCTATTCTTCAATCTGTAACCTTAGGGGGAACGGGGAACGAACAAGGTGATCGTCACCCTAAAATCCGTGCAGGTGTACTGATTGGTGCAGGTGCCAAAGTGCTTGGCAATATCGAAGTGGGAGAGGGGGCCCGCATTGGCGCAGGCTCTGTAGTATTAAGTCCGGTAGCACCACATACAACAGTGGTGGGTATTCCTGCTAAGGTTGTTGGCAAGCCTTCTTGCCCATGTCCTGCTGAAAGTATGAATCAGAATTTCCTTGAAGATGAAGACCGGCTCGAAAATGAGTCAATCACCTCAGCAATGTTGTAAGGTTATCACACGATAAAATGGGGAGTTATTTCCCCATCTTGCGCTCTGCTTATTTAATTTTTTTTACCAGCGATATCACTTCACCATCAGCCAACTGAGTGGTAATTGGCTTATCTGGGTCGACATCTTTTACTGATTTTATGACCGTATCAGCTTGTTTAGCTATGCTGTAACCACGAGCAAGTACGGCCAATGGGCTGACGCTATCAAGCTTGGCGCTACTAACGGCAAGTCGATGCCTTTGCAGGTTAAGCTTTTGCTCCATAGCGGAATAAAGCTTGTCACTCAGCGAATCCACCACTTGTTTGTAGTGAGTAATTTTTTGTTCCGGATGCAGCCTATCGAAACGGTGCTGGAGTAAATGATACTGGGATTGCTTTTGGCGCAGCAGGTTACTTTGCGCACGGGTCAACCGCTGCTCTAATTCATCAATACGCTGTGCTTGCTGCATCAGCTGATTTTTGGGGTGCTGCAATTGTAGTCGCGCTTCGAAGTTTGCTAATCGCTGTGATGCTTGCTCAAGTCGGCGATCAAAGGCTTGCTGTAAGTATTGTAGTAATTGTAGAGCACGCTGCTTAAGCGCTTCTGAGTCAGGGCTTACCAGTTCAGCTGCTGCAGATGGGGTCGGTGCCCTTACATCCGCAACATAGTCGCTAATTGTCGTATCTATTTCATGGCCTACCGCACTGATTATGGGGAGTGAACTGGTAAAAATAGCTTGTGCGACGGATTCCTCGTTAAAGCTCCACAAGTCTTCCAATGAGCCACCACCACGGCCAACTATCAAGACATCGACTTCGCGCCTTGCATTGGCTTGCGCAATTTGTTTGCAAATTTGTTGCTTGGCTTCCTCGCCTTGTACAAGTGCTGGGTAGATGACAACTTGTAATTGTGGCGCTCTGCGTTTTAGTACCGTTAAAATATCTTTAATGGCCGCACCCGTGGCAGAGGTGATGACACCTACGCGATTGATAATATTGGGTAGTGGCTTTTTGTGACTGGCTGAAAATAGTCCCTGTGCAGCAAGCTGCATTTTAAGTGCATCAAACTGCTGTTTTAACAGTCCTTCACCAGCAGGCGCGAGCTGTTCAACAATTAATTGGTAATCACCTCGAGGCTCATAGACGGAGACTCTTGCTTGCACGACTACTTGCTGACCGTTGCTTGGGCGGTGGTTACAATAGCGATTATTCCCTCTCCACATGGCCGCTTTTATCTGTGCTTTTTCATCTTTCAGAGAAAAATACCAATGCCCTGAGGCCGGAGCAACAAAGTTTGAAATTTCTCCGGTGAGTTGTACAGAGGCAAAACCTTGCTCTAAGAGTGAGCGTATTTCTCTGTTAAGTCTTGATACAGAATAGGTTTTATTATTATTGGGGTATCCCATGTTGGCCTCCATAAAAAATTCACAGTTACTTTATCATATTTTTTGCTAAATTTTATTTACTCGCATAAGGAACGCTGATAAAATTCGCACGCAATTCCTTATACTCAGTTCACTTGAGAGAAGCCGCGAACATGCTAAGAATTGCAAAAGAAGCCCTTACCTTTGACGACGTACTTTTAGTACCAGCTCATTCAACTGTTCTTCCTCACACAGCAAACCTGAAAACGCGTTTGACTCGTGGGATTGAATTAAATCTACCGCTTGTTTCCGCTTCAATGGATACGGTGACAGAAGCACGCTTAGCGATCGCTCTGGCACAAGAAGGTGGTATTGGTTTTATCCACAAAAACATGACTATCGAAGAGCAAGCTCGTAACGTACGTAAAGTAAAAACGTATGAAGCGGGTATTATCTCTTTCCCTGTGACAGTAACTTCTGATCTTACAATTGCAGAAGCAATGGAGCTTGCTCAGGATAAAGGATTCTCAGGTTTCCCTGTCGTTGGTGCCAACAATCAACTTGAAGGCATCGTGACGAGTCGTGATATGCGTTTTGAAACTAAACTTGAAAAAGCGGTTTCAACGGTCATGACGAAAAAAGATGACTTAGTTACGGTAAAAGAAGGGGCATCTCGCGAAGAGATCCTTGGTCTAATGCACGAACACCGTATCGAAAAGATCCTTGTGGTTGATGACGCATTTGCACTAAAAGGCATGATCACTGTTAAGGACTACCAAAAAGCACAAGAGAAACCAAACGCGTGTAAAGATGAGCAAGGTCGTCTTCGCGTGGGTGCTGCGGTAGGTGTTGGCGCTGGTACTGACGAGCGTATCGCAGCTTTGGTTGAAGCGGGTGTTGATGTACTACTAATCGATACTTCTCACGGCCATTCTCAAGGTGTAATTGACCGTGTTAAAGCAACCCGTGAAGCTTACCCTGAGCTACAAATCGTTGCAGGTAACGTAGCAACAGCGGAAGGTGCAATAGCGCTTGCTGATGCTGGTGCTGACGCTGTCAAAGTGGGTATTGGTCCGGGCTCAATCTGTACCACGCGCATTGTGACTGGTTGTGGTGTGCCGCAAATTACTGCTATCTCTGATGCAGTTGAAGGCTTAAAAGGCCGTGACATTCCTGTTATTGCTGATGGTGGTATCCGTTTCTCTGGTGACATCGTAAAAGCGCTAGTAGCTGGTGCTGCATGTGTAATGGTGGGTTCAATGCTAGCGGGTACAGAAGAATCTCCTGGCGAAGTTGAACTATACCAAGGCCGTTACTACAAGTCTTACCGCGGTATGGGTAGCTTGGGTGCGATGAACCAAAAAGAAGGGTCTTCTGACCGTTACTTCCAAAAATCAAATGAAGCAGACAAACTGGTACCAGAAGGTATCGAAGGTCGTGTTGCTTATAAAGGACCAATCGCAACGATTATCCATCAGCAAATCGGTGGTATTCGCAGTGCAATGGGTCTAACAGGTTGTGCAACCATCACTGAATTAAATACTAAGCCGCAGTTTGTACGTGTTACTTCTGCGGGTATGGGTGAATCTCACGTACATGACGTGCAGATCACCAAAGAGGCACCTAACTACCGTATGGGTTAAGCCTTAAGGCGTGTTTCTGGGCTAGCAAGTTGCTAGCCCTTATTACTTTTGATAGAGACGCAATGCGGCTTTATCCTGTTTAGTTCCTAACTAACGAGATTATCAATGAGCAAAGATATCCACGATTCCCGAATTTTGATCTTAGACTTTGGTTCACAATACACTCAGTTAATCGCACGTCGTGTACGTGAAATTGGTGTTTACTGTGAGCTGTGGGCTTGGGATGTGACAGAAGAGCAGATCCGTGAGTTTAACCCGCAAGGTATCATTCTTTCAGGCGGCCCAGAGTCAACGACACTAGAAGGTAGCCCGAAAGCACCAGATTACGTATTCGAGGCGGGCGTGCCAGTACTGGGTATCTGTTATGGTATGCAGACCATGGCAATGCAGCTTGGTGGTCAAGTACATAGCTCAGATAAAAAAGAATTCGGCTACGCAAAAGTAGAGAAAGTGGGTGACTGTAAGCTATTTGAAGCGATTGAGGATCATATCGAAGATGGTGCAGGTTATCTAGACGTGTGGATGAGCCACGGCGATAAGGTTGCTAAAATCCCAGATACATTCAAAACTTCAGCGAGAACGGATACTTGCCCACATGCGGCAATGTCTTGGGAAGAAAAGCGTTTTTACGGTGTACAGTTCCACCCTGAGGTGACACATACTCAGCAAGGTCTGCGTTTACTTGAGCGTTTTGCAATTGATATCTGTGGTTGTGAAAAGTTATGGACTCCTGAGCAAATCATTGAAGATGCAATTGAGCGTATCAAAGAGAAAGTAGGGGATGACGAAGTTATCCTTGGTCTATCTGGTGGTGTTGATTCATCAGTGGTTGCGATGCTTATTCACCGTGCAATTGGCGACAAGCTAACCTGTGTATTTGTTGATAATGGCCTACTGCGTTTGAATGAAGGCCAGCAAGTAATGGATATGTTCGGTGATAAGTTTGGTCTGAACATCATCAAGGTCGAAGCTGAAGAGCGTTTCCTTAACGCGCTTAACGGTTTAAATGACCCTGAAGACAAACGTAAAGCAATTGGCCACACCTTTATTGAAGTATTCGATGAGCAAGCCAGCCAGCGCGTAAACGCGAAATGGTTAGCACAAGGTACGATTTACCCTGATGTTATCGAATCGGCAGCATCTAAAACAGGTAAAGCGCATGTGATCAAATCTCACCACAATGTCGGTGGGTTACCTGAAGATATGGAGCTTGGTCTGGTTGAGCCACTGCGTGAACTATTTAAAGATGAAGTTCGCAAGATTGGCCTAGAGCTTGGTCTACCGTATGACATGCTTTATCGTCACCCGTTCCCAGGTCCAGGTCTTGGTGTTCGTGTACTTGGCGAAATCAAGAAAGAATACTGCGACTTACTGCGCCGTGCTGACGCTATCTTCATTGAAGAGCTACATAAAGCAGATCTATATCACAAAGTGTCTCAAGCATTCGCCGTATTCCTACCGGTACGCTCTGTTGGCGTGATGGGTGATGCACGTAAATACGACTGGGTGATCTCACTACGTTGTGTTGAAACTATCGACTTTATGACAGCACGTTGGTCGCATTTACCATACGAGCTATTAGGCCACGTTTCAAACCGTATCATTAACGAAATTGATGGTATTTCTCGCGTGGTTTACGATGTTTCTGGTAAGCCGCCAGCGACAATCGAGTGGGAATAATGTTTCCACAATGAGCTAACACTTAGCCAAAGGAAAGGGCGAATATAGTAAATATTCGCCCTTTTGCTTATTTTAGAAGCAGTTGAACCAAAAAAGTGGTTTTTTCACTTTACCTTTTTAAAAAGCTCATTATAATGCGTCGACATTGCAGGGGCGTAGTTCCAATTGGTAGAACAGCGGTCTCCAAAACCGATGGTTGCGGGTTCGAGTCCTGCCGCCCCTGCCACTTCTTATTTTGCACTTCGTACACTTTCAAAGTAAACTCCATTTAAAAAGTAAACTGCACAGCAATGAATCCAATTTACGCAGATATTCTCGATATAGTACCACTTAAGTTAAATTCAGCATTTGCCCATTTAGACGCTAAACAGTCTGAACTAAATACCTCTATAGGTGTAGAGCAGCTCAAAATCTCAGCAAGGCTTTTGCAAGATATTGAAACTGCTGTTGGTGCTACGGTGGAAGTGGTTGTGGGAGAAGATATTCAGTTTACTGAAGGGTGTCTGAGCCTGCCAAGCACGCAGCTTAGTAGTGCACAAAAGCGTGTATTGTGGCAATTAATTTGGAACCAACAGAATGCAAATTGAGCAAGGTGGGTTATTACAGTTTCCGCTTGAGAAAATCATGCAGGTTGAGCGCGCCTGTCACGCGTTTCCTTGGACTGAAAAGACGATGCAGTCTTGTCTTCATGGTCGTTACTTTAATGCTTGCCTTGCCAATGAGAGCACATTGATTGGTTTTTATATTGCTGAACGAGCAGGACCAGATCTCACTTTAATGGACATTTGTATTCATCCCGAGCATCAAGGTCGTGGTTATGCGAAATTATTGATGGAAGCGCTATTAGCGCGAGCTGACGCATTACAAGCCGAAAATATCTTTCTTGAGGTGAGGGCATCGAATGTTGCTGCGATTTCTCTATATCAACACTTTGGCTTTGTTGAGATGGGGTTGAGAAAGCACTACTACCCAAGCACAGATGGTCGTGAGGATGCTGTATTAATGGCGTTACCAATGCTAACCCTTTAACCGTTACTGGTGGCTTTATCCATTAGCAATGTATAACGTATGGCTTCCGTTAGCTTGAGCAAGTAATAGTGATGATCACCGCTTTTAACATTTTTTAGGCTGCTTTCAAGCTCTCCTGCCGCCTCATGAATATTCATAAAACCAAAACAGCCCGCACTGCCCTTAATACTATGAGCTAAGGCTCTTAACGATTCCCATTCATGCTCATCGTAGAGCGCTTGCAGCTCTGTAAGCTGTGCAGGGAGCTTTTCTACATAGTTACGATTGATCTGTAAAAACTTTTCTGTTTGTAGTAACGCATCCCAAGAAGAGGCTTTATCATTTTGAATTTCTAGGTACTGGATTAATAATTTACCTAGCTGATCTTTATCTATTGGTTTACCAAGGGTAGCATCACACCCTGCCTCAACGTGATTATCAATATCATGCTTCATGACGTTAGCCGTTAAGGCGATGATTGGGCCATCATAGGCGGCATGTCGGAGCATCTGTGTAGCTTCTTCTCCTCCCATTACAGGCATTTGCATGTCCATTAAAATAAGTTGGTAGTCCTCTACAAGCGCCATTTCTACCGCTTCAGCTCCATTACTGGCGATATCAGGGATGATCCCCCAATTCGACAGGAGTAGGGTAATTAACTCTTGATTATCAGGGTTATCCTCTGCAACTAAGACTTTTGCATCGATTTCTTTTACCGCAGCCACTTGGGTCTTATCTAGCTCTTGTGGTTGAGTGCGTTCAAGCGCATCAAGCCAATCATAGCTTCTACCATGAAAGTTGCCGGCTACTTCTATGGCAAACAAGCTACCACTACCTTGTTGACTACGCACACGGACATCACCACCGAGCAATTGCGCTAAGTTTTTAGAGATACAAAGCCCAAGACCGGTGCCACCAAAGCGCCGGGTTGTGGTGGTATCTGCTTGTTCAAAGGGCTTAAAAGCGCGTTCTAGTTCACTACGGGACATGCCAATCCCGGTATCTCTAATACTGAAAATAAACTTTTCTGCTGTTGGCTCAAACTCAACTTTTAGATGCACGCCACCATACTCCGTAAACTTTACCGCATTAGTGGCAATATTTAATAAAATTTGTTTGAGGCGCGTGATATCAGTGTACAGCTTATCCGGAAGAGGCAGAGCAAACTCTGTTGAGAAGCTGAGTAATTTTTCATTTGTCATCGGTTCAATAATAGATTCAACATCACTGATAAGTGGCATCAGTTGCACTTCTGATTCCTCAACATCCAGTTTTTCAGCCTCTATTTTTGATAGGTCTAAAATGTTATTAATTAGCTCTAGTAAGTGTTTGGAGTTTCTTAATATGGTGTTGAGATGCTGCTTTGCTGTAGGAGAGTCCGGGTGTTGTATGAGTTGCTCGGTAAATCCCATGATGGCGGTCAATGGCGTGCGTATTTCATGACTCATATTAGCTAAAAATCGGCTTTTTAGCTGATTAGCTTGCTCGGCTTCAATAATGGCAGCTTCAAGTTTGCTGTTTGTTTTTTCTAGCTCCTTGGTACGGTTCTCAACTTTTTCCTCTAGATGTTCTTTGTAGTCTTCTAATTCGCGCTGAAAGGTACGGATCTGATAAATCATGTGATTGAAGTCTTTAAACAAAATACCTACTTCATCAGAGTTGTGTTCTGGCAGCGCGACCATTAAATCACCATCACCAACTCGGTGACTGGCTTCACCAAGTAATTCAATAGGGTTGAGGAGTAAGTTGCGTACAACGATAAAAATTAATATTGGTAAAGTGACAACGGATAAGATGACGATAAGTGCAGTGATAAGGCTAATCGTTTTGCCAGAACGGTACAGTAAAGATTTGGGGATCGTAGAGATATAAAAGTAGCCGCCACTTAGCTGAGCGCTATAAGTCATTCGTTCAGAGTTATCGATGCTGCTGATTTGCATCGAGTCTAGCCGACCTAAATCTGCGATATTGCTGATTTCATTTATTTCCGTTGCGCTTAAATAGCTACCAATAAGGTGGGTGTCGGAGCTAAATAATATTTCACCGTCAATACCGACTAGTAAGTTTAAGGTATTATCATACGGCGCTTCAAGAATACTGGTGCTGAGTAAAGTGGGAGAAACTTGAACAACAATATAACCTTGTTGCCGCGGCTGTTTTAACTCGTAGTCAACACCATAAACTTGTTGGACAAAGTACAGTTGGGTACCAGCGCTTGAGGCCACCATAAATTGATGCTGGCGCAAGTTGCTTTGTAAGATTTGTTTTGCGAAAGGATAAGCATGAGGCGCTTCCCCCAAGTTGCTAGAATAAAACGCGGCACTTTGACCGCTGGGAGCCAACAAGTTTATGCTGATGATATCGGGATACGCTTCACTGTAACTGGCAAAAACATCCATCAATGCCCCCAAGCGTTTGGTTTTTTCCATCCTTTCAAGGTGGCTTGAATTTAAAAAGTCGCTGAGTACAGGAGAGGTTGAAAGCAGCTTGGTTGTAGATTGATAGATCTCAATATAATTGAACATCTTTTGTTGTTGTTGCTCGACGAAGCGACTAACAATAAGCTTTGCTTGTTGTTGCGTTGAACTGGTGACGTTTGTGAGAGTGAATCCACCAAGAAATAGCAAGGGTAAGATCACCAACGGGGTGATATACCAAAGGAGTCGAATACTTAACTTGCTTGTTTTCATGGATACTTAGCTGCCCTGCCACACAATGTTATCGTCAGAAAATTTGTTAGGAGTATTAAATCATAAGCGGGGAGAGGTGAATACTCAAGTTTGTTTAAATCGCTTGAAAATACGATAAAAGACAAAAGCCTCCAGTTGGAGGCTTTTACAGTATAAATAACGACTGATTAGAAGTTATATTTCATACCCAGTGATAGACGACGGCCTTTCACATCAAAGAATTCACCGTTATCGTACGTTTCAGGAGTACGTGGTGGCTCTCTATCGAATACGTTATTTACACCAACACGTAGTTGCAGCGCTTCAAGTAGGTAAGTTTTATACATAAAGTCTACAGTTGTATATGATGAAACGTCATTGAAGTTGTTATCTTCTGGCGTCCACTCGTTGTCATCAACTGTGCTGTGACGGTAGTTAACTGTAACTACATACGCTGAATCATCATGGCTGTATAGTGCGCTAAAACGACCTTTCCAACGTGGTGCATCATCAGTTTCACCCATATAATTGCGGAAGTCTTCTTCACGGCCAGTTGAGTTCTGATTATCTTCAATTAAGTAAGTTGCAGTTAACTTAAGGGCGAACTCTCCGTTAAGTGCGTCAAACTTGTATGCAGATTCAAAGTCCATGCCTTTTTTCGTGATCTGAGCGGCGTTAATTGGACGCGCATAGTAGTTTTCGATTTCACCTGTCTCTTTGTTACGCACAAAGTTACCACAGAAAGGATTGTCTAAAGAAGATGCTTCGTAACATAGCTTAACGCTGTTACGCCCAAAGTATTCAATTGCACCGTCAATTTCAAATGACCAGTAATCAACCGTGAGATCTAAACCATCAACGAACTCTGGTGTGTAAATTACACCAACTGTGTAGTCATTTGATACTTCATTGTCAAGGTCAGTATTACCCTGTATGTAGCCAGGTAGGCTGCCGCCAGATAACCATTCATCTGAAGGCATCCAGCCTGCTGCTAGGCCAGCCGCTTGACAGTTATTGATGATGTTATCTCTGTACTTGTAATCGCTGCTAAGTTCAGCAATTGAGTCTGCGCGACAGACGTCCGCACGGCCTGAACTAAATGTTTTAGAGTTTGGCGTGTATAGGTCACCTAAGTTTGGTGCACGCACTGATTTAGAACGGTTAAGGCGAATACGAAGTTCGTCTGTTACCCCCCAGTTTAATGCTAGTTTCCAAGCATCATCGCCACCTGTTACAGAGTAATCCATGTAACGGTATGCACCTTCAAGAGTTAGGTCAGTTGCAAGGAATTCATCCATAAGAAGTGGTACGGAGATCTCTGCAGAGAATTCTTTCACTTCAATTTCGCCATCCATTGGTAGGCTAGAGTTACCTTTGATTAAGCCCTTTTCCATGTTTTCAGATGGACGGATCTTTGCAACTTCACGACGGTGTTCTGCTGTGAATGCCGCGCTTACGTAACCTGCTGGAAGCTCGAATAATACACCATCAACCGTTGCGCCAAATACTGCTTGGTCATGTCTTGCAAAACGTGTGGCTGTTGTTGAAATGTAATCAAGTTGTGCCTGAGTGGTACCTGTTGCGCCCATTGGGTTGAATGGTACACAGCCTTCACGTGCGCCTGTTACGTTGCCATCAGCATCGCGAAGTGCACATACAACTTGGCCTGAGCTATCTACTACAGAGTCAATCGCGTAAGCAAGGTTATTTTTGTAAACTTCACCAGTCCATAAAGTATCTTGCTCAATACGACCAAACTGGAAGTACGTGCTATAGCCCCAATCGTCATTAATAATACCTTCGGCACCGATAGACGAACGGAATACTTCACGCTCTTGGTTATATTCACGATCACCCCACAAGTGCTCGTTGGCTTGGTAAAGTGTGACTGAATCAAGGCCAGCATCATCCATTACCTTACCCATAGCATCATTTACAAATGCACTGTCACGACGAATAGTGTGTGAGAAGAATGCAGGGCTACTTTCTGTCGTTGCTTCAGTTTTTGAGTAAGTTGCATCAAACGTAAGCGCATGCTCATCGTTTAGTTCGTAAGTACCGTATAGAGTACCAATTACACGCTCAAGTGGTGTGCGGAAGTAGTCTTTATAACCGTGTCTGAATACAGCATCACCTGGGTTAGCTTCGTCAAACGTATAACGGCCTGCAGCGCGCTCAGAGATAAGAGGATTAGGATCATCAATCAGACCTAGACCGTAATCGAATGGACGCATTGTGCCATCAGCATCGAAGGTGTAGTGATTGTTTTCAAACGCTTCACGCGTCTTTGTACCAGTCCATGCAAAGAAGTCACCACGCTCTGAGTAGTAACCTAACGCGGTTGGGTGGTTAAACTGGATATCCGCAGGAACGCCATCACTACCGCCAGTATTTGCTGGGTTAGAGATAGATCTCATGCCGCGTTTGAAGAAGTCACGGTCCATTTTCGCGTAACTTTCATTCTTGGTATAGTTTAATGAGGTAATGAACGATAGTTTGTCTAGCTCTTGACCACCAGTAATTGAGAAAAAGTACTCTTCACCACCGCTTTGTTCTGGCTTAACTGTTGATACATCGATCTCCAGGCCATCAAATGATTTTTTAGTAATAATGTTTACTACACCGGCAACGGCATCTGCACCGTATACTGCAGCTGCGCCACCCGTTGCAATTTCAACACGCTCGATGATTGAAGTAGGGATGTTGTTTAAATCTACCGCAGTATCACCAACAGAACCCGGTACAAAACGGCGACCGTTAACAAGCACTAGGGTACGCTCTGAACCTAAACCACGTAAGTCAGTCGTGTTTAAGCCTGATGCGTAGATATAGCTGGTTGTATTTTCTGGTGACAAGCCAACAGTTGCTTGAGGCATCTCAGCTAGCAGATCGTTTACGTTAGTAATACCTTGGTTTTCAAGCTCTACGCCACCGATCACAGTAACTGGAGTTGGGGAAGTCAGGTTTACACGCTTAATACGAGAACCTGTAACTTGAATACGCTCAACAGATTTAGCTTCTGTTTGCTCGTTAGCAACAGCTACTGAACTGCTTAGTGCACCGGCAACCAGTGCCGTTTGGATGCTAGCAGTAACTAGATTTAACTTCTTCAACATTTTGACCCTTATTTACTTTGTTTATAGCGAACGCTGCACTCTTTCTCATTTGCAAAGAGGCAATGTCACAATATAGGTGCTGCGTTTTTACCATAAATATTTGTTAAACATGGGGTTTGTGTGTATGTGTCAGGTGTTTATAAAAGGTTTAATCTGTGATTTTAGTGTTCCTATTTTGGTTTTTGCTATATTAATCATTGTGTTAAGGTCTTTCTTTGTGTAATGCTTTTTTTACGGTAAGTGTGTGCTTACAAATGTCATTATTATTTTGAAAACAATTTATTTAAATTTGATGAAAAAGGTACAAGTTTTTGAGGGGAATTTACTCGGTTTTGTAGTCTGATTTGTAACTCAAGTGTAATTCGTGCTGTTTTAAAAATAGCCAAACAGTTTTTGGGAGGGCATTTTTGACGGAACTTTTTCAGATAGGCTAAAACTTAGCCTATCTCTTGATGTGTACATACTAATTTTGTATAGCTTTTAAACGGCGCTGTTTAAGCTGCGCTTGAATCTCTTTACCCTGATACCCTTCGTGGATGATCTGTTGCACATCTATGTTGCTAGTTGCTAAAAAATTCAATCTAAGTTTGTCACAAAGCGCCTGTAAATTATCACTTACCTTGCTACAAATATAACAAAAGCGTGTTAGTTTCTCCGGTCTACGCCAAGCATCTAAATTTTGTAAAATTTCTAGCCAGTCATCAGGTTTTTTATTTTTTTTCTCGATTTTGGGGAGATTTAGGAGTAGCTCTTTGGTGCTTTCAATATAGTTATTGGGTACTTTGAGCGACTTTGCATCGGCTAATTGCGCAATGCTAGTTCCTGAAAAGTGCAGAGCAAGACAAAATTGCGCCAACTGATCTTGTGTTTTGTCACTCTTGAATTGTGTAAGTGCTGCCTGATATTGCTCGTGTATCGAGTTGTTCCATTTTGGTATATAAGGCGCAACATTAGCTAACGCCCCCAATGTTGCAATGGTGGATAAAAAGTGGCCAAACCCACGGTCATCTAACGTTTTTTCTATTTCTAGCCAAATCCGCTCTTTGGTTAAGGTCTGTAACTCGCCTTCTATTACCATACGCTTCATAAGTTGCCACGTCTCATCAGCAATGGTGAAGCCATAATCTTGATATCTAGCTGCAAACCGAGCAACACGTAGCACTCGTAAAGGATCTTCGCTAAATGCCGCACTAACATGGCGCAAAACTCTGTTTGTGATATCTTGCTGGCCGCCAAATGGGTCGATAAGCGTACCATCTGTATCTTTTGCGATAGCATTGACCGTAAGGTCACGACGGAGCAAGTCTTCTTCCAAGGTAGTTTGCGGGCCAAAGTCACATATAAATCCAGTGTAACCTTGTCCACTTTTTCGCTCGGTTCGTGCGAGTGCATGTTCATCTTTTGAGACAGGGTGTAAGAATACGGGAAAGTCACTCCCAACTTGTTGGTATCCCAGCTTATTCATTTCAGCGATAGTGCTACCAACAACAACGTAATCTCTTTCTTTTATTGGTCGACCAAGCAACTCATCTCTGACCGCACCACCAACAAGGTAGGTTTTCATTTGTTATACACCATTTTCTGTGATTCGAGGTTTTATCTTGAATCGGATTTTGCCATTATAGACACCATCATAACAATAAAGAGACAAGTCGTGTATTTACGCTATTTTGGGTTAACAGAAAAACCCTTCTCGATCGCACCAAATCCTGAATTTTTATTTTTGAGCGAACGTCACAAGGAAGCACTTGCCCATTTAACTTATGGGTTGGGCGATGCCGGTGGATTTGTACTGTTAACTGGGGAGGTAGGAACAGGCAAAACGACCGTTACCCGCAGTATGCTTGCCCAGCTACCTGAGTCTACGCAAGTGGCTTTCATTTTGAACCCTTCATTATCAGAACTTGAACTGCTGGCTACTATTTGTGATGAACTTGATATTGAGTATGAAGCAAATAATGCGACCTTAAAGTCACTGACAGATGTCATCAAGCACAGATTGCTACAAAACCATCAAAGCGGTGGTCATACTATGCTGATTATCGACGAAGCTCAGCACCTTGCACCAGAAGTACTCGAGCAGCTTAGGTTATTAACAAATCTAGAAACTGACCACAAAAAGCTATTACAGATTGTACTTGTTGGTCAGCCTGAATTGCAGCAGTTACTACAACGTAATGAATTAAGGCAGTTGGCACAGCGGATCACGGCTCGTTATCATCTACTGCCATTAACCGAGTCTCAAGTGTTTGCTTATATTCAGCACCGCTTGCAAAAAGCAGGATGTCAACAGGCGTTATTTCACCACGATGCGGTTGCCTATATGCACCAAGTAACAGCGGGGATCCCAAGGCTGATTAATTTATTAGCTGATAGGTGCCTGTTAGGTGCTTACTCCGCTTCACAAACTCAAGTCACCAAAGCAATTACAATTCAAGCCGCAAAAGAAGCATTGCCAACTAACCTAGTGCCATCAACGGATAAAGTAACCAACCGAGCCCCGTTATTGTTTACAGCATGGTTAGGTATGTTGTTTGTTGCAGGTTTTGGTTTGGCAAAATTGGTATAGAGGGAAGTATGTCTTATTTAACGAGCGCAATGAAGCAATCGCAACAAGGCAGCGATGTCGAGCAAGATTATTTAAACCAAAAACAAGGAGCGCAGCTGATGTTGTATAAGCGCCTTGTCACATACGCTGGGTTTAGTCTTTTATCATTAGCGTCACTTGGTGCGGGCTACTTTGTTGGTCAGACAACCAATAGTGCAAACATGCCAGAGAATATTGCTTCTAGCAACGCTCAGCCACAAACCAACAATATGCCTACGTTGTCAGATAAACCAGTGTTAGCAGAGCAAGCACAAGACAGTGATACGATACAAGTTAATCGTACTGAGACTGCTTTAGATGTGGTCGCAGACGCAGCTTCGGCTGAGGTCGCGCCAGCCCCTGCTCAAGTTTCTCTAAGCATAACTTCTGATAAGCATTTTCAGTGGGTGTCAGTGCAAATTGGCGTTGATAATCAAGGCCAACCGGTATATCAGCAGCAACTAGTCCCTGTAGATGCGCTAACGGCTGCACCGCAAATAGTACAACCCAAAGCTCTTGAAACAGTCAGACAAGACGACGCCCCAGGTGAGATACAAACTGAAGGCGAATATGCAGGTTATCGAGTATTCGGCTCAGAGCCCAAGGCGCAAAGCGCTGACTTAGCAGGTGTGTCTGAAGAGCTCAAAAAAGCGTTCGCACAGGCTGTCAAAGAGACTGAGCTTCGGGATGAAGCTGCTGTGCTGTCGACAACCAAAGAATCTGCATCAGTGACCCCCATAAGCTTATTGCCCACACAATTGCAAAATAGTATTCCAAGCCTTCGTTATCAAGCGCATATTTATGCGACTGACGTACAAGAAAGGTGGATTAAAATAAATAACAGGCCGCTTTATGAGGGAGATAGTTTGGGGGCGTTGACTGTTTTGGAAATAACCCCAGAGCAAACTCGCTTTGATTTCGATGGTATCGAGTTTAGCTTGGAGGCAATGGAAGATTGGCTGCCTTAGCGTTAAGGCAGCATTGAGTGCCGAAAAAACCTGATGAGATCAAGTTTAAATTCTTCTGGTTTGACGGCCGACTCTAACTCATCACTGACTTTTTTGGCATTTAAGTCGATATCCTGTACTTCGATGTAATGCATGTACTTAGCATGATAGAACACCTTAACAGTAGGCTTTAAAGGAGCATTAGGGTTACTTTGAGCAATAACCCCAACTTTACCACTGGTTAGCTTAACTAAAGTACCAACAGGGTACACGCCGACACAACCTATGAAACGGTTGAGTAAAACCTCGTCAAAGTGGTGCGGGCATCCTTCTCGCATCAATTTAAAAGCGCGGATAGGGGTCATTCCTTCCTTATAAACTCGTTCAGCTGTCAAGGCATCATACACATCTATGATGGCTGCCATTCTAACATGTTGAGGCAATTCATCAGCGGCTTTACCGTATGGGTATCCCGAGCCGTCCAAGCGTTCATGGTGATACCCTGCAATTTCGCAGGCGATTTTGCTAAGCCCTGCGTTAAGTAGGATGTCAAAGCTGTACTTTGCGTGAGATTTCATGATGTGATATTCATCCAAACTCAACTTATCTGGCTTATTTAATATTTCATCTGGCACTTCAATTTTGCCAATATCATGCAAAAGGGCACCAGTTGTCATTTCTTCGGTTTGTGAACGAGAGTATCCCAAATGCTTACAAAATATAGCCATCAAAATAGAAACGTTTATAGAGTGCTCTAACAGATACGCATCTTTTTCCCTGATCCGAGCAATACACGCTAAGGCATCCTGATTACGGAACACTGAATCGAAAAAGTGATTGGCAGTTGCTTTGAAGGCGTCTACTTCAATCGCCCTTCCTGCTCTGATATCTTCAAATGCTTTGCTTTGTATCGCTTTGGCTTCGTCATACAATTTCACAGCTTGTTTCATTTCAGCTTCAACGCTACATTTTGTATGCCAAGGATCATGTGAGCATACTTGAGGAGTGATAATACTGTTATCTTGTGCAGGTTCGTCATGAGGAGTATGGTCACTTAGTCGTTTGCTGGGATCAACAGACACTTCCAAAACGCCACTTCTTTGCAGTTTATCAATGCTGGTTTGGGTTCTCACCCAACCTTTTGTTTTGATTGCCACAGAGCCTGTCTGTTTAGTCACGTTGACAACAAACATGCCTGGCTCTAACTCATTGATATTAATATTTATCTCTGGCATGGTGATTCCTATGGTCTACTCTTTAAAGGTAGCAAAACTTATCCAAATAGGAAGAGAGAAAGATAAATATGATTGATTTTTGCCCAGCAAAATCGCATCCTTAAAAAAACAATATGGAGCTTACTTTATGCGCTTATCCACCCTGGCTTTGAGTCTTATGACGACGCTGTCTTGGCATGCTGATGCTAGCTTAAAACAGCAGGTTGCTGAGGCAATGCCGAGACTTGAATCTTTATATTTGCATTTGCATCAACACCCAGAGCTGTCTTACAAAGAAGAAAAAACAGCGCACCGCCTTGCAAAAGAGATGCGTGCCTTAGGCTTTGACGTGACAGAAAATATCGGTGGTTTTGGGGTTGTTGGTTTATTGAGAAACGGTGAAGGACCAACGGTAATGATACGAGCTGACACCGATGCTTTGCCAATAGTTGAAGAGACTGGAAAAGCATACGCATCAAAAGTAAAAGTAAAAGATGAGGCGGGTCAAACGGTTGGGGTGATGCATGGCTGTGGCCATGATATTCATATGACAAGCTTGATAGGCACAGCGCAGCAGCTCATGCTCAATAGAGATAAGTGGCAAGGGACGCTGATGTTAGTCGCTCAGCCCGCAGAAGAGGTAGGAGGCGGAGCAAAAGCCATGTTAAAAGCAGGCTTATATGATGATTTTGTCACTCCAGATCATATCTTAGCATTGCATGTGAGTGCCAGTCTTGCCGCGGGCAAAGTGGCCATTGCACCAGGATACGCATTAGCAAATGTGGACTCGGTTGACATTATTGTTAAAGGAAAAGGAGGGCATGGTGCCTATCCGCATACAACAGTGGATCCTATTGTGTTAGCTTCTCGCATTGTACTGGGCTTGCAAACCATTACCTCACGGGAAGTATCTCCTTTAGAGCCTTCTGTGATCACAGTAGGTTCTATTCACGGTGGTGCCAAACATAATATCATTTCAAATGAAGTTAAGTTACAGCTTACATTACGCTCTTATAATCCAGATGTTCGTAACCAGCAAATAGCCGCAATAAAACGTCTTACGGCTGGTGTGGCTCACAGCGCTGGTTTAACTGACGAATTGTTACCTGAGGTGATTGTACATGACAGCGAAAGTATTCCTTCTACGTATAATAACCCGGAATTAGCGAAATTTGTGACGGCGGCGATTAAGCAGGAAATTGGTGCAGAAAATGTCGATTTATCTCAGCCGGTAATGGCAGGCGAGGACTTTGGATTGTTTGGCCGTACAGATGAGAATATACCCATCACCATTTTTTGGCTAGGCGGTGTGAATCAAGCGGTATTCGATGCCGCGCAAAAAAGTGGTGAGCCTTTACCTTCTTTGCACTCTAGTAAATTTGCTCCAGACTATCCTATCGCCATTGCCACAGGCGTTCGGGCAATGACCAATAGTGCACTGGCTTTGTTTTCGCAAAAATAAAACTGCTTCCTACATACTAAAAAGGTAGCCTTAGCTACCTTTTTTGGTCTATTGCAAACAACTTAAACACTGTAGCAAGATATAATAGCTGCTAGAGAACAAGCTGTAGCTAGTCTTTGCTTGTCGCTGCAAGCATGAGCTCTCGATTACGTTCAAGCTTGGCTAACATCATTTCAGCTACAGGCTTGAATTTAGCTAGCTCAACTTGCGGGAGAGGCTCTGATTTTGGTAATTTCACAGTCCTAGGATTACGGTGAACACCATTTACCAAGAATTCATAATGCAAATGTGGTCCGGTGACTCGTCCTGTTGCGCCTACAGTACCAATTTTTTGGCCTTGCTTTACTTTCTGACCTGTTTTTACTGCGCGCTTATTCAGGTGGAGGTATTTTGTTACGTATTTACTACCGTGTTGAATGAATACGTAGTTACCATTGAGTCTGTTATAACCAGACTTTAGTACCTTACCGTTACCCGCTGAGACAACCGGTGTACCAACACGTGCAGCGTAGTCTATGCCATTATGAGAAGACACTCTGCCTGTTACAGGGTGGAGGCGGCGAGGATTGAAGCTCGAGCTAATGTACTTGAAGTTTACAGGCGCTCTTAAGAAGGCTTTTTTCATGCTGCGCCCTTCAGCGGTATAGAATTCGTCATCAGTATGGCGAACAGCACTGTAGCGTTCGCCCTGATTGATAAACTCCGCGGCAATTATTTTACCATTACCGATCTCTTCACCATCCACATAGTGTTTTTCAAATACCAGAGCGAAAGAATCGCCCTTACGAATGTCGTTTGCAAAATCGACATCCCAACCAAAAATATCAGCGAAGTTCATTATCTGGCGTTCGCTAAGCCCCGCTGAGATACCCGCGCTCCAAAAACTAGAATTGATTTTACCACCCGCTGATTTTTCGCGTGTTTCAATTTCTTTGCTTTCGATTTTTGTTTCGTAGCTACCTTCGCCGTTTAGCGTAACCAGCAAGGTATCAGTTTTAGATAAAATGTATTTTAATTGAGCTAATTCACCACTTTCATTACTGGCAAAGCTAAGCACTTCACCTGGGTGTATTTTAGTCAGCTTTCGAGTTTCGGCGTTGGTATTGACCAGATTATGTAACGTTTGAGCCGAATAACCAGCACGTTTAAAAATAACAGCGAGACTGTCACCACTCTTTACTTTGTGATCTTTAAATTCAAATTCAGGCTGTTGAGATACAGATTCAGGTGCGACGGCTGGTGCTGCATCTAATTCAGTAAGTTGCTCTGTTTTTTCAGATATTTTTACCGGTAACTCATAACGTTTTCCAACTTCTAAGGCTTTTTCGTCATTATCTTTAGAAGCGGTTGCTTTTTCAGAAGGGATCAGGGCAATTCCGACCATCGCAGATAGGAAGCCGATGATGAGCACTTTGTGCTTTTTGGGGAGCTTATGAACGCTTATGAAC